>NZ_JARUBF010000001.1:5555101-5866802 GCF_029626025.1 Solwaraspora sp. WMMD406
TTCACGTCTTCGCGCTCACGCGGGTGACCCTACTCTGCGTGCCTGCCCGCCGGGCCCTGACCGGCCCGGGTTCCTCCTGATGATGCGAGGAGTGACCGGCGGGTCGCTGTGGCGGCCGGGCGAGGCGAGTCCGGGGCGAGTCCGAGACGAGGCCGGGGTGCGGCCGGGGTGGCTGATGGAAACAGCTTCGGTCTCGACGACGAACCCAAAAACATCGATATTCATCTATAGTTGGCGATGCGTTCACCCGCACGTACCGTCCCATCCATCCGAGTCAGGACAGCCCATGAGACGCATCCCCCTGAGAGCCATCATCCCCGCCGGGCTCGCGCTCGCTCTGCTCGCCGGCCCGCTGCAGGCACCGGCAGCCGCGCAGGCGACCGTCCCGATCACGCTGACCGGTGCCAGCGCCACCAGCCCCAGCGCCGACGTCACCATCGCCGGGCGGGCGGTGACGATCACCGCGCCGGGCACCTACGAGATCAGCGGCACCCTCAACGACGGCTACCTTGACGTCGACACCTCCGCCTCCGGCACCGTCCATCTGATCCTCAACGGTGCCGCCATCACCAACTCCAGCAACGCGCCACTGCAGATCAGCGACGCCGACGACGTGGTGATCACCCTCGCGGCCGGCACCACCAGCCGGCTCACCGACGCGGCCACCTACGTCTATCCCGACCCGGACACCGACGAGCCGAACGCCGCCCTGTTCAGCCGCGCCGACCTGCGGATCACCGGAGCCGGGGCGCTGGCCGTACGGGGCAACGCGTACGACGGCATCACCAGCAAGGACGGCCTGGTCATCGAGTCGGGCACGATCACGGTGAACGCGGTCGACGACGGCATCCGGGGCAAGGACTTCCTCGACATCACCGGCGGAAACGTCGACGTGACCGCCGGCGGCGACGGCATCAAATCCGACGACACCGAAGCGGACCGGGGCCGACTCACCATCACCAACGGCACCGTACGGGTGAACGCCGGTGACGACGCCGTCAAGGGCGAGAACACGGTCGCCATCTCCGGCGGCTCCGTCACCGTCACCAGCTCGTACGAGGCGATCGAGAGCCGGCAGATCACCATCAGCGGCGGCGCCGTCGACGTCACCGCCCGCGACGACGCGATCAACGCCGTCGAGGACGGGTACGGCGATTTCGAGGTGGCGCCGAACGCGTTCATCCGGTTCACCGGCGGGACCACGCTGGTCAACTCCAGCATCGACGGCATCGATTCCAACGGTACGGTGACCTTCGCCGGCGGCACGGTGGTGGTCAGCGGGCCGAGCAGTGGCAGCCCCGGTGAGGGGGCGATCGACTCGAACGGCGCGGTCCACTTCACCGGCGGCACGATGCTCGGTGCCGGGTCGACCGCGCTGGCGGTGCTGAGCCTGCCGCCGACCACGGGCCAGGGCTGGGTGGCGCCGCAGCTGTCCAGCGGCCAGTCGGCCGGCACCCTGCTGCATCTGGTCTCCGGCGGCCAGGTGCTCGTCTCCTACCGCGCTCCGAAGGCGTTCCGGGAGGTGGTCTTCTCGTCGAACCGGATCCAAAATGGGCAGACCTACGAGGTCTACCGCGGCGGCAGCCTCTCCGGCGCGACGACCGGCGGCATGGCCACCACCGGCGGCAGCATCGCCGGTGCCACTCGGCTGATGACCGTGACCGCCGGGCAATATCGTGGCGGTCTGGTCGGCTGGCCGCCCGGCGGACCGGGCTGGCCGCCGTTGCCGACCCCGTCGCCCACCGCACCGCCGCCGAACCCGACCACCCCACCGCCGAACCCGACCACGCCGCCGCCGAATCCGACGACCCCGCCGCCGGGCGCTGCCGGCTGCACGGCGACCTATTCGATCCTGGGCCAGTGGCAGGGCGGTTTCCAGGGTGACGTACGGGTCACCGCCGGCTCGTCGGCGATCAGGGGTTGGCGGGTGACCTGGACCTTCGCCAACGGTCAGACGATCAGCCAGTCCTGGAACGCGACGATCACCGCCGCTGGTTCGACGGTGACGGCGACCAACGTCTCCTTCAACGGTTCACTGGGTGCCGGGGCCAGCGCGACGTTCGGGTTCATCGGCACCTGGAACGGCAGCAACACCGCCCCGACCCTGACCTGCACCGCGACCTGACCTGGGCTGGCGGGCGCGGCTGGCCCGGTCGGGCAGTGCCCGCGTCCGTCAGCGTCGACGCTCACCACGTGATCGGTAGAGTCCGGCACGATCTGGTGCCGGGCTCCACCGGCGGCCGGCCGTCGCGCTGCTCGCATGAGCGTCTCGCTTTCTCGCTTCGACCTTCCTCTCACTCCTTCGTTGGAGACGTCGTCAAGTCGGCCATTCGCATACCGTTCGGAGTGTTCTTCAGCCACAGTTCGTCGAATCCACCGAGGCGCCAACCTGTTTCGTCGCACCGGGCTACGACTTTGGCAATCACCTCAGCAACCGCACCTTTCCAGGGTACGAATCCAGCCTCAGCGAGCTCGCCTACCTCAGCTAGTTCCCGAGTCAAGAGATAGTCCAGCACAGCCACGACCTCTTCCCTGAACGCATCTCGCGGCTCCGGCACGGCCTTCTTTGCCTCACCGAACAGCGCATGGAGCGCCACCCAGTCATCCGCGCCATACCAAAGAATGCGTTGAGCGATTCTTTCAGTGCCCATCGATATGCACCTTAAACTGATCGACACCGGAGAAGATATCGATTGTTTCACCTCCTGAAGCCGAGGTCGTCCTCCATTGGATAAGGGCCGTTGATCGTTCGAGTCCACACAACCCGAATGATCTAGACGATGCCGGCCGCCGTCTCCACAAACGACACGCCCGAGTTGATCACACCCCGGCCGTCACACCACGTTACATAGACAAAGCCCGGTTTCGAATCGGCGGACCCCTTTCGGAAAGTCCTCCTCGTCGAGGTAGTTGTCGGATCTTGCTGATAGTCGGCCGGCGATTACGACGGCCTTGGCTGTGGACTTGGTAGTGGACACGCCTCTACCGACATGCCCCAAGAAGCTGATCCCGGTCCACGTGCATCCTGAGACGGAGCCTTGGCCGCAGGCTTTGGTGTCAGCTATCCCGGTCAGTTCGAGAAAGATCATGTCCAGGATCGCATCTTGCTGCCGGTTGTATTCCCGGCAGATCTCTGGCGCGTTGTAGCAGATGGTGTTCCAGATGACCCAGCGCTGCTCCTGGGGGTTTAGCGCCGCGAATCCAACGTTGTCGTATTCCAGTTTGGCAACATTGTCAAGTGTGACACTTGCCTTGCCGTCACGCGCCTTACCGGGGTTGCTTGGGGTCGGCACCGGGTGCCTGGCTACCCTTGCCCGAAGAATTAGCCGTCTTGCCCGATGTGCCCGATGTAGTGATCTTATTTTTTTCCGGATGGCATTTCGTTCACAGAGCCCCGATCCCAACGCCACGCCCGAGCGGCACTGACGCGGGCGGTCGCCGCCCTCGACGAAGTCCTCGAGTTCGCCCCGGCCGACGCCACCGAGATCCCGGCGGACGCCTTCACCAGCGACACCGGACGACAGACACGGGTACGGAAACCAGGCCGCTTCCACCGCGACCGCCTCACCGCCCTCCGCACCACGTACGCCATCCTTCTGCACGGCAACGAACCCGACGAGGAGTAGGCACGTCATCGGATAAACTCCAACAGGAAATGTCGGATCTCGTCCACAACCCCAGGCAAGTTCTAGGGACAGAAGTCGCCCATCCGGAAGCCGGAATATCAGCTTACCGACGTCGTTGCTTGCCGCTTCTGAAACACGGACACATCTCCACCGAGCAGTTCTTGAATATCACGAGCAACAGCCTCACATCCGCTCGAATTGCAAATATCGGACGGCATTCTCAATTTGACACAAGTTCACCACAGCCGCCCATATTGGCGACGAGGACTGGCGTCTTGGAGGAACAACGCCAGGGCCGTAAAAGGAACCTCAAGACAAACCCAAATCCTGAACGACTTCCACGCTATACAGCCTCATTGGGATAGTACGAGTCGCGACTTCGCATTTTTCCTGTAGGTCGGATATCCTTATCATCATACACAACGACCTGGTCCTCTCCATCTAGGATTACTGCGTAGCTGTTCCCCCCACTAGCATTCTCCGATACGCCAACTATGGCACCGAACCGACCATCTTGCCCGGACTGTTGCGGATCACGTAGGACGACAATTTCGGAATAAAAAGGGATCAGCTCGTTTTCCATCGTGACTGGACCTTCCACATCGTCTCAGCATAAACGACAATCCTGGCGAACACACGTAGAGTGATCGCACCCAATCTTCAGATCGATCCTAGGGTTCGATCCATCGCCGTGACCCTACCCACCCAAGTGCCCACAAGAGCGCTAATGGGTAATTCTTCCATCCAGCGACACATTCAAGTGCCTTCCATCAGGACTCAGCCTCTCCAATTGAGCCTTGCCAGTCCTACTGAGCTGGACATCCCACTCGAAATCTTGACCAGCAGTCCGAGAAGGACCACGCACCCATTCGTTTCCGAACCTGTCGATATATCCGCCTTTCGGGCCTCTAAGTAGACCCGAGTTAACTGATGTCCGCTTCGGCGGAACAAATCTAATTTTGCCGGACACCGGCAGTCTGGCGTTCTTAATTAGCCCCTTCACCCCACTGCGCAACACCTCGGGCAACGCAGCCCTGACAACCGGACCGAATCCGGCCTCTTGATACAAGACATAAGGGGAGGCGGATTCCGCACACCACGAAGGGTTATTCTGACAGATGTAGTTGTACGTATAATTATCCAGCTGCGTATCGTCGCAAATCAAGGTAAACCAGGAGCAATAACTGTCGCGAGCCTGCCGCAGCATGTTATCAAGATCGGCAGCAGACGGTGCGATTACTAGCTCGCCCCGATCACCAAGCATCGCAGCGCTGTCAACAATATCCTGCCGGTCTCGTGAACCAGAACCGCCGCCCGATGAATTGTTCTTCCCGGTCGACCTGTTGTCACTTCCCTTACCACTCGAGCCCTTACCCGGAGGCTTAGCCGGTTTGCCCGATGTGCCCGACGTGGTGATCTTATTTTTTCCGGACGGCGTTTCGGTGATATAGCCCCGATCCCCGTTTCCGTAAGGGTCCTCATCGAAGTAGAGGCCGGTGGGGTCGCTGAAGGTGGTGGGGTTGTTGTTGGCGTAGGCGTAGGCGTTGAGGGTTCTGGGGTCGCCGGGGTCGATGAGGGGGTCGGTGGTGGTGAAGCGGCCGTGGGTGGGGTCGTAGAGGCGGGCGCCGATGTGGGTGAGTCCGGTGGGGTCTTCGGTGCCGCCGAGGAAGCCTTTGTCTCCGGGCCAGCCGGCCGGTGGTGGGATGGTGCGGGGATTGCCGAACGGGAGGGTTCGGCGGTGGGTGAGGTCGAGGGTGGTGGGGTCGATGGCGATCTGGTGGGTGCCGTGGTGGTCAGGCACGAGCCAGGTGAGGCCGGTGACGGTACGGACGGCGACGGTGGCACCGTTGTGCTGGTAGTAGCGGGTGCCGTCGATCTGGCCGGTGCTGCTGGTGCGGCGGAGTTCGCTGTGGCCGAGGTAGAGGGTGGTGCCGGTGGCGTCGCGGCGGAGGACCCGGTTGCCTGAGGTGTCGTAGACGTAGGTGGTGTCGAGGCCGGTCTGCGTGGTCGCGGCGAGACGGCCTTCCGCGTCGTAGGTGTGGGTCTGGGTGACACCGTCGACGGTCCGCTGGTCGGTGTGCCCACCCGCCGTGTAGGTGAAGCTGTCGGTGCGGGTGATCTCACCGTCGTAGTCGACTTCGGTGACGGCGTGCGGGCGAGGGCTGCCGGGGGTGGGGTAGGTGTAGGTGGCGGTGGTGGACCCGGTCGCCGTCCAGGTGGTTTCGGTTTCCCGGTTGCCGGTCGCGTCGTCGTACTCCCACTGCTGTCGGTAGGGGTCGGCGCCGGAGCGTTGCGGCGGCAGGCTGCAGGGGGTGGTGGTCTTGGTCCAGGCTCGGCGGAGGCGGCGGAAGTTGTCGTAGGTGAAGCATTCGGTCTGGTCCGCGACGCCTGCTGTTTTCCCGGCCATGGAGGTGATGTTGCCGGCGGGGTCGTAGGTGTAGGTGGTGGTGGCCGCGTCGTCCCACGTGTTCGGGGTCGTGGGGTGTTCGGTGTCGACCTGGGAGGCGGCGAGGCGGCGGGTGCCGGGCTCGACGGGTGAGGAGACCCGTACCCGATCGGCGCCGGTGCCGAGGATGCGTTGGGCGATCTGGCCGTCGTAGTGGTAGCTGGTCGCGGAGACGTAGGTGTCGTTGGCGGTGGTGAGGGTGGTGGGCAGGCCGGAGGCGGTGTGGTAGCCGTATTGAATTTCTTCGGCGGGGAGGCCGCCGACGGCGGGGATGGTGGTGGTTTCAGGGGCGCCGTTGTCGTGGTAGCTGTGGCTGGTGGTGTAGGTGCCGGCGAGTCCGGTCTCGGCGGCGGGGATGGTGACGGTGGTGCCGAGGGGTCGGTAGCCGTCGTCGTAGGCGGTGACCGCACTGGTGTAGGTGTCGGCGCCGATATGCCGGCTGGACGAGGTCAGCAGACCGAATCGGATCGTGTCGTACAGCCAGGAGGCCCGCAGGGCGCCGGTGGGGTTGTCGTCGCGGAGTTCGGTGGGGCGGCCGAGGGTGTCGTAGCCGTACCAGAGGGTTTCGCCCCGGCCGTCGGTGGTGGTGACCAGCTGCCCGGCGTTGTCGTAGACGCTGGTCGAGGTGCCCGCGTCCGGGTCGACCGTTTCGACACGGCGGCCGAGCAGGTCGTAGTCGTAGGTCCACTCGTTACCGGCGGGGTCGGTGACCGAAGTCAGCTCGTCGCGCAGGTTGTAGCCATAGCTGGTCTGCTGGTAGCCGCTTACTAGGGTGCCGTCGTGCTGCCGCAGGTGGGTCAGCCGGCCCCGGACATCCGTGAGGGTGGTGGTGGGGGTGCCGCCGGCGGGTGGGGTGACGGTGACCCGGTCCCCGCCGTACCCGGTCACGGTCTCCCACTGCAGGCTGTCAGCCGACCAGAACTGGTCCCGGGTCGCCCGCCCGACACCGTCATAGACGGTGCGGGTCTGGGTGTCGACAGCGGTGTCGGCGAAACCGACCAGGGTCCCGGTCGGACCCGAGGCGTTGTTGTAGAACGTCGACGTCTTGACCGGCAGACCCCGGCCGTCGTACCGGGTGTCGACGATGGTCCGTTTGCCGTCCGGGGCGGTCACCTGCGTCTGACGGGGGCGCAGCAGCCCGTCGGAGATGTCGAACGCGGACACCACACCGCCGTACGGGGCGAGGGTTTTGGTCTGGATTGTCGCCGGCGCCGTCAGGCTGACGGTGTACACGTATTCGGTGTCCGGGGTGTCGGGGTTGCCGCGTTCGGGTGCCCACACGTGGGTGAGTCGGCCGAGGGCGTCGAGCCACGCCGTGGTCGTCTTGTCGTTCGCGTCGACCGCGCTGGTCGGCAGCCCACGGGTGGTGTCCAGGGTGACCGTCGTCTCGTGGCCGGCCGGGTTCGTGGTGATCACGGTGCCGAGCAGGTCGTTGTTGTTGTGGACGTAGGTGGTGGTCGTCTCCCGGCCCAGGGCGTCACCCGCCACCTCGATCCGGCCCCACGTGTCGTAGTCGGCGGTGGCGACCATCACCCAGTCCGGACTCCCACCCGTGAAGTCGGCGACCTGCTCGACACGGGTCACCTCCCCCTTCGTGGGGGCGGCACCGTGGGTGGTGGCGTGGTCGTGGAACACCCGCGACTCCGACAACACCTGCCCGGACGTCGGCGCCACCTTGCAGGGACCCTCCGCGAGCTGGGTCCGGTTCGCCACCCCCACCAGATACAGGTTGGTGTTGATGTTGCTGCTGTACCAGGTACGGGTACAGCGGTCATCAGTGGTGACGGTCGGGTCACCGAGATCGGACAGTTCGGTGCGGTAGCCGAACGTCTGATGCCACGAATGCTCCGTCTCGGACTCCCGCCAACTCGCCGTGTCGGTCACCCACGTGAAATGCCGTTCCACCCCGACCCGGACGAGCACCGAATGGTGCACCGTCGGCACCGCCCAATGCGCCGGGTAGGTCCGTGCCCCGGTCTGCCAGCCCTCGACCGTGTACACCGACTTCGACAGCGGGATACCGCCGGCCCCGTCGAAGACGATCTCCTCCAACAGCTGACCCCGCCGCCACAGGTCGTCCCGGACCACCTCGGACAGCGAGTTGCTCACCGTCGACACCCGGTCCTCACCCGTGTCCGTGAGATCGAAGCTCAGCCCCCGGAAGTAGACCCGTCGCGTCTGCGACCGCATGCCGCCGCTCGTCGGGCCGACCGTCGTCGTCACGTCGGTGTAACCCCGCCAATCCGACCACGACCGGTACGGCAACGAACTGCTGTAGACCGCCGCCCCGTTCTCGTGCCCCCACAACACCTGCGCCGACCCCGACGCCGAGCCCAACGTGTACTGGTAGTCGTGCACCACCGGCGGTGACCCACCCACCAGATCGTTCTCCACCACCCGCGTCACGATGTACTTGTTCCACCACCCGAACCCCGCGCTGTTGTCCTCCGGCTTCCAATACTTCGGAAAACAGCGGTGGATGTTGTTGTCCGGATCCGGAAAGCTACCGCCGAACTGACACCCCGACCCCGGACTCAGATACGTGACGTCGATCCGGCCACCCGTCTCGGTGAACACCTGCGACACCCGATACTTCCGCGGCTGCGCCATCCCCGCGTTCGGATCATAATCAGCCCGCTGATCCCGCCGCGTCCCCCCGAACCGCACCTGCGGCAACACCACCGCCGGCGTCCGCGACGACCCCGTCCGGGTGATCGACTGCAACCACAACGCCGCCGACGTGCTGTTCCCCGTCGCCGGGAACAACTGCTCCAACACCCACGAATCCACCACCCGCCGGTTCGCCCCCGGCCCCGTCCGCACCGACGTCGACACCGACGTCAACCGCTTGTCCGACCAGAACGACGGCGCCGGATTCGACGGACACGACGACGCCGACACCCCGCAGTACAGATCCCACGGCGTGTCCGGCCAGTTCGCCGCCGCAGGCGACGACGGCGCGCTCCCGCACGACGACACACACCGGTCCGACCAGGTGAACTCCACCCGCGCCGGCGGATCACCCGCGAACCCCGTCGACGCCGTCACCCCGTAATCGATCCGCGTCAACCGGACCGCCCGGTCATACGACTGCGTCCCACCCGCGCCGAACCCCGACCGCTGCACCTCCTTCTCATAGAAATACGCCATCGCGTTCCCGTGCACATCCACCACATACGACAGAGACCACCGCCACGCCTGCCAACACGACGACACCGCGAACCCACCCAGGTCGAAACACGGCTCACCCTGATTGTTCGCCCGCACCCGCACCGTCGCCGTCGAATTCGTCTGCACATTGCCCGGCACCGTCTCCAACCCGAAGTAATACTGCGTGCCGTCCTGCGTCGTCAACCGCCAATACTCACCCGTGTTCGACGGCAAGTCGCCCTGATCCCCGTTGTTCGACCCCGCGAACGCCTGCACCATCTCCCCGTCATCATCCGCCAACCGCCACCTGCCCGACCCGTCCCGCACCAACTCCGTCGACTTCCCACCCCACACCAACCGCAGATTCGGCAACCGCCAACACAAATCCCCGTTCGCCTCCGTATAGTGCGCCGGATTCTCCAGATCATCCGCACACGACCTGTACGCCCGCTCGATATAACCACCCGCCCGCAGATCCCACCCCTCACCCACCGCACCCGCCTGCACATTCCGACCCGCCGTCTGCCCGTCCACCCCACCCGAGCTGTACCCCAACCCCACCTGCGGCTCCAACCCACCCGGCACCGGCGGCACACCCATCCCGTACGACCACCCGAAATCCCCCGACGACCCACCCGACGACCACTCCGCCGACACCGACAACGGCGTCTTCGTGAAATCCCCCGTCTCCCCCGACTGCACCCCCGTCACCGCGAACACCACCGCACCACCCGACGACAATGTCGACGACTCCCCCAACCCCGCGAACACCCCACCCCGCCGCACCTGATCCACCCCCGGCACCGCCTCCACCACCGCCGACACCACACCCGACCCGTTATCCAACCGCGACGACACCACCGGCCGCCCCACCCCACACCCCACACCCTCCGGCGACGTCACCACACACCCCGGAAACGCCACCACCCCCAACCGCGCACCCCAATCCCCACCAAACGCCCCCGAAAACCCCGACGTGTCCACCTCCACACCCACCCGACCCGCCACCAACCCACCATCCGCCCGCACCACCCGGAACAACACACCCGACACACCCGCCGACACCGCCACCGACCGATCCAACACCTCCACACCCACCCGCGACACCGACCCAGAACCATCCCCAGCCCCCGACCCGGACCCCGGCCGGCCAGCCGAACCACCCTCGACCGACGGCGCCGGACCCACCGCGAACCCCGACCCACCCACCGGCACCGAATCGACCGCCGGCACATCCACCACACCAGACACCGCCACCGGCCACACCGGCTCACGCGGCACGAACCCCGGCAACCCCGGCTCAACCCCAGCCCCAGCCGCGACCCTCGCCTCCGACACCGGCACCGACCGCTGCCCCACCCCCGGATCCCCCGCCGACCCCACCGGAGCCGCCACCACCCCCGGCGCCGCCAACAACGACGCCGACACCACCACCACCATCACCACCGCCACCCGACCACGAACCCCGACCCACCACCCGAACCCACCACCACGACCCGACATCACACCCACCTAACGAAAGGAAAACAGCACCTGACCTGCCCCGCGACCCTAAACACCACCCCCGACACCTGTAAACGATCAACACAAACAGCCACCACAAACCCACCACCCAACCAGAAAAACACCACCAAAATCACCAACAGTAACCGACCACAGTAGATAGACAACTCGAAACCATCACGACCGCCGACTCAACCAGCAACAGCACCAGAAACCCACAAAACAACAAAACCAGACGACAACCAGCACCACCCAACGACGAAGCGCCGACCCTGCCGAAGCAGGGCCGGCGCTCGGCACACAATCCCGCCACCGGGAGATGTCAGGGCACCGTCAGTCGTACCGCCCCGCCAGCTCGACGAACGAACGCCACGCAGACGGGCCGAAGGTCAACACCGGCCCGCCACGGTCCTTGGTGTCCCGGACCAACACCCGGCCCGGCAGGTTGTCTGCCACCTCGACGCAGGAACCGGCTTCGGAGTAGGTGCTGGTGCGCCAACGGGGTGCGGTGGTCAGGTCCATTTCTCAGCCGTCCTCGTGATCAGGTCAAGGCTCTGGTGATGCGGCAGAGCGTACCCCCGGATCGTCTCCCAGGTGCCTTCCAGCGCCGCCGTCTGGTCCGGGCTCTCCACCACCTGGCCCTCCAGATGCCCGTCCAGGTAGCCCACAGTCCGGCCGTCGACGCTCGCCAGCACGAACGGGCCATCCATGCCGAGATAGACGCCGACCTCCGTCGGGATGACCTGCACCTGGATGTTCGGCCGCTGGCAGGCCTCGACCAGCGCGGTCAACTGGTCGCGCATCGTATCGGCGCTGCCCGCCTGCCGGGTCAGCACGCTCTCGTCGATCACGGCGGCGAGCTGGCAGGGATTCGTGCGATGGAGGATGCCCTGCCGTTCCATGCGGGTCGTCAACGCGATGGCCGCCGCGTCCTCGGGCACCCGGTAGGCCGAGAGCACCGCCTTGGCGTACGCCTCGGTCTGGAGCAGACCGGGGATCAACAGCGGCTGGTACGCCCGGATCAAGGTGGCGCGGCCTTCGTGCTCGCTGAACGGCCGGAACCAGATCGGGATCTGCTCGCGGACGACGAACTCCCGGTAGAACTTCATCATCGAGGTGTTGAACGCCTTGTCGACCATGGTCAGGTAGTCCGGGAGCGCTGGCCGCTCCCCGCGCTCGATGGCCCCCACGTGGGTGACCGAGAAGTGAACGCGATCCGCCCACGACTCCTGGGTGAGCCCCAACGACTCACGGGTCCGGCGTAGCTCCAATACCAGATACTCGCTTGCAGACATAGACTCTCACGTCCCCCAATTCACTCGACTCTGTCCACGTGCTGGTCGCCCGATGCCGGGTCGATATCACGGGTCTCTCATACCGTTCCATACGGCGGTTGAAGCGTCCAGGGTGGAATAGACCCCGGGAAGTCGTTCTCCCGCTCGGATCACTTCCCGGGGTCCTCGTCGAGTCGACTGAGGGGGATTTTCTTGATCAACAATGACGGCGGTAAAAGCGACGCGAGAAGATCATCAACGCGCGGCGGCATCGGCGACGCCGCGTCCGCCCGGCCGGCGTTGCCGAAACGGGTGCCCAACCCGGCCGGTGTGGACACCGATCCGCGTTTCCGCCTGACGGCGGTGCGAGAGGACGTACGGGCGCACCTGCCGACGCGGTGGCGGGTCTGCCGTACGTGTGGCCGGGCCACGCCGTGCCGGCCGTTCCTGCGGGCGCTGACGATCCTCGACCGGCACGACCCGGCCAAAGCGAGACGGCTGCGTACCGTGCTGCACCTGTCCGGACTCTGGTCGGCACCGCTGCCGGCCCGCAAGTGAGAGGGTGTGTCGACGATGGAGATCGGAGCACTCGTCGGAGCGGCACTGCTCGGCTTCTGCGCCGGACTTTTCTCGTTCCGGGTGAAGTCCCGGTGGTGCCCGCAGTGCGGGCTCACCACCTGGCCGACCGAACGAGGCGCGGACGGCGTCGAACGGCCACGCCGCGACGCACCGCCCCGTGAATAGCCGACTGCTGCGTACGCCCGAACCGAAAGCCGGCGATGTGCTGCTGATCGGCGCGGAAGCGAGCGTGCAGTTCGCCGGCGGCCGACGACTCACGTTCCGCGTCATCTCGGTCGATCGGAAACCGACGTACCACGGCTGGGTGTGGCTGACCGGCTACGTCATCGACGAACGCGGATTGGCCGCCGATCGGCGGGAGATATTCGTCCAGCGACGTGGACTCTACCGGCTGCCCAAACGTACCGCGAAATTTTAATTGATCAAGGAGTATGATGGTGATCTTCGATGTGTTGCGGGACTGGTGGCTGCGCTGGCTCGACTGGCGCTCCGGCCGGTCCACGGCGTCCCGGCGACTCGAACACCTGCGCCGCGAACGACTCGACCAGCAGCAACGCCACCGGACGACGGCCCGGCACCGCCGACTCGACGGCAACCGGGGACGCCACTGGTCGGCCGAGGCGACCACCGCCTTGCTGCCGACGCTGCGCCCGCTGATGACCTACGGCCAGCAACTCGGCTACCAACTCCCGCCCACCACCGCCCCGACCAGCCACAGCCGCAGCCGGTGAGCCAGGAGTAGTCGTGGCCTGGTTCGCCGTAAGGTCGGGGCAGGAGGTCCAGGTATGGCGAGGGCAGAGGGCGCACCGTCTGGTTCACGATATGTCGACCAGCGGCACTTCATCGTGCCTGCGAGCCTGGCTGATCTGCGCGGGCCGATCGGTGGTGTGGTGACGCTCGACCGCTGGCTCGACTGGTCCGGCGACAGCGCCTACGACCTGGACGACACCGGGGACCTGCAGGTGATGTATCAGACCGTGCTCAACCAGGCTGCCAGCGTGGCTGACCTGCATCGGTGGCTCGACGCGGACACCTTGGGTCGGCTGTGGCCGAGCCTGTGGTTGCCCGCTCGGCTGCGTGCGCTGTGGCAGGCTCGGTTTCCTGAGCTGGCCGCGCCGCCGCAGGCGCTGGCCGGCTGAGTGTGGAAGCCGTCCACCTGCGGCTGGCGGAGATCGGACTCCGGGTCGCCGCCCGCTACGGCTTCGCGTTGGCCGGCGGCTACGCGGTGCGATGCGAACAGCTTCTCAGCGGTGGCACGTAAGTACCCTCGAACACCGCTCCGCTCACCCGATCGGCCGCCCGTCGGTCAGGGCACGACGGGTAGCCGGCGCGAGTGTGGCCGGCACCATGGTGAGGGTTTTCCACGTCATCCGTCGATGTTGACGTGGAAAACCCTCACCATGAGGTGCCACCAGCGGCGATCAGGCGGTCGGCGCACGGGATCCACCGCGCTGGCCCCGCCGATGCGAGGCCGCCTCGTCCCTCACGCCGCTTCCCGCCGCGCCCGAGCGGCCAGTTGGCGGCGCAGCTCTGCGACGTCTATCGCTTGACCTGCAGTGATGTCAGCCTCAGCCTGACGAATTTGCTCCAGCACGCCAGGCGTGGACAGCAGGTCGAGGGTCTCCTCCAGGGCACGCACGTCCGACACGGCCATCAGTATCCCGCGCCAGCAGGCGGGATCGGTACGGACCCGGGCCTGCCACCCTGAAACGTCGGCAGCATCACCAGTATCGGACGTTCACCGCGTCGCGGAGCACGGATACGTCAAGGTCCATCATCGACATCTGCCACTCGAAATGCGCGAAGTAGCGCAACGGCAACGTCACGATCAGCCCGAACACGATGACGATCGGCAACACGAACCAGACCTGCGGCCAGATAACGGAACAGGGCAACGCCACGGCCGCCAACCGCAGGAACCAGACGCTCAGCCGGTAGACCACCAGTCGCCGGTAGCCCGGCGGCGGACCACCACCCGGCTCCTGTCCCGTCACTCAGGTCCCGCTTCCCGCGCGCCGGCTCCCACGTGGGTAAGTCTGTCAGCTGGCGTCCAGGGCGGCGGTGATGTCAGCGACCAGGTCGGCGGTGTCCTCGATGCCGCAGGAGAGCCGGACGAATCCCGGTGGCGTGTCGTCGCCCCACTGGGCCCGCCGGTCCGCCGCCGTGTGCAGGCCACCGAACGACGTCGCCGCCGACACCAGCTTCGACACCGTCAGGAACCGGCCGACCCGCTCGGCGTCACCCAGATCGAACGACACGATCCCCGGCACCCGCCGCATCTGCGCCGACGCGACCGCGTACGACGGATCGTCCGGCAGGCCGGGCCACCGTACGCCGGAGACCTCTCCCCGCCCGACCAGCGCGGCGGCCACCGCTGCCGCGTTGGCCGACTGCCGACCCAGCCGCAGATCCAGAGTGGCCAGTGACCGGTGCGCCAGCCAGCAGTCGAACGGCCCCGGCACCGACCCGGTCAGCTTGCGCCACGTCGTCACCGCCGACAGCAGCTCCGCCGAACGGGTCGCCAGGTAGCCGAGCAGCAGATCGGAATGGCCGGTCAACGCCTTCGTCCCAGAGGCGACCACGACGTCCGCGCCGAGGTCCAACGGCCGCTGCCCGAGCGGCGTCGCCGCACTGTTGTCGACCGCCACCAGCGCCCCGGCCGCGTGCGCCGCCGCCGCGAGCGCCGCGACGTCACACACGTCCAGCCCAGGATTGGCCGGCGTCTCCAGCAGCACCAGCCGCACCCCGGCGAAATCCGGGTACGGCCCGGCGGTCGGCACCATCCGTACGGTCACGCCGAGCGGCGCCAGCACCGTGGAAGCCAGCGCCCGCACCGTGAAATAGCCGTCGGCCGGCAGCAGCACCGTGTCGCCGGGGCGCAGCGTGGTCATCAGCAGCGCGGTGATCGCCGCCTGACCGCTGGCGAAGACCCGCGTGTCGCCGCCCTCCAGGGCACCGATCGCCGACTCCAGGTTGCGCCGGGTCGGGTTGTCCTCCCGGGCGTAGCCGTCGCGGTCCGGCGCCGGCCCGGTCACCGGATCCAGGTGGTACGGGGCGGCGAACACCGGGCCGGGCAGAAACGGCTGCCCCGGCGTTGGCTCGGGCAGCCCGGCGGAGACACAGCGGGTGCCGTCGCCGTACCCCGGATCGCGGGAGGTGTCTGTCATGCCGATCATCCTGACCGACGCCGCCGACCAGCGGCAGAGCCTATTCCGGTTTCGTGGCCCGCGTCATCAGCAACGTCAACGCGGTACGCGGGTCCAAGCCCTCGTGGCAGATCCGCTCCACCTGCTCGGTGATCGGCATCTCCACCCCGTGCGCGCGGGCCAGGTCCCGGATCGACAGGCAGCTCTTCACGCCTTCGGCGGTCTGCCGGGTCGACGCCTGCGCCTGCTCCAGGGTCTCCCCGCGCCCCAGATGCTCGCCGAAGGTCCGGTTGCGTGACAGCGGCGACGAGCAGGTGGCGACCAGGTCACCGAGGCCGGCCAACCCGGCGAAGGTCAACGGGTCCGCGCCGAGCGCCACCCCCAGCCGGGCGGTCTCGGCCAGCCCCCGGGTGATCAGGGTCGCCTTGGTGTTGTCGCCGAGGCGCATCGCGGTGGCGATCCCGTACGCCAGGGCGATCACGTTCTTGACCGCCCCGCCCAGCTCGCAGCCGATCACGTCGTCGTTGGTGTACGGGCGCAGGTAGCCGGTGAGCATCGCCTGCTGCACGGCGGCGGTACGGTCGGCGTCGGTGCCGGCGACGACGCTCGCCGCCGGCTGCTCGGCGGCGATCTCGGCGGCCAGGTTGGGGCCGGAGACCACCACCACCCGGTCCGGGCTGACGCGCGCGGTCTCGACGATCACCTCGCTCATCCGCTTGGTGGTGCCGAGTTCGATCCCCTTCATCAGGGAGACCAGCGTCGCGTCGGGGTCGATGTGCGCGGCCCACTCGCCCAGGTTGCCGCGCAACGTCTGCGACGGTACGGCGAGCACGACCAGCCGCGCCCCGGTGATCGCCTCGACGGCGTCGCTGGTGGCGGTGACCCGGTCGGGTAGCCGTACCGCCGGCAGGTAGTCGGGGTTGGTGCCGTATTCGCGGATCGCGGCGGCGACCTGTTCGCGGCGGGCCCAGACGACCACGTCGGCTCCGGCGTCGGCGAGCACCTTGGCGAACGCGGTGCCCCACGATCCGGCACCGAGCACGGCGGCGTGTCCGCTCACCGCCGGTTCTCCGGGCTGCCGTTACGGGTGCCGGAGGTGCCGTTACGGCGGGCCGGTGGACTCCACAGCGGCGGCGGGGTGCCGCCCCGGATCTCGGCCAGCAGGTCCCGCACCCGCAGCATCACCGTTTCGGTGATTTCCTCCAGGACGGCGCGGGTCGGCTCCGCCCCCGACCAGCGACTGAGGTCGATCGGCGGGCCGGCTTTGACGGCGACCTGCCGGCGCGGCAGCAGGTTGAGTTTCTTGGTCCGGGGGTCGTACAGCCGTTGCGGTCCCCACATGGCGACCGGGACCAGCGGGGCACCGGTGATCAGCGCCAGCCGGGCGGCGCCGGTCTTGCCGCGCATCGGCCACAGGTCCGGCTCCCGGGTGGTGGTGCCCTCCGGGTAGATGACCACCGCCCCGCCCTCGTTCACCCCGGCGATCGCCGCTTCCAGCGATTTGATCGCGTCGACGCTGCCCCGGTGCACCGGGATCTGCCGGACCTTGAGCAGCCAGGGGCCGACCACCGGGATGGTGAACAGGCTGGCCTTGCCGAGGAACCGGGGCCACCGGCCGGAGTCGTAGACGAAGTGCGCCACGATCAGCGGGTCGGCGTGCGACATGTGGTTCGGCACGATGATCACCCCGCCGGTGGGCGGAATGTGCTCCATGCCCGACCAGTCGCGCCGTGTCCAGATGGTCAACGTCGGCTTGATCACCATCACGACGAACCGTCGCCAGAAACCCAGCCTGCGCCGCGCCACCCGTACCTCCTGTCGACACCGTCACCCGACCGCTCGCAGCGAATCATGCCCTGTCCGACCCGGCCAGGGCCAACACGAGCCCACCGGGCAGGATGGTGGGCGTGGGCGACGTGACCTGGTCCGTGGTGCTACCGGTCAAACGACTGTCGGCGGCCAAGAGCCGGCTGCGCGGCGCGCTGGACGGGGTGTGCCACGAGGAGTTGGCGCTGGCGCTGGCCTGCGACACCGTCGCCGCGGTGCTCGGCTGCCCGCTGGTGGCCGAGGCGGTGGTGGTCACCGCCGACCCGACCGCCGCCGCCGCGTTGGCCGCGCTCGGTGCCCGTACGGTCGACGAACCGGCCCGGCCCGGGTTGAACGCCGCCCTGGCGCACGGCGCCGCTTCGGCCGACGGAGGCGCAGCCGGGCGGCCAGTGGCGGCACTCACCGCCGACCTGCCGGCGCTGCGTCCGGCCGAGTTGACCGCCGCGTTGACCGCTGTCCGCGCCAGCGCCGGGGCCGCTCCGGCCGGTTGGTTCGTGCCGGACGCCGCCGGCACCGGCACCGTGCTGCTCGCCGCGCCGGCCGGCACGGCGCTGCGGCCCTGCTTCGGCGTGGACTCGGCCCGCCGGCACACCGCGTCCGGCGTGGTACGCCTCGACGGCGACTGGCCGACGTTGCGCCGCGACGTCGACACCGCCGCCGATCTGGCCGAGGCGACGGCGCTCGGGCTGGGCCGGCACACCGCCACGGTCGGCCGCGTCGGCGTACGGCGCTGAGCCACGTCGGAGTACGGCGCTGAGCCGCGTCGGAGTACGGCGCTGAGCCGCGTCGGAGTACGGTGCTGACATGCAGGGCACGGTGGCGACCTTCGATCCGGCGACCCGTACGGGCACGGTATTGCTCGACGACGGCGCGGAGCTGGCGTTTCCCGCTCCCGCGTTCGACTCCTCCGGGTTGCGGCTGCTGCGCCTCGGCCAGCGGGTACGCATCGAGCACGATGAGTCCGGGCACGTTAAACGCATCACGTTGCCCACTTTTGACTGACTCAACTCGGGACAAATTCATGTCACGTTCACGATGATCAGGTCATGATTGTCGGGTGACGCCCGCCCCCTCCCGGCGCGCCGCCGCACGTCCGCGCCGCGCAGCCGACCAGACCGCCGCCGCCGACGCCGCCGCGACCCCGACGCCTCGGCCGACCCGACGCCGCAGCGCCAACGGCAACGGTCGCAGAGCCGGCGCGACCGAGCCGGCGCCGGAAGCGGTGGCCGAGACCGCTGCGACGGCCGCCGCGTCACCCTTGCCGGACGGCACTCCCGACCCGGCGGACCCGACCGTCCCGGTGGACGCCAGCACCGAACCGGTCGAGGCCGAACCCGAACCGGTCGACGCTGCCGACCCGGAACCGGCCGACGCCGACCCGGAACCGGCCGACGCCGACCCGGAACCCATCAACGCCAGCACCGAACCGGCCGACACCGAACCGGCCCACACCCATCCGGCCGACACCGAGCCGTACGTCCCGGCACCGCTGCCGCCGGACCGGTTCCTCAACCGGGAGTTGTCCTGGCTCGACTTCAACGCCCGGGTCCTCGAACTCGCCGAGGACCCGCAGACCCCGCTGCTGGAACGGGCCAAGTTCCTGGCCATCTTCGCCAGCAACCTCGACGAGTTCTACATGGTCCGCATCGCCGGCCTGAAACGGCGCCAACAGGCCGGCCTGCCGGTGCGCGGCGGCGACCGGCTGCCGCTGCGGACCCAGCTGGAGCTGATCGCCGGCAAGACCGCCGGCCTGGTCGCCCGGCACGCCCGCTGCTTCACCGAGGAGGTCCGCCCGCAGCTGGCCGCCGAAGGCATCCACCTGATCCGCTGGAGCGATCTGGTGGCCGGCGAACGGGAGGAGCTGCGCACCTACTTCCGGGAACACATCTTCCCGGTGCTGACCCCACTGGCCGTCGACCCGGCGCACCCGTTCCCGTACATTTCCAGCCGGTCGTTGAACCTGGCCGTCGCGGTCCGCGACCCTAACGGCGGCCCGGAGCTGTTCGCCCGGGTCAAGGTGCCCAACAACGTGCCCCGGTTCGTGGTGGTCAGCCAGGACGGCCAAGGTGCTCGGTTCCTGCCGGTGGAGGACCTGATCTCCGCCCAGCTCGGGCAGCTGTTCTCCGGCATGCAGGTGGTGGAGTGCCACCTGTTCCGGGTGACCCGCAACGCCGACTTCGAAGTCGACGAGGACCGCGACGAGGACCTGCTGCAGTCGCTGGAACGGGAACTGGCCCGCCGTCGGTTCGGCCCGCCGGTCCGGCTGGAGGTCGCCGCCTCCATTTCCGACCACATGCTCGACCTGCTGGTCCGCGAGCTGGACATGGACAGCCACGACGTGCTGCGGGTACCCGGTCTGCTCGACCTGTCCGCGCTGTGGCAGGTCTTCGAAGCCTCCGACCGGCCCGATCTCAAGGACCGGCCGTTCGTGCCGGCCACCCACCCCCGGCTGGTCGAGGGCGAGGTGCCGCGTAGCGTCTTCGCCACCCTGCGCGACGGCGACATCCTGGTGCACCACCCGTACCACTCGTTCTCCACCAGCGTGCAGCGTTTCATCGAGCAGGCCGCCGCCGACCCGCTGGTCCTGGCGATCAAGCAGACGCTGTACCGCACCAGCGGCGACTCCCCCATCGTCGACGCGCTGATCGAGGCCGCCGCCGCCGGCAAACAGGTGGTGGTGCTGGTCGAGGTCAAGGCCCGCTTCGACGAACAGGCCAACATCGGCTGGGCGCGGATGCTGGAACGCGCCGGCTGCCACGTCGTGTACGGCCTGGTCGGGCTCAAGACCCACTGCAAGACCGCCCTGGTGGTACGCCAGGAAGGCAACCAGATCCGCCGCTACTGCCACATCGGCACCGGCAACTACCACCCCAAGACCGCCAGGCTGTACGAGGACTTCGGCATGCTCACCGCCGACCCGGAGGTCGGCGCCGACCTGACCGACCTGTTCAACGTGCTGACCGGCTACAGCCGGCAGACCGCGTACCGGCGGCTGCTGGTCGCCCCGCACGGCGTGCGCAGCGGGCTGATCGACCGCATCGAACGCGAGATCGCCCACGTACGGGTCGGCCGCCCCGGGCTGGTGCAGATCAAGGTGAACTCGCTGGTCGACGAGGACATCGTGGACGCGCTGTACCGGGCCTCGCAGGCCGGCGTACAGGTCGATCTGCTGATCCGGGGCATGTGCACGCTGCGGCCGGGCGTGCCGGGGCTGTCGGACAACATCCGGGTCCGGTCGATCCTCGGCCGGTTCCTCGAACACTCCCGGGTCTTCCGGTTCGGCAACGACGGCGACACCGAGTTCTGGATGGGTTCGGCGGACCTGATGCACCGCAACCTGGACCGCCGGGTCGAAGCCCTGGTGCAGGTCACCGACCCGGTGGCCCGCGCCGAGCTGGACCAGGTGATGACCGACGCGTTCAGCCCCGAGTGCGAGTCGTTCGAGCTGCACCCGGACGGCACCTGGACCCGACACCACTCCACCGAGGGCCGCCCCCTGATGCACCTGCAGGAACGGCTGCTGCGCCGGTTCGTCGGCGCCGCCAAGTAGGGGTTCGTCGGGGCCGCCAGGTAAACGATCGACGGCGCTAGGCTGGCCCGATGGTGGAGGAGGAACGCAAGTACGAGGTCGACCCGGGTTTCGCCGTGCCCGACCTGTCCGGGTGTCTGCCGGACGGCGGCCGGCTGATGGAGCTGCCGGCGGTCAAGCTGACCGCCACCTACTACGACACCCCCGATCTGCGGCTGGCCCGCGCCGGGGTCTCGTTGCGGTACCGGGTCGGCGACGCGCAGCCGTGGACGGTGAAGCTGCCGGCCGACGCTCCGGGCGTACGGCACGAGATCAGCCGGTCGGGTAAGCGCGGCAAACCGCCGGAGGACCTCGTCTGGCTGGTCACCGCGTACTCGCGGGGGGTGCCGTTGACGCCGGCCGCGACGGTGCGCACCGTACGGCAGGTGCTGGAGGTTCGCGACGCCGACGACGCGCTGCTGGTGGAGCTGGCCGACGACGCGGTGTCGGTGCTGGACGGCAAGAAGGTCCGGTCGACGTTCCGCGAGGTCGAGGTCGAGTTCAAGACCGGCGACCGGGACCTGCTCGACCGGGTGGAGGCCGAGCTCGTCGCGGCCGGGGCGACCGCCGGCGGGTTCACCCCGAAGCACGTACGGGCGCTCGGTGCCGCCGCGGCCGGACCGCCGGAGCTGGCGGCGGTCGACGAGCTGCCGGCGGAGCCGTCCGCCGCCGACGTGGTCACCCGGGCCATCCGCGACGACATCGCCCGGATCCTCGCCCACGACCCGCTGGTACGGCTGCACGCGCCGGTCGGCGACGACGACACCGCCGTACACCAGATGCGGGTCGGTTGCCGGCGGCTGCGCAGCGACCTACGGACCTTCCGCGCGTTGGTCCGCAGCGACTGGGCCGCGTCCATCCGCGACGAGCTGAAGTGGGTGGCCGGGGTGCTGGGCGGGGCCCGCGACGCGGAGGTGCTGCGGGACCGGCTGCGCCGGACCGCCGACGCCGACCCGTTGGCGCCGCTGCCGGAGGCGGCGGTCACCCGGATCGACGAGGCCCTGGCCGCGCGGCACGACGCGGCACTGGCCGAGGTGGACGCGGCGCTGCGGTCCGAGCGGTACGTTGCCCTGGTGGAAACCCTGGTGCTGGCGGCCCGCGAGCCGCAGCTGACCGGGGCGGCGCGCGGCCCGGCCGTCGAGGTCCTGCCCCGCCTGGTGGCCAAGCCCTGGCGGCGGCTGGCGTACGGCGGCGACGGGGTGGACGGGGCCGCCGACCTGACCGCCGACGCGCCCGACGACCGCTGGCACGCGGTGCGGATCAACGGCAAGAAGGCCCGGTACGCGGTGGACGCCGTCGCGCCGGTGCTCGGCGGTGACGCGGCCAAACTGGCAAAGGCGCTGTCCAAGGTGCAGAACCTGCTCGGCGAGCACCAGGACGCGGCCGTGGCCGCCCAGACCTGGCAGGAGATCGCGGACGAGCGGCCCGACGACCACGAGCTGGCGGTCACCGCCGGGCGGCTGGTGGAACGGGAACGGGCCGCCGTACGGGCCGCTCGGGCCGGCTTCCCCGCCGCCTGGGAACGGGCGTCGGCGCGTCGGCGGACCCGATGGCTGCCGTGACCGAGGTCCGCGCCGCCGGCGGGGTGGTGTGGCGGACGGGCGACACCGGCGCCGTCGAGGTGTGTCTGGTGCACCGGCCCCGGCACGACGACTGGTCGTTGCCGAAGGGCAAACTGGAGCCGGCCGAGCATCCACTGGCGGCGGCGGTGCGCGAAGTCGGCGAGGAGACCGGGATCCGGGCGGTGCCGCAGGTACGCCTGCCGTCGATCCGCTACACGATGCCTGACGGCAACCTCAAGGCGGTGGACTACTGGTCGATGCGGGCCGTGGAGTCGGCGGTCGGGCCGGTGCCGGACGAGGCCGCCGACGAGGTGGACGAGCTGGTGTGGCTGCCGCTGACGCAGGCCCAGCGGCGGCTGACCTACCGGCACGACGTCGGGGTGCTGCGGTCGTTCGCCGCCGTACCGCCGGTGACGGCGGTGTTGACGCTGGTCCGGCACGCCCACGCCGGCAGCCGGGACACCTGGCCGGGTCCGGACACCGCCCGCCCGTTGGACACCGCCGGGCTGCGTCAGGCGCAGGCGTTGGCCGGCCTGCTGGCGTTGACCGCGCCGCGACGAGTGCTGTCCGCCTCGCCCCGGCGGTGCGTGCAGACGGTGGCTCCGTTGGCCGAGGCGGTCGATGTGGCGATCGAGGTGGACTCGACGTTCGACGAGCCGGCGGCCGGGCAGAACGCCGACGAGCGGGCGTTGGCGGCGGCGGCGCGACTGTGCGAATTGGCCGCCGACGGCGTCGGGGCGACGGTGTGCAGTCAAGGCAAGGTGATCCCGGCCGCGCTGACGTTGTTGAGTCGCCGGGCGTCGGCCGACTACCGGACGGCCAAGGGCGGCGGGTGGCTGCTCGCCTTCGCCGGCGACCGGTTCGTCGGCGCCGACCAGTTGTAGCCGCACCGCAGCAGGCGCACCGCAGCAGGCGCAGCCGCACCGGGCAACGGGATCCACAGACGCGAAGACGCCCACCGGGGTTCTGGTGGGCGTCTTCGCGCTGATGTGCCGTCGCGTCGTTGCGAGGGCCGGTCAGCGGGTGGTTTTGCGGGCCGCCGACTTCTTCGCCGGGGCCTTCTTGGCGGCGGTCGACTTCGCCGCCGACTTGGTCGCGGTCGACTTGGTCGCCGTCGTCTTCTTGGCCGCCGACTTCTTGGCGGCCGTGGCCGGAGCCGACTTGGTCGCCGTGGTCTTCTTGGCCGCGCTGGTGCTGGCCCGCTTCGCCGGCGCCTTGGTGGCGGTCGACTTGGCCGCCGTGGACTTGGCGGCCCCGGTGGCCTTGGCCGTGGTCGACTTGGCGGCGGTGGATTTGGCCGCCGTCGCCCGCGACGTGGTCGACTTGGCCGCCGTGGACTTGGCCGCCGTCGCCGACTTGGCCGCAGTGGCCTTGGGAGCCTTGCCGCTGGCCACCATGTCCTTGAAGCCGGCACCGGGCCGGAAGACCGGCACGGATGTCTTCTTGACCTTCACCGACTCGCCGGTACGCGGGTTACGCGCTGTTCGAGCCGCTCGGACGCGCTTCTCGAACACTCCGAAACCGGTGATACCCACCCGGTCGCCCTTGGTCACCGCGGCCTGAACCTCAGCGAGGACCGCGTCGAGCGCGGTCGTCGCGGTCTTACGGTCCCCCAGGCGAGCAGCGAGCGCGTCGATGAGCTCTGCCTTGTTCACGAGTTCCCTCCCGTATGTGCAACTGGACTCCACGAGCCATTCTGCGCGCACGGTATGCCCTGTGCCGGCAGGACACAAACATCTACGGGAAAAAAGTCCTTGTGTCGTAACGGATTCGCCCCCATCCGGTGGCCGGAACCACCCGGATGGCATAGCCGTACGGGTGACGGGGCACCGGATGGGGGCGAAATCCTGGGCCTGTGACGTCGCGGAGCGGGCCGGATCGGCGCTATGCGACCACCCAGATCGGCGCTATGCGACCACTGGCTTGAACGGTAGCCGGCCCTGCTCGTACTCGGTGATAGCCGACTCGTGACGCAGGGTCAGTCCAATGTCGTCCAATCCTTCAATGAGCCGCCAGCGGCTGAAGTCGTCGATCGGGAACGACCATGCCGTACCGCCCGCTCTGACCTCGCGGGTGGTGAGGTCGACGGTCACCTCGGCGGTCGGGTCGGCCTCGACGAGCGACCACAATTGCTCAATGGCCGGCAATTCCAGCTCGACGGGGAGCAGCCCTTCCTTGAGCGCGTTGCCCCGGAAGATGTCGCCGAAGCGCGGAGACAGCACAGCTCGGAAGCCCCAGTCCCGCAGAGCCCACACCGCGTGTTCACGCGATGACCCGGTGCCGAACTCGGGGCCGGCGACAAGAATCGAGGCACCCGAATACGAAGGATTGTTCAGAACGAATTCCGGGTCCTCGCGCCACGCGTTGAACAGACCGTCGGCGAAGCCCGTCCGGGTCACCCGCTTCAGATACACGGCCGGGATGATCTGGTCGGTATCCACGTTGGAACGACGCAACGGGACGGCGGTCCCGGTGTGCACGGTGAACTTGTCCATGTCGGTGATCCCGTTCTCAGTTGAGGTCCGCCGGGGCGGCCAGCCGGCCCAGCACGGCGGTGGCGGCGGCCACCGGCGGAGACACCAGATGGGTACGTCCGCCCTTGCCCTGCCGGCCCTCGAAGTTGCGGTTGGAGGTCGAGGCGGACCGTTCACCCGGCTTCAGGGTGTCCGGGTTCATGCCCAGACACATCGAGCAGCCGGCGAACCGCCACTCGGCACCGGCGTCGGCGAAGACTTTGTCCAGCCCTTCGTTCTCGGCGGCCTCCCGGACCTTTGCCGACCCGGGCACCACCAGCATCCGTACGCCGTCGGCGACCTTGCGTCCGCGCAGCACCTCGGCGGCGGCGCGCAGGTCCTCCAGCCGGCCGTTGGTGCAGGAACCGACGAAGACCACGTCGACGGCGACGTCACGCAACGCCGTACCGGGGCGCAGGTCCATGTACTCCAGAGCCCGGCGGGCGGCGACCCGCTCCGCGTCGGTGTCGAACCGTTCCGGATCCGGCACCGTTTCGCTCAACGCCGCGCCCTGCCCCGGGTTGGTGCCCCAGGTGACGAAGGGCGTGATCGCGGCGGCGTCCAGGATCACCTCGGCGTCGAAGGTCGCGCCCTCGTCGGTGACCAGGCTGGACCAGTACGCCACCGCGGCGTCCCAGTCGGCGCCCTGCGGCGCGTTGGGCCGGCCCTTGAGGTAGGCGAAGGTGGTCTCGTCCGGTGCGACCATGCCGGCCTTGGCACCCCACTCGATGGACATGTTCGCCACCGTCATCCGGCCCTCCATGGAGAGCTTGCGGATCGCCTCACCCCGGTACTCGACGATGTGGCCGCGCCCGCCGCCCGTACCGACCTGGGTGATCAGGGCCAGGACCAGGTCCTTGGCGGTGACCCCGGGGCCGAGTTCACCGACGACGGTGACCGCCATCGTCTTGGGCCGGGTCTGCGGCAGCGTCTGGGTGGCCAGCACGTGCTCCACCTCGCTGGTGCCGATGCCGAAGGCGAGGGCACCGAAGGCACCGTGGGTGGCGGTGTGCGAGTCGCCACAGACGATCGTCATGCCCGGCTGGGTCAGCCCCAGCTGCGGGCCGATGACGTGCACGATGCCCTGGTTGTCGTCACCGAGGGCGTGCAGCTTGACGCCGAACTCGGCGCAGTTGCGCCGCAGCGTCTCGATCTGCGTACGCGAGGTCGGGTCGGCGATGGTCAGCAGGTCACCCCGGCGACGGCTGAACGCCGGGTCGGCGTACCCGGTCGGGGTGTTGTGATCCTCGGTGGCGAGGGTGAGGTCGGTACGGCGTACCGGCCGGCCGGCCATCCGCAGCCCGTCGAAGGCCTGCGGGCTGGTCACCTCGTGCAACAGGTGCAGGTCGATGTAGAGCAGGTCCGGCTCACCCTCGGCGGATCGCACCACATGAGCGTCCCAGACCTTCTCGGCCAGGGTTCTGGGCGATGACGGCTTCGAAGTGACTCCCACCATCTGGACATCCTAAATTCTGGGAGGTATGTTTCGGCTTGTGGGACACAGTATGAGCGGTGTCGGCGTTCTCGACAAGGCGGTGGTCATCCTCGCGGCCTGCGTCGACGGCGCCAGCCTGGCCGAGCTCGTCGAACGGACCAAGCTACCCAGAGCCACCGCGCACCGGTTGGCCCAGGCCCTGGAGATCCACCGGATGCTGGTCCGGGACACCCAGGGACGCTGGCGACCCGGCCCGCGACTGGGTGAGTTGGCCAACGCCGCCCCTGACGTCCTACTCACCGCCGCCGAGCCGCTGCTGGCCGCGCTGCGCGACGCCACCGGCGAAAGCGCCCAGCTCTACCTGCGCCGCGCCGACGAACGGATCTGCGTCGCCGCCGCCGAACGGGCCAGTGGGCTGCGCGACACCGTGCCGGTCGGCTCGGTGCTGCCGATGACCGCCGGATCCGCCGCCCAGATCCTGCTCGCCTGGGAGCCACCCGAGGCGGTCATGCCGCTGCTGCCCCGCTGCAAGTTCACCGGCCGCACCCTGGCCGAGGTCCGCCGCCGAGGCTGGGCGCAGAGCGTCGCCGAGCGGGAAGCCGGAGTGGCCAGCGTCTCCGCGCCGATCCGTGACCGCACCGGCCGGGTGATCGCCTCCGTCAGCGTGTCCGGCCCGATCGAGCGCCTCGGCCGGCGCCCCGGCGAACGGCACGCGATGGCCGTCGTCCGGGCCGGACAACGGCTGTCCGGCCTCTGACAACGGCTGTCCGGCCTCTGACAACGGCTGTGCGGCCGCTGACAACGGCTGTGCGACCTCTGGGGATCACGCGCTGGGCGGCGCCGACACTCCGGCCCGCTACGCCATCCGCCGCGATGTACTCGAAAACCGCCCGCGAGCCCGCACATCCGGGCACAATGGCAGATAGGCCGTCGACGCGGATCCGACCCGCACGTCGACCGGCACCAACCAAACAAGGCACCCTCGAACGAGGGTGCCTTGTCAGGACTGCGTAGCCCCGACCGGATTCGAACCGGCGCTACCGCCTTGAGAGGGCGGCGTCCTGGGCCGCTAGACGACGGGGCCAGAACCGCTGTGGTGCAACCGCTTTGCCCTTTCGGACAACGGTGCCGAACTCTAACAGAGACCAGCACCCCGACACCAACTGGTGTCGGAAGCTGGGGTACCAGGACTCGAACCTAGACTAACTGAACCAGAATCAGTCGGGCTGCCAATTACCCCATACCCCATCGGTGCTTGCCGCACCGGGACAGAACTCTACCTGACCCCATGGTGCGCGCCAAATCGGGTTACCGCAGCGGATTCCCGCAGCCCAGCTCGACGGACCCCGGCGGCGAGGCCGTACCGCCGGCTGTCCACCGACGCGAGGCCGTACCGCCGCCGGGCGTCACCGACAGGATCAGTCGACCGCGACCACCGGGTTGGCAAGCTCGCCGATGCCCTCGACCCGCACCGCCACGGTGTCCCCGGCAGTGATTTCACTCACCCCGGCCGGCGTGCCGGTCAGGATGACGTCTCCCGGCAGCAGCGTCATCACGTGGGACACGTACGAGACCAGTGTCGGCACGTCGAACACCATCTGTTTGGTCCGGCCGAGCTGCCGTACCTCCATCTGGTCGGGGTTGGTGCCCACCTCGCAGCGGACCTCCAGGTCCGACACGTCCAGCCCGGTGACGATCCACGGCCCCAGCGGGCAGAACGAGTCGAAACCCTTCGCCCGGGTCCACTGGCCGTCGGTGCGCTGCAGGTCCCGGGCGGTGACGTCGTTGCCGCAGGTGTAGCCGAAGATGGCCCGTTCGGCGGCCGCCCGGTCGGCCCGACGGGCACCCGGCGGCCCGATCACGACCGCGAGCTCGGCCTCGTGCTCGACCTGCTTCGACTGGGTGGGCAGCCGGATGGCGTCCCGTGGCCCGATCACCGAGGTCGACGGCTTGAGGAACAGCAACGGTTCGGCCGGCACCTCGGCCCCGTGCTCGGCGGCGTGATCGGCGTAGTTACGCCCCACGCACACCACCTTGCTCGGCAGGATCGGTGACAACAACCGGACGTCGGCCAGCGCCCAGCGCTGGGAAGTGAAGGTCAGCTTGCCGAACGGGTGACCGTCCACCTCGGCAACCGTCAGGCCCTCCGGCCCCACCCCCGGTTCACCTTCGACGACCCCGAACGACATGCCCTTGCCATGGGCGAAACGAGCGATACGCACCAGGTCAATCTACGGCAGGGCGGGCGAGCCTAGCAGCGGTCACCGGATCCGGGAGCAGAACCGGCTTCTGTCGTACAGGCGGCCAGCACCGCCCTACCGTTCGGATCGGGGGCGGGGAACGTGATGCTGATGTCACCGTGGGAACGGATGCTCGTAACGAGCGCGCTACTGGCCGGCCTGACGAGCCTGGCCATCGGGTGGGCACCGGCCGCCTCGGCGCAGGACGGGGAGCCGGCGGCGCAGGACGGGGAACTGATCGCGGTCCGGATCGACGACGTCGGACAGAGCGCGCCGACTTACCGGATCGAAGCCCTGAACCACACGGTCGCACCGGTCGAGGTGACCCTACGGCTGGGCATCCCGTCGGACACCGCGGCGGCCACCGTCAGCTCCGGCGGACAGGTCGACGAGTCCGAGATCACCTGGCGGCTGCCGCTGCCCGCCAGCGGAGCGGCCACCGTCAACGCGTCGTTCCGGCCCGGGGGTTCCGGCACGCCGCAGACCTTCCCGGTCTGCGCCTACGAGCCGGACACCGCGCGGCCGTACGACTGCGCGGCCGACGAATGGATCCCCACAGCGGGGCTGGAGGCGAGCGACCCCTGGTGGCAGCGACCGTCGCTGACCCTGATCGGCGGTCTCGCCGCGCTGACCCTGGTGGCGATGATCGGCTACGGCTGGCGGCGCCGGCTGCGGGAGCATCAGGTCCGTCGGCGACGCACGCTCACTCCGGCCGGTCGACGGGTCCGGCCGCCGTCAATGTCGACCCGCGCACTGTCTTCTCCCGAGCCGCCGGCGACGCAGCGGTGGCGGCCGTCCCCGCCGATGGTGTTCGGACTGCTCAGCGCCATGCTGCTGGGTCTGGGGGTGGCCGGGGTCCGAGCGGCCACATACGGCTCGGAAGTCCTTGACCAGGCCAATCAGGCACCCAGCGGCTGGATCGGCGACTCACAGACCGGCGGAATCGGCGCGTTGCTGTCGGAGAGCGCGTTCGAGTTCGTCGTCTACCGACTGGCCTGCGCCGAGGCTGGTGGTGACCAGCGTCGCTGCCTGGCCACGGTCGAGGTACGCAACACCGGCGGCTCCGAGCAGTTGTGGTACGGCCCGTTGCAGCGGGCGTACTTGCCGACCGGCGACTGGGTCGGGGTGGACGAGGCGGCGACCAGGGAGGAGAACGGCGGCCGGGACATCTTCACCGAACCGGTACCGCCGGACGGGCGGATGCTCGTGCCGCTGGCGTTCACGGTCGCCGGCGAACTCACTCCAGACCGGCTGGTGTTGCGCAGCGGGGCCTTCTCCGCCGGAGTCACCGTTCTGTGCCGGTGAGCTCCGCCCGATCCGTGCGTGCCCGCCCGGTGCGCTCCGGCCGATCCGTGACCGTCTGATCCGTGACCGTCTGATCCGTGACCGTCTTGTCGATGAGTGCGGCCACCGCCGTCAGGAGCCGACCACGCAGTACGGCGGCCCGGTCGGCGAACGCCCGCTGCGCGGCGACGTAGCCGGCCCGCCCTTCGGCGGTCTCGATCCGCACCGGCGGGTAGCCCAGCTCACGCAGGTCGTACGGGCTGGCCCGCATGTCCAGGTCACGAATGTCGCGGGCCAGCTCGAAGCAGTCCGCGACGAGCTCACCGGGCACCAGCGGGCTCAGCCGGTAGGACCACTTGTAAAGGTCCATGTTGGCGTGCAGGCATCCCGGTTGCTCCTGATCCGGCTGGGTCTGCCGGGTCGGGCTCAGCAGATTCAGTGGGCGGGCCGCCGGGGTGAAGAACCGGTACGCGTCGAAGTGGCTGCACCGGATCCGCTGGCTGTCGACGAACTCGGCGATCCGCTCCGGTGCCATCCGCAGCCGCCACCGGTCGTGCCGCACCTGATCGGCCGGCTGCCGGTACACCATCGCCCACTCGTGCAGCCCGAAACAGCCGAAGTGCCCGGGGCGCCGCGCCGTGCCGGCCAGCACCCGCCGGATCCACTCCACCGTCTCCCGCCGCCGCGCCAGCAGGCCGGCGGTGTCGACGGTGACCGCGTCCGGCTCGTCGGCACCTCGGCGGACGGCGTGGTAGTCGCGTCCCCACTCACCCGGATCCGTCCCGGTGAGCCACACGCCGGCACCCGGATGCCAGCGGCGCAGTTGCGCCGGGCGGAAGGCGTAGTAGGTGAAGAGGAAGTCGGCGACCGGGTGCGCCTCGCCGCGCCTGCGGCGGTCGAGATGCGCGCCGACGAGCTGGTCGATCCGTGCCTCGTGTGCCGCCCGACGGCGGGTCCAGGCAGTCCGGTCCAGTACGGTCACCGTCACCTGACCAGCCTAGGCCGGCCCGGGACCCGCACCGTACGCCCGGTCAGTCGACCTCGTCGACGTCGGCGAGATCGGCGGCGCTCTCCCCCACCCGCAGCAGCGCCTCCCGGCGCGTCAGCACGGTCACCCGGTACGACATCCCGAGGTTGGACCAGATTTCGCCGCGTACGTGCAGGCAGATCCCCACGCCGGTGTCGCCGTCGGGGTGTTCGAAGAAGTCGACGGCCGGCTCGGCCAACGCCCCGACCAGGCCCTGGGTTCGTCGAGCGGTCGGGGCCACCTGCAGCAGGCCACCGGTCACCTGGATCTCGACATCGTCGAGGGCGTCGACGTCGTACCAGTGGGTGTCCGGCAGGAACAGCTGCTCGTCCACGGTGCGATGGGTGTATTCGGGGCCGGCCAGGCCGCTGTCCGGGGCGGCCCGGTCGCCGATCCAGACCGTCCCCGCGTAGTCGGTGCGCAGCCGCTGGGACTCGCTGTGCAGCTCGGTGACGAGAGAGTCGAGGCGGGGCTGGACGACGATGTGTACGGCTGCTTCGGTCACGCCCGGGACCCTAGCACCGTGGCTGCGTCACGCGGCCCGTCCGGGGCGCAGTCCAGGGCCTGATCGACCACCAGGTCCAACGAGGTGCTGCCGCCCAGTCGCCAGGCGGCGTCGAAGTCGACCGGGCCGAGGACGTGTCGCGCGGCGGCGAGACTCGCGTCGCGGCGGGTCTGCACCGCCAGTGGGGCCGCCAGGCCGTAGCGGCGGCGCAGCGAATCGACCGCCGCCAGGATCCGTACGGTCAGGGCGGGGTCGTCGACGACGATCACCTCGGCCACCGTCTCCAGCGAGGTCGCCAGGTCCGCCCGGTCGCCGAGTTCGAATCGGCGTTCCAGCGCCGCGACGAACAACCGCAGCGCGGCGGTACGGTTTCCGCCGGCCAGTTCACTCTGGCCGAGGTGGTGTAGGGCGACCGCCTCGCCGAACAGATCGCCGAGTCCGCTGGCGAGTTCGAGTGCCTCACGTGCCACGTCGGCGGCGCCCGCCGGGTCGGGTTGGGCCAGCAGGATCTCGGCCAGGCAGGTCAGGCCGAGCAGCACACCCCGGCTGTTGCCTGCTTCCCGTTCCAGGGCCAGGCACTGCTTGATGTGCCAGTCGGCGTTGGTGATGTCACCGAGACGGAGACAGATCTTGGCGAGGTTGCCGAGCGCCATCGCCATTCCCGACTTGGCGCCCAGGTCCCGCCAGACCTCCAGTCCGTAGCGGTAATGGTCGCCGGCTTCGTCGTACCGTCCGGCGAGCATCGCCGCGACGCCGAGGATGTTATGGGCCGCAGCGGTGCCCTCCTGGTCGCCGGACCGTTCGTTGAGGGTGAGACATTCGGTGCCGAGCCGGGTCGCCGTCGCCGTGTCGTCCTGGGTCGCGGCGAGCACCGCCGCCGGATAGAGCAGCCGGCGGCGGTCGGTGTCGGGCAGCCCGGTCGGGGTGGAGAGCAGTCGGTCGAGCCACTCGCGGCCGTCGCGGATCTGGTTGCCGTTGCGCCAGTGTCGCCACAGCCCGAGGCAGAGCCGGGTGGCCAGGGACAGCTCCCCGGCGGCGACGGACTGTTCCAGGGCGGCTCGCAGGTTGAGGTAGTCGTCTGCGAGCGCCTCGGCCCAGGCAGCCTGATCGGGGCCGGCCATTCCGGGGCCGGCCCGGTCGGCGTATCCGGCGAAGTGGTGCAGGAAGTTCCGCTGGTAGCGGGCCCGCCGTCCGTCGGTCAGCAGTTCTCCGGCGCGGGCCGCGATGGTGTTGAGCATGGCGTACCGGCGGGTTCCGGCGGTCCCCGGGACCGCCACCAGCAGGCTCTTGCGGACCAGTGCCTCCAGTACCGTCGTGCGGCGCTCCACCGCCGTCGGGTCGTCCCGGGCGACCGCACCGCCGTCGATCACCGCCGCCACGCCGCCATCCGCCACCGCCGGCAGGCCGACGCCGTCGATCACCGCCGCCACCGCCGTGGCGTCGGCACCCCCGGTGAAGATCACCATCGCGGTGAACGTCGCCTGCTCGTCGGGACCGAGGAGCTGATAGCTCCAGTCGACGGTGCCCCGCAGTGTCTGCTGGCGGGCCGGCCGGTCCCGGGGCCCGGGGCCGAAGACGTCCAGGTGTGGCCCGAGCCGGGCCAGCAGCGTCAGCGGGCTCATCTGGTCGACCCGGGCCGCCGCGAGCTCGATGGCCAGTGGCAGGCCGTCGAGCCGACGGCAGATCTCGGCCACCGCCGGCAGCGACGTCGCGGTCAGCTCGAAGTCGGCGTCCGCCGCGCGAGCCAGCTGGTCGAACAGGGCGATCGCCGGGTGGTCGGCGACGGCCCGGGCGACGGCGTCGGCTCCGACCGGGTCGTCGACCAGCTGCGGCAGGGGCAGGGCGGGGACCCGGTAGACCTGTTCGCCGTAGATGGCCAGGGGTTCCCGGCTGGTGGCCAGGATCCGCAGGTTTCCGGCGGCGGCCAGCAGCCGCGCCAGGTACGGACCGGCGGCGAGCACCTGTTCGAGGTTGTCCAGCACCAGCAGCACGCAGGCCTCGCCGAGGTGGCCGATCAGCGCGGGCAACTCCGGGTCGCCCGGCTGCCGGGCGATGTCGATGGCGGCGGCGATGGCGCCGACGACCTCGTCGGCGGTACGGGCGTGGTCCAGCGCGACGAAGTAGACACCGTCGTCGAACTGGTCGGCGACGCTGGCGGCCACCGACAGCGACAGCCGGGTCTTGCCGATCCCGCCCGCCCCGGCCAGGGTGACCAGTCGGCCGCTGGCGAGCAGCCGGGCGACCCGGGCCGCGTCATGTTCCCGGCCGACCAGCGCGGTCAGCGGGGTGGGCAGCCGTACCCGGCGTTCCGGTCGACTGAGCAGTTCCGGGCCGAGGGTCCAGCCGCCGGTGCCGGATCCGACCAGGCCCCGGCGGGCCCGGACCCGGTCGAGTTCACGGGCGACGGCCGCGGGCAGTCCGGCGGTCTGCCGGACGAACCAGGACACCAGCGTACGGCTGGGCTCGCCGCGCAGGGTGGTCCGCAGCCAGATTCGCAGGGTCGCTGGCGACCACGGGGTCAGTTCGAGCTGGTCGAGTTCTGGTAGGTGCAGCCCGGGTGGGTCGTACCCGGGCAGCGGGCCGGGCCGGTCGGCGTCGACGGTGGCCTGCACCAGCCCGAGTACGGCCGGCAAGACCCGGGGACGCGACCACTGGCGGAGCAGATGCGGCAGTTGTCCGGCGGCGGCCACGTCCGCGATCAGCAGCACCTGGTCGGCGAAGACCGGCATCGGCAGCGGCTCGGGGGCGGCCGGCACGGTCACCACCGCGAAGCCGCGCAGCGCCGCGAGTCGGGCCGTCTCGGCCAGGAACCGGGTGTGCCCGGCGCCGCGTTGGCCCCGGATCCGCAGTGTCCCCCGCCCGACGACGTGCAGGTGGGTGAGGAACTCGTGGGTACGGCGTAGCGCGTCGTCGCGTTCCCAGAGTCGGGATTCGTCCCGCTCGGTGATCTCGGTGTCGTCGGCGACCGCGCTGTCGCGCCCCCGTCGTTTGGCCAGGTAGTTGCGCCGGTCGGCGTGGTCGATCAGGTGGATGGGGGTACGGCCGTCCTCGGGTGCGGTCGCCACGCCGAGGCTGACCGTCAGGTGCAGCGGCGGTTCGCCGGGAAATTCGGTGGTACGGATCCGTTCGGTGAGGCGCAGGGCCAGCCGGATCGCCTCGGCGCGTCCGGTGTCGGGCAGCACCACCACGAACTCGTCGCCGCCGTAGCGGAACAGGACGTCCTGCGGCCGGCAGATGGCGCGCACCCGGTCGGCGAGTTGTCGGAGCACGAGATCGCCCCGCAGGTGGCCGTACACGTCGTTGACCGTTTTGAAGAAGTCGACGTCGAAGAGGAACACGCCGCAGGGATCGGTGCCCTTGCTGAGCTGTCGTCGCAGGTAGGGCTCCAGGAAGGCGCGCGGGCGGGCCCCCGTGACCGGATCGGTCGCCGCCACGTCGTACCCCTCAAACGCCCTCGTCGCCGCCGGCCGGCCGGCCCTCCCGCCGAAAACAGCCGGAGATGACGGCGTGGTTAACAGTGCACGTTACCTATGTCACCACAAAAATCGATGTTATCGGCAAGCCGCCAGGCTCGGAGTCAGCCGGGCCGCCGCACGTCCTACACGTTAGGAGGATGTTCGCACTCACCCGCAAGGATTCTGCTACCAATCACGTCCATCATGGTGTGATTCGTCGCGCCACTTCGGTGGGCCGATGATCACCCGATCTCTGCAGCAATCAGGAGGAACATACCGGTGCGAACCAACAATGCCCCGAACGGACGACGACAGCGACAGCGGCCCTGGGCGGCAGCCGCACTGTCGACAGTCCTCTTGCTCCTGGTCATCGGGGTGGCCGGCCCCACGGTCGCCCCGCCCGCACCTCGTACGGGCATTCCGGCGGGTGACTTCGCCAGCCTGTGGAACGGCTCGGCGGGCGCCGGGAACGGCACGACACTGTCCACCGTACGGGCCATCGTCGGTGCCGCCACCGCGACGACCGCGACACTGGACGGCACCGGCATCGGTATCGCCATGATCGACACGGGGATCGTCTCGGTGCCGGGGCTGCCGGCCGCGCGAGTGACGAACGGACCCGACCTGTCCTTCGAATCGCAGGCGGCCAACCTCCGGTGGCTCGACACCTACGGCCACGGCACGCACCTGGCCGGAATCATGATCGGCAACGAACAATCCAGTGGGACCCAGGGCCTGGCCCCCAACGCGAGACTGACCTCGATCAAGGTCGGCGCGGCGAACGGCGCGGTCGACGTCTCACAGGTCATCGCGGCCGTCGACTGGGTGGTCGCCAACCGCAACCATGACCCGTCCCACCCGATCCGGGTGCTCAATCTGGCCTACGGCAGCGCCGGCAATCCGGCTTTCTGGACCGATCCACTGCACTACGCGGTCGAGCAGGCCTGGCACGCCGGTATCGTCGTGGTGGCCGCCGCCGGCAACGACGGCAACGGGTTCGGCCGGCTCGACAATCCGGCGGCCAACCCGTACGTCATCGCCGTCGGAGCCAGCCTGACCAAGGGCACCGTGACCACCGCCGACGACGAACTGGCACCGTTCACCAACATCTCGAACGCCGGCAAGCAGGTCGACCTGCTGGCGCCGGGCGAGTCGGTGATCTCCTTGCGCAACCCTGGCGCCAACGTCGACAACACCTATCCCTCGGCCCGCGTCGGCACCACCCTGTTCCGGGGCACCGGCACCTCTCAGGCGGTGGCGGTGACCTCCGCCACCGTCGCGTTGTTGTTGCAGGCCCGCCCCTGGCTCAACCCCGACCAGGTCAAGCAGCTGCTCGTGGAGAGCGGGACCTATCTGACGGTCGGCCCCCGGGCCAGCCTCGGCCTGCGCACGCTCAACCTGCACGCGGCGCTGAGCCACAACCCGGCCTACCAGGCTCAACAGTGGACACGGTCGGACGGCACCGGACCGATCGACGCGTCCCGGGGCACCAGCCGGGTGGTCCGCAACAACGTCACCCTGCAGGGCGAGGCGAGCATTTTCGGCCCGTTCAGCAGTTCGGTCTGGGCCGGGCACTCCGCCGCCCGTACGGCGTGGAACGGCGGGGTGTGGATGGGCCACCGGATGGCCGGTGACGGCTGGACCGGCAACTCCTGGGCGACCAAGACCTGGGCACCGGCGACGTGGACGGCGCCGTCCTGGGACGGCTCGGGTTCCTGGGTCGATCCCGCCTGGTCGAGTCACTTCTGGTCGACCGGCGCGTGGACGCCGGGTGACTGGGGGTCGCACTTCTGGTCCACCGACAGCTGGGCCGGATCCTGCTGGTGTTGACCGTACCGCCGGCCGGTCGCACCACCGACCGGCCGGCGGTCCACCATGTCAGGTGCGCCGAGCGCGTCGGGTGCGGCGAGCCCGTCGCGTCCGGTCGTCAGTCGTCGTCGCCACGACGTAGCCGTTTCGTCTGCGCCCGACGCTTCTTGTCCGAGATCCGGCGCTCCTTGGCCGCGCGCGACGGCCGGGTCGGGCGGCGCGGCGCGGCCGGCGGCGCGACCGCGTCCCGGAGCAACTCGGCCAACCGTTGCCGGGCAGCCGCGCGGTTGGCCAACTGCGCCCGGTGCTCGCTCGCCGCGATGGTCAACACACCGTCGACCAGCCGCCCGGACAGCCGGTCCAGTGCCCGTTGCCGAAGCCAGTCCGGCAGCGCCGCCGACGCCCGTACGTCGAAGGACAGCTCCACCCGGGAATCGGCCGTGTTGACCCCCTGGCCGCCCGGCCCCGAGGACCGGGAGAACCGCTCCCGCAACTCGCGTGCCGGGATCACCACGGTGTCGGTGATCCGGAGGTCTCCTGCCGCCATCGCCTGACAGTACCGGCGCTCGCGTCACCAGCCGCGATGTCATCCGCCGACGGGGTCATCCGCCGCGACGGATGATCTCGTCGGCCGCCTGTTCGGCCCGCTGGATCGGGATCGCGAACCCGATCCCGATCGAGCCGGCACCCTCAAGGGTGGCGATCGCGGTGTTCACGCCGATCACCTCGCCGTCGGCGTTGACCAACGGGCCACCCGAGTTACCCGGATTGATGGAGGCGTCGGTCTGGACCGCGGTCCGCCGCCCCCCGTTGCCCAACCGGACCTCGCGGTCCAGTGCGCTGACGATACCGGCCGTGACCGTACCGGACAGGCCAAGTGGGGACCCGACCGCCAGCACCGCCTCGCCGACCTGGGTGGACCCGGTCTGGGCGAGCACCAACGGACGCAGCCCGGCCGACGGCGACACCCGCAGTACGGCGATGTCGCTGCCCGGATCCCGCCCCACCACCTCGGCCACGATCCGGCGACCGTCCGGGGCGACCACACTGACCTGGTGACCGTTCAGCGGGGTACCAGGTAGGCTGTCGCCGTCCAGAATATGGTCGTTGGTGATGATGTGATGATGGTCGTCGATCGCGAAGCCCGAGCCGCTGGAGACCATGGCACCCCGGCTGATCTGCACCGACACCACGCCCGGCAGGACCTGGGCGGCGGCGGCCACCAGGTCCGCCGGCACCCCGGCGCTGGCCGACGCAGACGGCGACGGTAGGCCGGCGGCCAGCCGGGCCGGCCCGTTCTCCCAACCGGCCACCACTCCCCCGGCCAGCCCCCCCGAGGTCACCGACAGCGCCAGGACCGCGCTGGCGGCCAGCAGCCTGCGCCGCCAACGACCCGGACCGTCCGGGCCGGACGGGCCGTCCGTCGCGGCGGCGGCCGCCGCCCACGGATCGGTTACGGGCGAGACGAACCAAGGGCCGCGCGGCTCGCCCAGCCCGGTAGGCACGGTCATGGTGTCCTCCACGTAGGTCGGTCCGGTCAAGGCAGGCGGGCGAACCACAGCATCGAGGTCCCGGCGGCGATCAGGGCCAGGACCAGCCCGAGCCCGATGAACCGGGCCGATACGTCGGCCGGCTCCAGCCGGTAACCGACCGACGTGCCGATGTCGGCGTAGACCGCGTTGAGTTCCCGGCTGCTCGCCGCCTCGTGATAGGCACCGCCGGTGAGTTCGGCGACCGCCTTGAGGTTCTCGCCGTCCACCGGGACCCGCAGCGGCCGGCCGCCGCCGTAGTCGATGTATCCGGCGTCGGTGCCGACCGAGATGGTGTCGATCGGAATGCCGGCCTCGACCGCCTCCGCCGCCGCCGACTCGGGCGAACGACCAGAGGTGTTCGCCCCGTCGGAGAGCAGCACGATCCGCGCGGGTGGCGTCTCCTGCGCGGCCCGGGCGTCCAACGACCGGATCGCCTCCAGCGAGGTCTTGATCGCCTCGCCGATCGCGGTGCCCTGAGCCCCGGTGATCCCCTCGGCCAGCCGGTCGATCCCGGCGCCGAGCGCTTCCCGGTCGGTGCCCGGCCCGACCAGCACGGAGGCGTTACCGGCGAACGCCACCAGGCCCACGTTGAACTGTGCCGGCAGGGTGTCGACGAACTCGTGCGCCGACCGTTTCGCCGCGGTGAGCCGGTCCGGCCGTACGTCGCCGGCGAGCATCGACGTCGACACGTCCACCGCCACCATCACGGTGGCCCGTTCGCGGGGCACCCGTACCTCGTCCATCGGGCGGGCGAACCCGACCACCAGCAGGGCCAGCATGGCCAGGAACAGGCCGGCCGGCAGATGCCGCCGCCACGCCGGTCGCCGGGGAGCCACCCGGTCGAGCAGCCGAAGGTTGGTGAAGCGCACCGCGTACCGGCTGCCCCGGCGTTGCATGATCACGTATCCGACGGCCAGTGCCGCCACACCGGCCAGTAGCCACAACCGCTCCGGGGATTGCCAACTCATCGGTTCCTCCGTCGCTGTCCGCTCGCCGCCCCTGACCCTGCCACCCCGGCCAGTCCCGCTGACCCAGCCGGCCCTGCCGACGCCGCCGCCCCAGCTGACCCCGTCGGCCTTGACCCCGCCGGCCCCGCCGGCCCCGCCGGTACGGCGGACAGCTGCCGCTGCCGGTGCACGTGCCGGACGATGTCGTTCACCCAGTCCCGGTCGGTCCGCAGCACCAGATGCGCCGCGCCCGCCCGACGGATCGCCCGGGCCACCAGGTCCCGCTGCTCGGCGGCGGCCCGCGCGTACCGCTCACGCAGTTCCCGGTCGGCGGTGGAGAACTCCCGCCGCCGGCCGCTCTCCGGATCTTCGAGGGTGATCACCCCGACATCCGGGAGCTCCAGTTCACGAGGGTCGATGACCTCCACCACGAGGGTCTGCTGGGCGGCGGCCAACCGGCGCAGCGCCACTTCCCAGTCCGGCCGCTCGTCGGCACCGTCCGGCAGGCCGTCGAGGAGGTCGGAGACCACCACGGCCAGGCCGCGCCGGGTCGCCGCCCGCCGCAGCCCGTCGATGGCATCGGCGAGGGCGGGCGCGGGCGGATCGTCGCGCCGGTCGGCCCGGGGCGCGGCCAGCAACGCCCGGAGTACGTAGTGGAGGTGGTCGCGGCTGGCGGCGGTGGGAAACCGCCGTACGCCGCCCGGCGCGAGCAGGTGGGCCCCGAGTCGGTTGCCGATCCCGGCGGTGAGGAAACCGACGGCGGCGACGGCGGCCACCGCGAGTTCCCGCTTCTCCAGTTCGCCGGTGCCGAAGTCCATGCTGGCCGTGCCGTCGACCAGCACCCAGCAGGTCAGCTCCCGGTCGGCGTCGACCTCACGCACGTGCGGCACGGTGGTGCGGGCGGTCACCGCCCAGTCCATCCGGCGCACCTCGTCGGAGCCGGGGCGATACTCCCGGCTGCCGGCCAGCTCGCTGCCGGCACCGGGCAGCAGCCCGAGGTGCTGGCCGTGCAGCAGACCGTCCAACCGGCGGGTGACCACCAGTTCCAGCGTGCGCAGATGTGCCGGCGGGGTCAGCTCCGACACCGTGGCCGGACCGAGCGGCTCCCGGTCGACGGTCACGCCACTGCCGCCAGTCCGGCCCGGGGATCGTGCGCCGGGGCGATCCGCGGTGGCGGAACCACCTGGACCAGCCGACGGACGATCGACTCCGCGCTGACTCCGTCGGCCACCGCGTCGAAGGAGAGCACCAGCCGGTGCGCGATCACGTCCACGGCGAGTTCCCGGACGTCCTCCGGCAGGACGTAGTCCCGGCCGCGCAACAGGGCCAACCCTCGGGCGGCGGCGACCAGGCCGAGGGTGGCGCGCGGGCTGGCCCCGTAGACGAGCAGGCCGTGCAGCTCCGGCAACCCGAACAGCTGCGGTCGCCGGGTGGCCAGCACCAACCGGACGATGTACTCGGCCAGCGCGTGGTGCACGAAGATGTCCCGGGCCTGCTGCTGCATCGCGTGCAGTTGCCCGATGTCGAGCACCCGGCGGGGTTGCGGACGGTCCACGCCCATCCGATAGAGAATGCCCAGTTCCTCCTCGTCGGTCGGGTAGTCGACGACGACCTTCATCAGGAACCGGTCCCGCTGCGCCTCCGGCAGCTGGTAGACCCCTTCGGACTCGATCGGGTTCTGGGTGGCCAGCACCAGGAACGGCTCCGGTACGGGATAACTCCGTCCGCCGATGGACACCTGACGCTCGGCCATCGCCTCCAACAGCGCCGACTGCACCTTCGCCGGAGCTCGGTTGATCTCGTCGGCCAGCACCAGATTGGCCATCACCGGGCCGAGTTCGACGTCGAACGTCTCGGTTGACGCCCGGTATATCCGGGTACCGACGATGTCCGACGGCACCAGGTCCGGGGTGAACTGGATCCGGGAAAAGGTACCGCCGACCGCTACCGCCAGGGTCTGCGCGGCGAGCGTCTTGGCGATTCCGGGCACTCCTTCGAGCAGACAGTGCCCGTTGGCCAGCAGCGCGGTCAACAGCCGTTCGACCAGCCGGTCCTGGCCGACGATGACCCGTTTGACTTCGAACAACGCCTGCTCGAGGGCTACTGCCGCCGGATCAGTGCCAACTGCAAGGTCCGTGGTGATCTGTGGCTCGGTCGTCATAGCACCGTCCTCGACACTGGTCGTCAATGCCGGGCCGGTCCGATGTCGGGCGTGCCCGGCGCCCGCCGGGGGTTGCCCCGGATCGCCGCGGTCTAACGCCGCCGCACCGCTCCGACCGGGTGAACCGTGCCATCGGCTCGGGAGCACCGGGGCGGCTGACCGGCGGCTCCGGGTCGGGTGGCGCGGTGGAAAGCCGATACGGTGCGCGGTGTGGATGTACGGACCGAATCCGCGCCGGCAGCGGCGACCAGCGCCTGGCGGCGCGCCTGGCGGGCCTGGTGGGCCTGGCTACTGGTGCTGCCCGGCCTCGGCTGGGCGCTGATCCGCCTCGTCGGCTGGGAACCGGGTCCGCTGGTCCCGCTGCTCGCCTTCACCCCGTACGTCGCGGCCTGGGCGGTGCTGCCGCTGGTGCTGTCGGTGGCGCTGCGCCGGTGGTGGGCCGGGGCGGCGGCCGCACTGGCCGTCGCGCTGCTGGCGATCGCGGTCCTGCCCCGGATGGTGCCCGACGGTTCCGCGACGGACCAGGCGGTGACGGACCGGACCCGGATCCGGGTGGCGACGGTGAATCTGCTTGCCGGAGCGGCGGATCTGTCGGTGGTGATGGAGCTGCTGCGCCGCGAGCGGGTCGACGTGCTGATGATGCAGGAGTTCACCCCGGACGCCGAGGCCGAACTGGACCGGCTCGGGGTGGTCGAATCGCTGCCGTACCGCCGGGCGGACGCCGAGGTGGGCACCACCGGGTCGGCGGTCTACTCCCGCTTTCCGCTCACCGACGTCGGCGTGCGCCGCAACGAGGGCGGCTTCGCCCAGTCGTACGGCACGATCCAGCCGCCGGGCTCCCCGCCGCTGCTGGTCGAGTCGGCGCACCCGATGGCCCCGTACGCGTGGCACACGCTCGAGCTGTGGCGTACCGACCTGGCCGCCCAGCCGCGTCCCGACCCGGACTCGGCACCGCGGATCCTGGCCGGGGACTTCAACGCGACCCTGGACCACGCGGCGCTGCGTCGGCTGATCGCGGCCGGCTACGTCGACGCGGCGGCGGCGACCGGCCACGGGCTGGTCGGCACCTGGGGGCCGTACGACGGCAGCTGGATTCCGCCGGTGACCCTGGACCGGGTGCTGGTCGACCGCCGGATCGGGGTCGACTCGGTGGTGGTACACACGGTGCCCGGCAGCGACCATCGGATGGTCGTCGCCGGGCTGGTGCTGCCACCACCGTGAACCCGCGTCCCGGGCCGCGCCGGGTGTCCCGAAGGACTCAGACGGCGGCGGAGGTCCGGGCCCGCTCCAGACCGTAGGTAAGGGCGTCGACCAGGGCGTGCCAGCTGGCCTCGACGACGTTCTCGTGTACGCCGACCGTGGTCCAGTCCCGGGCGTTGCCGTCGACCGTCTCGACCAGCACCCGGGTGATCGCCCCGGTGCCGTGGCTGCCTTCGAGGATCCGCACCTTGTAGTCGGCCAGCTGGAAGTCGGCCAGATCGGGGTAGTGACTGCGCAAGGCGACCCGCAGCGCCTCGTCGAGGGCGTTGACCGGGCCGTTGCCCTCGGCGGTAGCGATCACCCGCTCGCCGCGTACCCGGACCTTGACGGTGGCCTCGGAGACGACCGCGCCGTCCTCGCGGTGCTCGACCAGCACCCGGTAGGACTCCAGGGCGAACGGCCGGACGGTGGCCGGGCCGCCGTCGGCGGCGAGTTCGGAGCGGACGAGCAGTTCGAACGACGCGTCGGCGGCTTCGAAGGACCAGCCCCCGGCTTCGAGTGCCTTGACCCGTTTGGTGACCCGGGACAGGGCCTCCGGATGGCCGGCCAGGTCCAGACCGAGTTCACGACTCTTCAACTCGATGCTGGCCCGGCCGGCCATCTCGGTCACCAGGATCCGCATGTCGTTGCCGACAACCGACGGGTCGACGTGGTTGTACAGCAGCGGATCCACCTTGATCGCACTCGCGTGCAGCCCCGCCTTGTGAGCGAAGGCGGCGGCCCCGACGTAGGCCTGGTGGGTGTCGGGGGCGATGTTGGCGATCTCTGCGATGGCGTGCGAGACGCGCACCATCTGCCCCAGGCAGCCGTCCGGTAGGACCGGCAGCCCGAGCTTGAGTTGCAGGTTGGCGACGACGGCGAACAGGTCGGCGTTGCCGGGCCGTTCGCCGTAGCCGTTGGCGGTGCCCTGGAAGTGGCGTACGCCGGCTTCGACGGCGGCGATGGTGTTGGCCACCGCGCAGGAGGTGTCGTTCTGGCAGTGGATGCCGAGCCGGTCGGCACCGAGCCCGGTCCGCCCGACCAGGTCGGTGATGGCCGCGCCGATCTGGGACGGCAGCATGCCGCCGTTGGTGTCGCACATCACGACGACCTCGGCGCCGGCTTCGGCGGCGGCCGCGACCACGGACGCGGTGTACGCCGGATCGTGCCGGAACCCGTCGAAAAAGTGTTCGCAGTCGAGGAAGACCCGTCGGCCCTCGGCGACGAAGTGCGCGACGGTCTCGGCGACCATCGCCAGGTTCTCGGCACCGCTGGTCCGCAGCGCCCGTTCGACGTGCCGGATGTCGGACTTGGCGACCAGGCACACGGCTGGGGTCTCGGCGTCGAGCAGGGCCCGGACCTGCGGGTCCTCGGTGATCCGTACGCCGGCCTTGCGGGTGGCACCGAACGCGACCAGGACGGCGTGCCGCAGGTCGAGTTCGGTGCGGGCTCTGCGGAAGAACTCGGTGTCCTTGGGCATCGCTCCGGGCCAGCCACCCTCGATGAAGCCGACGCCGAAGTCGTCGAGCAGCCGCGCGACCGCGAGTTTGTCGACCACCGAGTAGCTGATACCTTCCCGCTGCGCTCCGTCACGCAGCGTGGTGTCGTAGACCTGAAAAGTCATGGTGTTCCCTTTCGCTGGGGTCGTCGCGCCGCGCGCCGTCGGGGCATCGGGCCGCAGGCGTGGGTCGCGCCGCTGGATGCCGCGATCGGCCGGCTGATCGGCCGTGGAGTTCCGCCGCCCTGGTCACCTGGGTCGGCCGGCAAACGACGGCCAACAAAAAGACCCCCCGCGAATGCGGGAGGTCTGCGCGCTCGGCGGGCGGGTGCCGGGCGCGCTAGCAGCCAATAATGAGTACGAGGCGAGTCACGCTGGGTACTCTGCCACCGATCCGGGATTCGCCGGTAGTCGAATCCACATCTCGGGACGACGTGGTTCCGGTCAACGAGACGACCTGGCTCCGGTCCACCACAGGTGTAGATATCGACTGATCTGGGTACGTCGTGACGGACAACGAATTCCGTTCCGCCGAGCGAAGGAGTGAGGTCACATGGACAGGCTCGATCCGCAGACCACCCCAGCGCAGGCCACCGATCCGATGCCGTACGACGGTCAGGACACGGTTGCCGGGGGCACCCCGGCCGGCGCGTTCGATCCGTGGCGCTACCGCGACGACGCGGGGGTCGACGGAGCCAACCTGGTCGGCTACAAGGTCGAAGCGACCGACGGCGGTATCGGCAAGATCGACGCCGCCAGCGACGACGTGCAGACCCACTACCTGGTCGTCGACACCGGCCCCTGGATCTTTGGCAAGAAGGTCCTGCTGCCGGCGGGCGTGGTCAACCACGTCGACCACGACGAGGAGAAGGTGTACGTCGACCGGAGCAAGGACCAGATCAAGGAAGCCCCGGAGTACGACGAGACGCACGGCTCGGAACCCGGCTACCACGACAAGCTGGGCAGCTACTACGCCGGCACCTACGGCGGTGCCCCGGTCCCACCGATCGCCCCCGGGCGACTGCTGTAATCCACCGCCGCGGGCTGAGCACGAACAAACGCATCGTAGGCGGACGCGCGGCGGTCCGCGACGACGACGGTGACGTCGATCGTCGCGGACCGCCGCGCGTCCGTCGGGCGGCCGACTCGCTACCGTGGACGCCATGGATGTCGCCCCCGTCTCGCGTTCGCTCGCTTTCTCCACCATGTTCAACTTCCGCGACATCGGCGGCTACCAGGGCCTCGACGGCCGTACGGTCCGCTGGCAGCGCGTCTATCGCGCCGACTCCCCGCACCGGTTGGACACCGACGACGAGGCCGCGTTCACCGCGCTCGGCGTACGGACCGTGATCGACCTTCGCCGACCGGCCGAGATCGACCAGTACGGCCGCATCCGGCACGCCGACGGGCTGGACTATCACAACGTCCACCTGGTGCACCAGGACTGGAATGAGATCCCGTACTCCGAAGACCAGGGTGCCGCGCGCTACCTGGCCGACCGTTACCACGATCTGGCCGAGCAGGCGGCCGACGGCATCGTCGCGGCGATCTCCCTGATCGCCGAGGAGCAGACCGCCCCGACCGTGGTGCATTGCATGGCCGGCAAGGACCGCACCGGGGTGGTCTGCGCGATGACGCTGTCCCTGCTGGGGGTCCGGGACTCGGTGATCGCCGAGGACTACGCGTTGAGTACGGCCGGCAGCGACCGGCTGCTGGCCTGGCTGCATACCCAGCACGAGACCAAGAGCCTGGTGCCGGTGCCGTACTTCTCCTGCCCGGCGGAGGCGATGCAGATGTTCCTGACGGAACTCGGCCAGCGCCATGGCTCGGTGGAGGGATATCTGCGCGACGCCGGGCTGCCGGGCGACCGGATCGTCGCGCTGCGGGAGCACCTGCTGAGCTGAGTTCAGCCGAGCGGCTTCGCCCGCAGCGCGACCGGTCCGGATCAGGCGACCCGGTGCACCCACCCGTCCTGGTCGGCCACCCGGCCACGCTGGATGTCCACCAGCGTCTGGCGCAGTGCCATGGTCACCTCGCCGGGGCCGCCGTCGGCGACCACGAACTCGCCCTCCGGGGAACGGACCCGGCCGATCGGGGTGATCACGGCGGCGGTCCCGCACGCGAAGGTCTCCCGCAGCTTGCCGCTGGCCGCGTCGGCCCGCCACTCGTCGATGCCGACCGGTCGTTCGGTCACCTCGTGCCCGGCCCGGCGGGCCAGGGTGATCACGGATTCGCGGGTGATGCCCGGCAGGATCGCGCCGGTCAACGGGGGCGTGGCGATCGAGCCGTCGTCGTAGACGAAGAAGACGTTCATCCCGCCGAGTTCGTCGACGTATCGCCGCTGCACGGCGTCGAGGAAGACCACCTGGTCGCAGCCGTGCTCCATCGCCTCGGCCTGGGCCACCAACGAGGCGGCGTAGTTGCCGCCGCACTTGGCCGCCCCGGTGCCGCCGGGCGCGGCCCGGGTGTAGTGCGGTGAGGCCCACACCGTCACCGGTTTGACCCCACCGGAAAAGTAGGAACCGACCGGTGAGGCGATCACCACGTAGAGATATTCGCGGGCCGGTCGCACGCCGAGGAAAGCTTCACTGGCGAACATGAACGGACGGAGGTAGAGGCTGCCGTCCTCACCATCGGGAATCCACTGTCGATCAGTGGTGATCAGGTGTCGCAGGGAGTCCAAAAAGGTCTGTTCGGGTAGCGCCGGCATCGCCATCCGGGCGGCGGAGGCGACGAATCGGGCGGCGTTGGCGTCGGGTCGGAACAGGGTCACCCCGCCGTCCGCCGCCTGGTATGCCTTGAGACCTTCGAAGATCTCCTGGGCGTAGTGCAGCACGGCCGTGGCCGGGTCCATCGGGATCGGGCCACGCGGCTCGACCCGCGCGTCGTACCAGCCCTTGCCCTCGGCGTACCGAATCGTGACCATGTGGTCGGTGAAGATCTGACCGAATCCGGGATTGGCCAGCAGCGCGGCGCGTTCCCCGGCAGCTACCGGGTGCGGATTTGGACGGATCTCGAAATCGAGTTTGTCACCGCCGATCATCGGGCTGACCTCCATGGCGAGAATTGACGAAGCTGTGTCATGCAATTTACCCCGAACGTTCGTTCAGCGGGAGCCGCGACGGGCTGGCGGTCCCGCACGGTGTCGGCGTGCTCCCGGTGTACGGCCGGGACCAGTTGGCTGGCGTCAGCCGGGCCGACGAGATCTCGCCGGCCGGCGGTAGGGTCGTGATGAGGCCGTGGACGAGGAGGATGGCCGCGCGCCACCAGGTCGGCGGGCACACGACCGACCGGGCCGAACCCACCGGGGTGGGCCGGCTCGGGCGGGAATGCGGTGCGGCTGTCGACGGCACCGTCGAACTTCCGTCGACCCGACGAACCCGTCGCTCTCGCGACCCGACCAGGTCACCGATGGAGGCTGCGGTCGACTCCGACCAGTGGCCGGGTCGTCGGTCGACGTCTCGGGCGTGGTCGGCTGTCCGTCTCCGCGCCGGTCGATCGGTCATCGCCCGGTGCCGGAGACTGGATGGATGGTCAGCCCGTGGCGTGGGCGGCGAGCCGGTCGCCGATCTCGGCGGTACGCAGCGGGGCTCCCGGGGTACGGGAGGCCAACTCGGCCGCGACCGCCCCGGCTACTCGCTCGGCCGCAGCGGGATGTCCCAGGTGATCGAGCATCAGGGAGGTGGACAGGACGGCGGCGACCGGGTCGGCGACGCCCTTGCCCGCGATGTCCGGAGCGGATCCGTGCACCGGCTCGAACATGGACGGGTACCGCCGCTCGGGATTGATGCACCCGCTGGCGGCCAGTCCGATCCCACCGGTCACCGCCGCGGCGATGTCGGTGAGGATGTCACCGAACAGGTTGTCGGTGACCACGACGTCGTACCGCTGAGGGTGGGTGACCATGAACATGGCCGCGGCGTCGACGTGCTGGTATTCGGTTTCGATCCCGGGGAAGTCCGCCTTGACGGCGGCGAACGCGCGCGACCACAGCGAACCCGCGTGGGTCAGCACGTTGGTCTTGTGCACCAGTGTCACCTTGCGCCGCTCGCGGCGCTGCGCCCGGGTGAACGCGTCCCGGATCACCCGTTCGACGCCGTGCCGGGTGTTGAGGCTCTCCTCGGTGGCGACCTCGGCCGGCGTGTCGCGGTGCAGGGTGCCCCCGGCGCCGGCGTACAGACCCTCGGTGCCCTCGCGGACCACCACGAAGTCGATCTCGCCGGGCTTGACCCCGCCGAGCGGGCTGGCCGTACCCGCCCAGAGTCGGGCCGGACGCAGGTTGACGTACTGATCGAAGGCGAAGCGGAGTTTGAGCAACAGGCCTCGCTCCAGGACGCCGGGCGGGACCGTGGGGTCACCGACCGCGCCGAGCAGGATGGCGTCGTGACCGGCGAGTTCGTCGAGCACCGAGTCGGGCAGCACTTCGCCGGTACGGTGGTAACGGGCGGCACCGAGGTCGTACTCGGTGGTCTCCACACCGGGGAGCACCGCGTCGACGACCTTGCGGGCCTGCGCGGTCACCTCGGACCCGATGCCGTCGCCGGCCACCACCGCGATCCGCGCCATCGCCACGTCCACTCCCTCGCCCACATCGGTCAACGCCTAGCGAACGTTAAGCGATCATCCCGGTTGCCGGTACGGACGTCCCACCATTCGGACTGCATCGGACCAGATCCACGCCTTCCGGGCTAGGGCCAACGCCGCTCGGTTAAGCCGTTGCGGCAGCGGTCAAGGGTGTGTCGGTCGGACATGGGAAAGCGGAGTTCCTGTAACGAGGTGAGTCACTCCAAGACGCCTCGAGACCAGGAACTCCGCTTTGGTCGATCAGATTGCCATAACTCGGACGGTGCGGGTAGCCGCAGGTGTGTTCGCGCCGGGTCATCTGGGTGAGTTGACCCAGTTCCTGCCCTTCGAGATGGTCGATGAGGTCCTTGCCGCGACCCGTCGTACCCAGCAGCGGATCCGGCTACTCCCGGCCCGGGTCGTGGTCTACCTCGTCCTCGCAGGCTGCTTGTTCGCCGAACTCGGCTACGGGCAGGTGTGGCGGAACTGACCGCCGGTCTGACCGGGCTGGATCTGACCGAGCCGGCCTCAGGCACGTTACGGGAGGCGCGTCAGCGGCTCGGGTCGACGCCGTTGCGGGCCCTGTTCGATCTGCTGCGCGGCCCGGCGGTCACCACGGCGACGCACGCCGTGCGGTGGCGGGGCCTGCTGGTGACAGCGATCGACGGGACCACGATGTCGGTCGCCGACGCCGAGGCGGTCCGGGTCCGTTACCGCAAACAACGGGGTAACCACGGCGGCGCGGGCTACCCGGCACTACGGCTGAGTGTCCTGCTGACCTGCGGCACCCGCTCGATCATCGACGCCGTGTTCGCTCCACTCGGCACCAGCGAACTCGACCAGGCCCGCTCCCTGGCCCGGAGCCTGGCCGCCGGGATGCTGCTGTTGGCCGACCGTAACTACGCCGCCGCCGACCTCATCCAGACACTCGCCGCCACCAGGGCCGACCTGCTGATCCGCTGCAAGAACGGCCGCCGCCTGCCGGTGATCCGCCGGTACCACGACGGATCCTGGCTGTCGACCATCGGCACGGTACGGGTGCGGGTCGTGGACGCTGAGATCAGCGTCCAGACCATCGACGGCGTCCGCACGGGCGGCTACCGGCTGATCACCACCCTGCTCGACCCACGCACCCACCCGGCCGGCGAACTGATAAAGCTGTACCACCGCCGGTGGGAGGTCGAAACCGCCTACCTGGAGATCAAATCCAGCATCCTCGGCGGCCGGGTCCTGCGCGCGCGTACTCCCGACGGCATCGACCAGGAGGTCTACGCCCTGCTGGTCGTCTACCAGATCCTGCGTAACGCCATGACCGACGCCACCGACAGCCGGCCCGGCACCGGCCCTGACCGGGCCAGCTTCACCACCGCCCTGAACGCCGCCCGCGACCAGGTCACCCACGCCGCCGGCGTCCTCGCCGACACCGTCATCGACCTGGTCGGCGCCATCGGTCGTGCGGTTCTGGCCCACCTGCTACCTGAGCGTCGGATCCGGGTGAAGACCCGCATGATCAAACGCTCGAACTCCAAGTACCAAGCCCGCGGACCCAACGTAGACCGACGCAGCTACAAAGCCACCATAGCCATCGATATAATCACAAACACTTGCTAACCATCCACCCGCCCTAACCGAGCGGCGTTGGGGCTAGGGCAGGTCCGGAACTGCCAGACGCCCAGCAAGCACACAGCGGGGCTTAACACCACGCTCACCCCACCCGACTACCGTAGGTGACGACCGGGAACCGGGCACCGGTGAAGGAGACACGACGATGGCGACACCCCGCGCCGCCCAGCCAGTCCCACCCGACCTCGAGGTGGGTCCGGTCGGCCCGGCACACCGCGCGACGACGCGGTTCGCCGCCGGTCGTGGTCGCCCGGCACACCGTCACCACCTCGACCAGCGACTACCAACTGATCCTCGTGGCCGGCGAGCGAATCGGTCGGCGCGGCCTGAGTGAGGCGATCAGCGACGCCGTCGCCGAGCTACGGGCCATCGACGTCACCTACAGCCCGCTACGGCGCAACAGCCTGGTCTCGCTGCTGCGCCGGGGCGAGGTCTCCGCCGAGGTCTACCCGCCGCTGGCGGACATCGTCGGACGGTGCGAGGCGATGCGCACGGCGACCGACGGATGGTTCGACCCATGGGCGGTCCCCGGCGGCTTCGACCCGGCGGGCATGATCAAAGGATGGGCGATCGAACGGGCGGCGAGCCGGTTACGCGCCGCCGGGATCTGCGACTACGCCGTGGTCAGCGGCGGTGACCTGACCGTACGTGGACACGCGCCGCACGGCGGGCCGTGGCGGATCGCGCTGCGGCAGTCCTCGTCCGCCGCGTCGGGCGGCACCCGGACGACGATCGTGACCATGGTGGACGGCGCGATCGGCACGTCCGGGATGACCAACCGGCGTGGGCCGGTGATCGACCCGCGAACCGGCGCGGCGGTGCACCGGGCCGGCGCGGCGATGGTGCTCGGCGCCGACCTGGCCATCGCCGACGGGTACGCCACGGCGCTCTACGCCGCCGGGACCGCCGGCCACGCCTGGTTTCCCACAGTGGACGGCTATCGGCCCCTCGGGCTGGTGGATGTGGACAGTGCCCCGTCGGCGGCCGGGCGACTGGTGGACCCCGACTGACATCCGGCCCCGGCCAGCTCCCGCGACCTCGGCAATGATCACGGGAGCTGACCGGCGACACGTGCGCTTGGCGCGCGCACCGGGGGTGCCGGGTCACCCGACGGACGGCGGTGCGGTCGGACGTCACCCGAAGACGTGACCGCACCGAGACGACCTGCGGGCGAACCGCCTCCACAAGCTATCGATTCCGTACAACCGGGCGCAAGGCTGCGAATTCTCCGCCCGTACCGCAGCCGCAGCAGACCGCGCCACAGCCGCATCGGACCGACACCGGAGCCGGCGCGGCACGGACCGGTGCGGAGCCGGCGCGGCACGGGCCGACACCGCGACGGCGAGCGGGGCCGGACACACCGAGTAGGGACTGGGCTGGAAAGGACGACGGGGCGGATGGCACGCTGTCCGGCGTGACATTCGATCTCGTCGTATGGGCGTTGGACGATCGGTCCACGTCGGCGGACGTACACGCCGCGCATGAGTTGTGTCGGCAGGGCGAGCATAGCGATGGTGCCGCCGACCGCCGGATAACGTCGTTCTATGCCGCGCTGACCGCCCACTATCCCGATCGGGGTGCCGATTCGACCAGCGACAAATCTCCGTGGGCAAACGTTCCACTACACACCGCGACCGACCATGTCGAAATGAACCTGCGGCACAGCTGCGACGACGAGGTCCTGTTGGCCATCGAACGGCTGGCCCAGGAGCACCGGCTGCTGCTGCTCGACCCGCAGGACGGGTCGGTGTATCCGCCAGCCGCCAGCGCGCCGGCCCACTGAACTGGCCCGATCCCGGGGTGGTCCGGCGACGGCGGCTGCCGGACCACCCCGGACCGATCACTCCTCTCGGAGGTCCACCGCGCTGGCGGCGGTCGCCCCGATCGAACTGGCGGCGGTGCCCAACGACTCCGCTCCGACCGCCGAGTCGACGGTGAGCGTCATCAGGGCCTCACCGCCGGCGGTACGGCGGGCCACCTGCATCGCGGCGATGTTGACGCCGGCCTCGCCGAGGATCGAGCCGATGGTGCCGACCACGCCGGGCCGGTCGGTGTAGCGGAAGAAGATCAGGATGCCCTCGGCGGTCAACTCCAGGTCGAAGCCGTCCACCTCGGTGAGCCGGATCAGGTCCCGGCCGGCGGCGGTCACGACGGTGCCGGAGACGCTGACCGTACGGCCGTCGGGCAGCACACCCCGGACGGTGACCAGGTTGGGCTGCTCGACGGTGTCGGCGTCGGCCACCAGGTCCACCTCGACGCCCCGGTCGGCGGCCAAGTGCGGCGCGTTCACGTAGGTGACCTGCTCCTCCACCACCGAGCTGAACAGGCCCTTGGTCGCGGCCAGCTTCAACACCGACACCTCGTTGGCCACGATTTGACCGCGTACCTCGACGGTGACGCTGGCGGCGACCACGCCGGCGACCGCAGTGAAGACCTTGCCGAGCTTCTCGGCCAGCGGCAGCAGCGGTCGGACGTCCTCCGCGACCACACCCCCGGCCTGGACGTTGACCGCGTCCGGTACGAACTCGCCCTGCAGGGCCAGCTTGACGCTGCGGGCCACCGCCAACCCGGCCTTGTCCTGCGCCTCGGCGGTCGAGGCACCCAGGTGCGGGGTGGCGACCACGTTGTCGAAGGCGAACAGCGGCGACGAGGTGCACGGCTCCTTGGCGTACACGTCGACGCCGGCGCCGCCGACCCGGCCCTCGGCGAGGGCGTCGGCAAGGGCCTGTTCGTCGACCAGACCGCCCCGGGCGGCGTTGACGATCCGGACCCCGGGCTTGACGATCGCCAGTTCCTTCTCACCGATCAGACCCAGGGTCTCCGGGGTCTTGGGCAGGTGGATCGAAATGAAGTCGCTCTCGCGCAGCAGTTCTTCCAGTCCGACCAGGCGCACGCCGAGCTGCGCGGCCCGAGCCGGCTGGATGTACGGGTCGTACGCGATCAGCCGGGTCCCGAACGCGGCGATCCGCTGGGCGAAGAGCACCCCGATGCGTCCGAGGCCGACCACACCGACCGTCTTGCCCTGGATCTCGACGCCGGTGTACTTGGACCGCTTCCACTCGCCGGCCTTCAGCGCGGCGCTGGCGCTCGCGGTGTTGCGGGCCACCGCCAGCAGCAGTGCGATCGCCTGTTCGGCGGCCGAGACGATGTTGGAGGTGGGTGCGTTGACCACCATCACGCCACGGGCCGTCGCGGCAGGCACCTCGACGTTGTCGAGGCCGACCCCGGCCCGGGCGACCACCTTGAGCCGTGGTGCGGCGGCCAGGGCCTCGGCGTCGATCTGGGTGGCGCTGCGCACGATCACGGCGTGGGCGGCGGCGAGTGCGGCGAGCAGGGCGGGACGGTCGGTGCCGTCGACATGCCGGACATCGAAGTCGTGGGCGAGCACGTCGATCGCGGCGGGCGCGAGCTCTTCGGCGATCAGTACGACAGGAATCATCGGTCCTCATGGTCGTCTGGGACGGGTATCTGCGGCGGATCTCGGCGGCGGTGGGGCGCCGCTTCGCGCCCTGCGCTTCCTCCCCGGCGGGTCTCGCGCGGCACGGAGGCGGCCTACTCGCGATCGTAGGCGCACCCGTGGGCGGCATGGCTCACGGTCGGGGGTGAGTGCCCTCACAAACCAGACCTAATGCCTGTACGGCGAGTAGGCGACGCCCGGGTGAATCACCGTCAGCCAGCGGCCGCCGGTCCGACCGGTCGGCGGATCAGCCAGCGGCCGCCGGTCCGACCGGTTGGCGGGCGACCGGCCGACGCTGGATCGCCCCTTCGCCGATCTGGCGGAAGGTGGTGGCCTCCGCTTCGAGGGTGTCGTAGAGCAGATCGAAGGCCAGGGAGCCGACCGGAGGATAGATCCGCTCGCGCGGAGGTTCGTCGCCGGGTGCCAGCGCACCCTGGGCGACCATGAACTCCAGGATCGCCTCACGGACCGCCGGCAGGCAGACCGGCGAGTGATAGAGCACGTTCAGCGCCTGCATACGCATCCCTTGGACGTGCTCTTCTCCCTTGTTGTCGTGGAAGTGCGGGTTTCGGGTCTCCACCTGCAGCACCGGCACCGAACTCGCCATCACCTCGGGGCAGTCGGTGTCGAGGATGCCGCCGAACCGCTCGAAAAGGTCGACGTACTCGTAGGGCTCGACGGCGAATCCGCCCGCCAGCCGAAGCCGCAGCCCGAGGTCGAGGCTGAGGGCGTGCTCGCCCGCGTTGCCGGTGGCGATGACCTCGGTGCCGAAGCCGGAGTACTCGGCGATCAGCCGGTTGAGAAACCCGTTGGTGATCTCGGAACTGCGTCCCCGCCGACTGAAGAACAGCCGGCCGTCACGCAACTTGGGCTTGGAATGCCAGGAAATCCGCACCATCGAGTAGGGGCTGTCGGCGAGGTGGAGTCCGGCCGCGTACACCTTGCAGTACTCGTGGACCGCGCCGGGCACGTAGTTGTCGGCGTCGACGTAGCCGAGGTACTTACGGCCCGTGAGGGCGGCGACCGCCATGCCGACCAGCATGGCTTCGCCCTTGCCGGTCCGGACCAGGCCGTCGTCGTCGATGAGCTCGGGCATGCCGGCGGCCTTCATCGCCGCGGCCAGTCCCGGGTCCCGCTGATGCACGGTGATCGCCGGCCGGTCGGCGGATCGGCAGAACTGCTCGACGGTGTGTGCCTCGATTTCATAACGGTCCACCGGCTGACGGCCACTATTTGAGACGAGCACGATCAGGCAGTCGTGGGGTATACCAGAGAGCACCCCCTCGATTACCCTACGTGTTTCGTTCATGCAGGGAATGACAACTACCAGGTCACGCTCGATCGCGCGAATGGCATCCTGCGAGACGAGTCCACGGCCGCGGTCACCCGTGACATCCCCCGAGTCCAGCTCGATGACACGCTGAAGCTCATGGATGCGAACGGCACCGAAGCGCTCCGTACGGTGCGATTGCTCCAGACGCATGCGGGGCACATTACCCGAGGCGGCCATTAACTACCTGTAACCGTAGGTCAATTATCGGCGTCAGCCGCCGGATACCCCGAATCGACCCCAACCCGCAATCTTCCGGTAACGCAAACCCTGGCCAGGTCGCCGCAGAGCCCGCCGCCGACTACCGTCAGCAACGGGCTCTGCCACGACACTCGGCCTCAGGCCGGACCCGACTTCAGACCGGACCCGACCACGAGCCGGACTATCTCAGGCGGTCTCGGTGATCGGCCGGTCGACCCAACTCATCATGCCGCGCAGCTTGCGACCGGTCTCCTCGATCGGGTGCGCCGCCCCCTCCGCACGCCACTTGGCGAAGTTCGGCCGGCCGGCGTCGTCCTCGGCGATCCACTCACGGGCGAACTCGCCCGACTGCACCTCGGCCAGGATCTTGCGCATCTCCTCCTTGACCCGGGCGTCGACCACCCGTGGGCCACGGGAGTAGTCGCCGTACTCGGCGGTGTCCGACACGCTGTAGCGCATCCGCGCGATGCCGCCCTCGTACATCAGGTCGACGATCAGCTTCAGTTCGTGCAGGCACTCGAAGTAGGCGATCTCCGGGGCGTACCCGGCCTCGGTGAGCACCTCGAAACCCGTCTGCACCAGCGCGGCGGCACCACCGCAGAGCACCGCCTGCTCGCCGAACAGGTCGGTTTCGGTCTCCTCCTTGAAGGTGGTCCTGATCGCCCCGGCGCGAGTGCCGCCGATCGCCTTCGCGTACGCCAGGGCCAGCCCGAACGCGTCGCCGGAGGCGTCCTGCTCCACCGCGACCAGACACGGCACGCCCTTGCCGTCGACGTACTGCCGGCGCACCAGGTGACCGGGGCCCTTCGGGGCCACCATCGCCACGTCCACGTCGGCCGGCGGGGTGATGAAGCCGTACCGGATGTTGAGGCCGTGCCCGAAGAAGAGCGCCTTGCCGGCGGTCAGGTTAGGCGCGATCGCCTCGGCGTAGAGCGACCGCTGCGCGGTGTCCGGCGCCAGCACCATGATCACGTCGGCCTCGGCGGCGGCCTCGGCCGGGGTGAGCACCCGCAGCCCTTGCTCCTGCGCCTTGGCCCGGCTCTTGGATCCCTCCGGCAGGCCGATCACGACGTCGACACCGGAGTCACGCAGCGACAGCGCGTGGGCGTGGCCCTGGCTGCCGTACCCGAGCACGGCGACCTTCTTTCCCTGGATGATGCCCAGGTCGGCGTCGTCGTCGTAGAACACCTCAGCGGTCATGACTTCCCTCTCGTGTGCCCGGCCCGGTGGCCGGCGTTCTGTTCGGGCGGCAGCTGCCTGCCGCAGTTCATCGATGGATGCGTTACCGCACGCCGCGGTACCGCATGACGGTGGCGGGCGGCGCGCGGCGCCGACTCGACGGCGGTCAGGCGGCGCGCAGCGCCGGGCCGGTGGTGATCGCCCGGGAGCCGCGTCCGATGGCGACCAGGCCGGACTGCACCATTTCCTTGATCCCGAACGGTTCGAGATCGCGCAGCAGCGCGTCGAGCTTGTCGGACGTGCCGGTGGCCTCGACGGTGAGGGTGTCCGGTGCGACGTCGACCACCCGGGCCCGGAACAGGTTGACCGTCTCCAGGACCTGGGAGCGCATCGCACGGTCGGCCCGGACCTTGACCAGCAGCAGCTGGCGGGCGACCGACACGGCCGGGTCGAGTTCCACGATCTTCAGTACGTTGACCAGCTTGTTGAGCTGCTTGGTCACCTGCTCCAGGGGCGAGGAGTCGGCGTCCACGACGATGGTGATCCGGGAGACCTCGGGATTCTCGGTCTCGCCGACCGCCAACGAGCTGATGTTGAAGCCGCGCCGGGAGAACAGTCCGGAAACCCGGGCCAGCACGCCCGGCTTGTTCTCCACCAGCACGGAGAGCGTGTGCTTGGTCATCTGTCCCTCATCGTGTCGGCCGGCACGCCGGCTGATCCTTCATCGTGTCGGCCGGCACGCCGGCACTTGCGGTTGTCCTTGCCGAGCGTCGTCACAGATCGTCGTCGTCGAAGTCGGGTCGGACATCTCGGGCGAACATGATCTCATCATTGCTGGTGCCGGCGGCGACCATCGGCCAGACCATCGCGTCCTTGCCCACCACGAAGTCGATCACCACCGGAACGTCGTCGATCTCCATCGCCGCGGCGATGGTCTTGTCGACGTCGGCGGCGTTCTCGCAGCGCAGCCCGACACACCCCAACGCCTCGGCGAGTTTGACGAAGTCCGGGATGCGGTGCTTGTGGGTGCCCAGGTCGGTGTTGGAGTAACGCTGGTCGTAGAAGAGGGTCTGCCACTGCCGGACCATGCCCAGGTTGCCGTTGTTGATCACCGCGACCTTGACCGGGATGCCTTCGAGCGCACAGGTGGCCAACTCCTGGTTGGTCATCTGGAAGCAGCCGTCGCCGTCGACCGCCCAGACCACCGTCTGCGGCCGGCCGACCTTGGCGCCCATCGCCGCCGGCACGGCGTACCCCATGGTGCCCAGGCCACCGGAGTTGAGCCAGGTGTTGGGCTTCTCGTAGGAGATGAACTGGGAGGCCCACATCTGGTGCTGGCCCACCCCGGCGACGTAGATGGCGTCGGGACCGGCGAGCTTGCCGAGCCGCTCGATCACGTACTGCGGGGAGAGCGTGCCGTCGTCGGGCTCATCGTAGCCCAGCGGATAGCGCTGCCGCAGGTCGTCGAGCTGCGCCCACCAGTCGGTACGGTCCCCGGCGGCCCCGCCCCGCGCCCCACCGGTACGGGTCGGACCGACCGGCCGGTCAGCCGACCCCACCCGGGCCGCCGCCGCCGGGTACGCCTCGATCAATTCGTCGATCACGTGTCGGGCGTCACCGACGATCGGCACGTCGGCGGCCCGGTTCTTGCCGATCTCCGCCGGGTCGATGTCGGCGTGCACGATCGCGGCACCGGGAGCGAAGGAATCCAGCTTGCCGGTGACCCGATCGTCGAACCGCGCGCCGAGCGCCACCAGCAGATCGGCCTTCTGCAGGGCGTACACGGCGGCCACCGTGCCGTGCATGCCGGGCATGCCGAGGTGCTGCTGGTGCGAGTCGGGGAAGGCTCCCCGGGCCATCAGGGTGGTGACCACCGGGATGTTGGTCAGTTCGGCGAGCTTGCGCAGCCCTTCGGTGGCCTGCGCCTTGAGCACGCCGCCGCCGACGTAGAGCACCGGACGCCGGGCGGTGGCCATCAGCCGGGCGGCCTCCCGGATCTGCTTGCCGTGCGGATGCAGCGTGGGCCGGTATCCGGGCAGGTCCAGCGTCGGCGGCCAGGCGAAGGTCGTCTGCGCCTGCAGCACGTCCTTGGGAATGTCGACCAGCACCGGACCGGGCCGGCCGGTCGCGGCCAGGTGGAACGCCTCGGCCAGCACTCGGGGAATCTCCTCGCCCGACTGCACCAGGTAGTTGTGCTTGGTGATCGGCAGGGTGATGCCCTGGATGTCGGCCTCCTGGAAGGCGTCCGTGCCGATCATGGGCCGGGCCACCTGGCCGGTGATCGCCACGATCGGCACCGAGTCCATGTAGGCGTCGGCGATCGGGGTGACCAGGTTGGTGGCGCCCGGACCCGACGTCGCCATGCAGACCCCGACCCGACCGGTGGCCTGGGCGTAGCCGGTGGCGGCGTGCCCGGCACCCTGCTCGTGGCGGACCAGGATGTGCCGCACCGTCGAGTCGTACAGCGGATCGTACGCCGGGAGGATGGCCCCGCCCGGGATGCCGAACACGACGTCGACGCCGAGCGCCTCCAGCGACCGCACCAGCGAGCCCGCCCCGGAGACCGCTACCGGCGGGGCCGGCGGCGGTGTCACGGCGTTGGCGAGGGTAGCCGGGGTCGGCGTGGTCGACGCCGGCTGCGCGCGGTGGGCGAGGGTCTCGGGCGTTGGTCTCGTCATGACGATTCAGGCCTTCAGCTCAGTGGTCTCGTGACATGGTCTTTAAAGGACGCGGTCTCGGGACACGGTCTCGTCGCGGGTCTCGGGACGTGCTCTCGGTGTGGCGTATCCGGCGGATCGGGACCAATCAGCCGGAGATCAGGCGGTGCAACGGCAATAAAAACGGCCCTCGTGCAGATGCACGGGGCCAGCGCACTCTCAACGGGAGAGTGCGCTCAGGTAAGTACTCGAGACGACCTAGTCAGCGACATGGGGCTAAGCCTGACGCATCTCATGCGATGAGTCAACTGATCTCACATCTTGGACCACCGGTGTCGGCGTACCCCGGCTGGCCAGCCGGTCCGGAGTACGGGCCCGGCGCAGGCCGGCGGAGTTCGCCGCCACGAGCATCGCCTCCAGATGTTCGGCCGGCACCCCCCAGCCGAACAGCGCGCCCTGGCCGAACCGGCAGCCCGCCTCGACCACCACCGCCAGCTCGTCCGGGTTGGTGACCCCCTCGGCGATCACCTCCAGCCCCAGCTGGTGGCCGAGGCGCATCACCACGTCCACCATCGGGGCGAACGGCCGCCGGCCCGGCGCCGACGCTCGCGCCGGCTCCTGCCCGGCCACGCCCTGGTCCGCCACCAGACTGTGGTCGATCTTGAGGATGTCGATCGGCAGGTTCCGCAGCTGCCCGAGCGAGGAGTAACCGGCACCGAAATCGTCCAGTGCGATCCGCACGCCGGTCGACCGCAGCGCCTTGAGCCGGCGGATCAACTCGGCCAGGTCCCGGGCGACGGCGTGTTCGGTCACCTCCAGCACCAGCCGCTGCGGCGGCACCCGATGCCGACGCAGCGCCTCGTCGACCTGCACCACGTACTCCGGATCGTGCAGCTCGTGGGGCGAGACATTGACCGACGCCCACACGTCGTGTCCGTCGGCGAGCCAGCTCGACAGCTGCCGGCAGGCCTCGTCGAGCACCCACGCGCCGAGCTGGTTGATCATCCCGCACTCCTCGGCCAGCGGGATGAACTCGTCCGGCGGCACCCGGCCCAGTTCCGGGTGCTGCCAGCGGATCAGCGCCTCTGCCCCGACCGGACGCACCGACGGCACCGCCACCACCGGCTGGAACGCCAGCCGCAGCTCATCCCGGTCGATCGCGCCGCGCATCTCGTGTTCCAGCAGGGTCCGCCGCCGCTGGGCCTGGTCGTAGGTCAGGTCGTAGCGCTCGGCCCGGTTCTTGCCGCGCTGCTTCGCCGACCGCAACGCCAGGTCCGCGTTGCGCAACAACGACGGTACGTCCGCAGCCGTCGACCGGCACGCTATCCCGATGCTGACCGACAGGTAGACCGGGCCCGACTCGTGCGGGTACGGCGCGTTGAGCGCCCGCAGCAGCCGGGACGCGGTGCGGTGCGACTCGGCCGGATCGTCCAGCGGCAGCAGCGCCGCGAATTCGTCGCCGCCGAGCCGGGCCGTCAGGCCCGCGTCGCCCAGTTCCGCCGACAACCGCCGACCCACCTCGATCAGCACGGCGTCGCCGACGTCGTGGCCGCGCATGTCGTTGACATGCTTGAACCCGTCGAGGTCGAACGTGAACAGGACACCCGGGCCCTCGCCGGCCAACCGGTCGTAGAGCTCGTGCAGCAGCGCGCGCCGGTTCGCCAGGCCGGTCAACGGATCGGTGTGCGCCAGCCGACGAAAGTGCGCCTCGCTGCCGGCCAGCTGATCGGCGTAACGCCGTACCTCCAGCAGTGCGACGTACTGCCCCGCGACCAGGACCATGCCTTCGACGCTGGCGACCGCGACGGCGGCGGCCGTGAACTGGCCACCGCGCAGCACGTGATACATGCCGGCGACGGCCATCAGCGCCATCGGCGCGAAGGCGTACCCGGTGCCACGGCACGCGCCCCGGCGCCGCAGCGCGGTGACCAGGGCCACCCCGGCGGTGAAGGCGATCGTCGCGGTGCCGAGCGGCATCGCCGGGTGGCTCGTCGGGGTGCCCGCGCCCAGCAGCAGGGTCGGCGGCGACACCAGTACCCAGCCGGTGAACCAGAGCGCCGCCCCGACGGCAAGACAGTCGAGCAGGTCGCGTAGAGCCTGCCCGGACCAGACCCCGGTGCCCCGGACGCGGTCGGCGGCTGCCGCGCGGTGCCGGACGGCGGCGAACAGCAGGCCGGTGGCGAGCACAGCCGACAGTCCGCTCACCGACGCGAGCGCCTGCATGCCCGAGGGGAGGTGCACGGGACAACTCTGCCGGATCGATACCGCGCCGTGGGGCCGGGGTGGGTACCCGCGACAGGCGACATTCCGACAGGCGCCATCCCGACACGTGAAACACGCCACGGCGGCGGGCAGTCGGCCGGCAATCGTGGTGTAACACTTGTCGAATGCCTGAGCTGCGGTCGAAGACCTCCACGCACGGTCGGACGATGGCCGGCGCCCGGGCCCTGTGGCGGGCCACCGGGATGACCGACGACGATTTCGGCAAGCCGATCGTGGCCATCGCCAACAGTTTCACCCAGTTCGTACCCGGCCACGTCCATCTCAAGGACCTCGGCGGACTGGTCGCCGACTCGATCGCCGAAGCCGGCGGGGTCGGCCGCGAGTTCAACACGATCGCCGTCGACGACGGCATCGCCATGGGCCACGGCGGCATGCTCTACTCGCTGCCCAGCCGGGAGCTGATCGCCGACGCCGTCGAGTACATGGTCAACGCGCACTGCGCCGACGCCCTGGTCTGCATCTCCAACTGCGACAAGATCACCCCGGGGATGCTGCTCGCCGCGCTGCGGCTCAACATCCCGACCGTGTTCGTCTCCGGCGGCCCGATGGAGGCCGGCAAGACCGTCGCCGTCGAGGGCGTGGTGCACGCTAAGCTCGACCTGATCGACGCCATGATCGCCGCGTCGAACGACAACGTCACCGACGCCCAGCTCGACACCATCGAGCGCTCCGCCTGCCCGACCTGCGGCTCCTGCTCCGGCATGTTCACCGCCAACTCGATGAACTGCCTGACCGAGGCAGTCGGGCTGGCCCTGCCGGGCAACGGATCGACGCTGGCCACCCACGCCGCCCGCAAGTCGCTGTTCGTCGAGGCCGGCCGGACCGTCGTGGAGATCGCCAAGCGGTGGTACGACGGTGACGACGCCTCGGTGCTCCCCCGCTCGGTGGCAAGCCGGGCGGCGTTCGAGAACGCGGTCGCCCTGGACGTGGCGATGGGCGGCTCCACCAACACGGTGCTGCACCTGCTGGCCGCCGCCCGGGAGGCGGAGCTCGACTTCGGCGTCACCGACATCGACGCCATCTCCCGCCGGGTGCCCTGCCTGGCCAAGGTCGCGCCGAACACTCCGAAGTACCACATGGAGGACGTGCACCGGGCCGGCGGCATCCCGGCGCTGCTCGGCGAGCTGGACCGGGCCGGCGCACTGCGGCGCGACGTGCACGCCGTGCACTCGCCGTCGCTGGACCAGTGGCTGGCCGACTGGGACATCCGGGGCGGATCGGCGACCCCCGAGGCGGTCGAGCTGTTCCACGCCGCGCCCGGCGGGGTGCGCACCACCGAACCGTTCTCCACCACCAACCGCTGGGCCGACCTGGACACCGACCCGGCGCAGGGCTGCATCCGCGACGTGGCGCACGCCTACTCCGCCGACGGTGGCCTGGCGATCCTGCACGGCAACCTGGCCCCGCAGGGCGCGGTGGTCAAGACCGCCGGGGTGCCCGACGACTGTCTGACCTTCCGTGGCCCGGCCAAGGTGTACGAGTCGCAGGAGGACACCGTCTCGGCGATCCTCGCCGGTGAGGTCGTCGCCGGCGACGTCGTGGTGGTCCGCTACGAAGGCCCCAAGGGCGGGCCCGGTATGCAGGAAATGCTCTACCCGACCTCGTTCCTCAAGGGCCGTGGCCTCGGCCGGGCCTGCGCGCTGATCACCGACGGCCGGTTCTCCGGCGGCACCTCCGGGCTGTCCATCGGGCACGCCTCACCCGAGGCCGCCTCCGGTGGGCTGATCGCCCTGGTCGAACCGGGCGACGAGATCATCATCGACATCCCGGCCCGCCGACTGGAGCTCAACGTTCCCGACGAGGTGCTGCAGGCCCGGCGGATCGCCCAGGAGAAGCGGGACCGCCCGTACACCCCGGTCGACCGGCAGCGGCCGGTGTCGGCGGCGCTGCGGGCGTACGCGTCGATGGCCACCTCGGCCAGCGACGGCGCCTACCGTCTCGTCCCGGACTGACCGGCCGGGCGGCCGTCCAGCTGTCCCCCACCCCGGCCGTTCGGGCAGGTCGAGCCGCTTTCGTCGAACACCTGTGCGATGATGGTCGGGTGGCGGACGAGGCCAGCATCCTGCACGCCGACCTGGACGCCTTCTACGCCTCGGTCGAGCAACGGGACGATCCACGACTACGCGACCGGCCGGTGATCGTCGGCGCGGGCGTGGTGCTGGCCGCCAGCTACGAGGCCAAGACCCGGGGCGTACGGACCGCGATGCCCGGTCAGCGGGCCCGGCTGATCTGCCCGGAGGCGGTGGTGGTGCCGCCCCGGATGTCGGCCTACACGACGGCCAGCCGGGCGGTGTTCGAGGTGTTCCGGCAGACCACCCCGCTGGTCGAGCCGCTCTCCATCGACGAAGCGTTCCTCGACGTCGGCGGGCTGCGCCGCCTCGTCGGCGCGCCGGCCGACATCGCCGCGCGGCTGCGGGTCGCGGTCCGCGATCAGGTCGGGCTGCCGATCACCGTCGGGGTGGCCCGGACCAAGTTCCTGGCCAAGGTGGCCAGCGGGGTCGCCAAGCCCGACGGCCTACTGGTCGTGCCGCCCTCCGGTGAGCTGGACTTCCTGCATCCGCTGCCGGTCGAACGGCTGTGGGGCGTCGGCCCGGTGACCGCCGGCAAGCTACGCGAACGGGGCATCACCACGGTCGGGCGGGTGGCCCGGCTCGGCGAAGCGGCCCTGGTCGCCATGCTCGGCGCGGCGGCCGGCCGGCACCTGCACGCGCTCGCCCACAACCAGGATCCGCGTCGGGTGCAGGTCGGCCACCGACGTGGGTCGATCGGCTCGCAGCAGGCGCTGGGCCGGGCGGCCCGCGACGGCGCGGAGGTCGACGCGATCCTCGCCGGCCTGGTCGACCGGGTCGGTCGACGGATGCGCGCCGCCGGACGCACCGGCCGTACGGTGACCCTGCGGCTCCGGTTCGGCGACTTCGGCCGGGCGACCCGCGCCCATACCTTGCCCCGGGCCACCGCCCAGACGTCGACCATCCTGGACACCGCCCGAGACCTGCTGGCCGCCGCCGCCCCGATGATCGGTGAACGCGGACTCACGCTGATCGGCGTCTCGGTCGGCAACCTCGACGGCGGGCAGGCCACCCAGCTGACGCTGCCGTTCGACCCCGCCGACGCGCCACCGGCGGCGGTCGCACCGAAGGCCACCGACGCCGGGCAGGCGGCAGCGGCGCATCCCGGCAACCGGCAGGAGAGCCTGGACGCCGCGCTCGATGCCGTACGGGACCGGTTCGGGTCGAGGGCGGTCAACCGGGCGGTGCTCCTCGGCCGCGACCTCGGACCGGCCGTCCCGCTGCTGCCCGACTGACTCAGCCAGGCTTGTCCCGCAGCTGCCCGACCGACTCAGCCAGGCTTGTCCCGCAGCTGCCCGACCGACTCAGCCGGGCTGTCCCGCCGAGGGCCACAGCTCGACCGCGCCGGCCGCCGCCTGCCGGATCAACGCGCCGGAGATCTCCACCCGGCTGTGCGGGATGTCCCGAGCCGGCCAGGAACACTCCACTGTGACCAGACCATCAGGCGGCAGCGGCCACACCCAGAACCGGGCATCGTGGCGTTGCTCGTCGGTGCTGGCCAGCACCGGCCGCAGCAACGGGCCGGCCGGCTCCCGATCGACCGGTGACCGCTCCGCAGGCGGGCTGCTCAACGCCGTACCGTCGGCGAACCTGACCATCACCTGCAACCCGCCGACCCCGTCGACCGGGGTACGCGGTCGGGGCGGCCCGGTGGCAGCGTCCGGTCGCCGCGCCGTCTCCACGGTGGCTGCGGCTTCCGGCACCCGCAGGATCGCGCTGATCTCGAACTCGAAACCCGTCGGGTAGGCCAGCACGCTGGTCAGGATCACCGCGGCCTGGTCGCTGCGGGCCAGCGGCAACTGCCCGGCGACCACACCGGCGAGCACCGCGACCGGACGGCCCAGCCACGGACGCGGGTCGGCGGCCGACCGCGCGGGGTCTGCTGTGTCCATCGACCCACCATCCCACGATCCCGCCCGGCTCGGGGGGCACCGCCACCGGCCGCACGCCACCGCCGCCAACCGCTCCCGCCGAGCACGGCAGGATAGCTGTTGTGACGACCGAAAGCCGGCCCGAGCCGCCCATTCGACGCGATCGCCCCCCTATCACCGCCGCAGACCGAGCCGACCTGCGCGAACCTGCTACCGCAGACCCAGCGAGCTCTGCTGCACCGCCTGGCCAGCGGACAGGTCGACGGGCGGGCACCGTCGATGGTCGCGGCCGTGGTCCGCGCCGACGGCCCGGTCTGGACCGCCGGCCGAGGTGAGGTCGACGGCACCACAGCGGATTCGACGACGGCTACCGGATCGGCTCGATCAGCAAGACGTTCACCGCGACCGGTGGCACTGCGGCTGCTGGGTGACGGCACCCTGCGGCTGACCCCGATCGGCACGGCGGGCCGGGGCACCCGGTTCCGCGCGACGCCGACCGACACCTGGTACGGATTCGACGGCTTCTACGCCGGGGAGACACTGCGAGTGCGGGGACGCGACCGGTGCGATCAGCCATCTGGATCTCGGCACCCTGGTGTTGACCCGAGGGCCGTACCAACCGGAGTCTGCGGTGCCCGGTGGGGTCGATCCGGCCGGTTGGCGGACCGGGACCGGACCCCGGTGATGGGAACGGACCGGCAGGTCAGCGGATCCGCTGGCTGAGAATCTGCCCGGGCCAGGGGCCGTCGGGCTGGTTGATGGTGAACGGTTCGGCGGCGGTGAACCCGGCCCGCTCGTAGTAGCGGACCAACGCCCGGTCACCGCCGGCGTAGCAGTCGACCCGCAGCAGGGTCGCCCGGCGTTCGACGGCGATCCGTCGCGCCTCGTCCAGCAGCCGGCCGCCGATCCCGCGACCGGCCCACCGGCGGTCGGTGAGCAGCAGGTTCACGTACAACTCGGGTTCGTTCACCGGGGGTACGTAGGACCGGGCCGCGCCGACCGCCAGCACCCCGACCACCCGTTCACCGTCGGCGGTCGGCGTGCACGCCATGACCAGGTCACCATCCCTGGCCCACTGCGTGGCCATGGCGATCCGGCGCGGATTCGTCGACTGCGGCTCGGTCCCCCACTGGCCGGTGCGCCCCTGTTCGACGAGCCACCGAACGGCGCCGTCGAGCAGGGCGAGCACGGCCGGGACGTCTGCTTCGGTGCCGGCCCGATGGTAGATGGCTCCGCTGTCCTGGTGACCGGGTCCGCCGTCGGGGTTGCGCTGCATGCCGGACATCCTGCCGGTTGATCGAGGTGCCGTCGACCGGTCAGGACGTCGGTCACACAGGTCAGCGCGCGACGGGGCACGGTGTGCCCACCTGGGCCGGTCCGGTGTCGGTCTGTCGCCCGTCCGCCGCGACGATCGTGACCTGCCAGGTCACGGTCGTCCCGGTCAACCCCGTCACCCGTGCCGTGGCCGTGGTGCCGGTGACCGTCATCGTCACCTCGTCGCCGCTGACACCGTTGCCGCCCGGCGGCGCGATGTCACCCGGCCCGCCCGGAGCCGCGACGTCACCCGGTCCACCCGGCTCGGCGGTGCCGCCGGTCGGCGACGGCGGGTTCGGCGCGACCCGCGACGGACCACCCGTCCCGCTGCCGGAAGTTGCCGACCAGGTCAGGACCGCCGTGTCGAGAACGTCGGCGGCGGCGACGCTGACGGTCAGCGCGTACCGCCCGGAGGCGTCGCAGGAGGAGACCCGGCCCAGCGCCCGGACCTCCAGCGGGCTCGACGGTGCGGTGGTGGCCGGACCGCCGGGCGGCCCGTCGGTCGGCCCGTCCGGCGGGGTGGAACTCGACGGATCAACCGACTCGGTCGCCGTCGTCGGCTCCGCCGACCCGGTCGGTTCGGCCGACACCGCCGGCCCGGTCGGTTCGGCCGGCGCGGCCAAACCAGGCCCGGTGTCGGGTCCCTGCCGGGCGGCGTCGTCGGCAGCCCCCAGCCGGGGCACCACCAAGGCCGCGCCGAACAGCACCAGCAGTACGCCGGCCGCCGCCAGTGCCGCCATCGTCCGGCCGTTGCGGCGTCGCGGCGTACCGGGGAAGCCGGTCGTACGGTCGAACCGGCCGGCGCGGCGGTCGATCCGCGCCCGGGTCGCCGCCTGGCCCGGATCGGTGCTGGTCGACGTCAGTCGGAGCCAGAGCTCCGGCGGTACGGCGAGCAGCGGCAACGTCGCGTACGCGGAGAACAGCGCCGCCGGGCTGACCTGCTGCCGGCGTCGGTCGGCGCAGGTGGAACAGCTCTCGATGTGTCGGCTGACCCGTTTGCGCAGCAATACCGTGAAGCGACCGTCCCAGCCCTGCAACATTGCGGCCAGGTCGGCGCAGTCGCCGGCACCGGTACGGGCCACCAGCAGCGCGCCGATGGCCCGGTCGAGTTGTGCCCGTACCCGCGACAGCCGGGCGTGGGCGTGGCTGGCGGAGACGCCGAGCACCGCGCCGACCTCGACGGCGGACAGGTCGTGCCGGATGGACAGCTCGAACACCTGCCGGTCACCCGGATTCAGCCCGGCGGCGGCGGCCCAGATCAGCTCCCGTACCTGCTCGGCCCCGAGCCCGGTGACCGGGTCGACCACCGGAGCCGGCACCTGACCCGCCTCCTCCAACGGCAGGTGCCGCAGTCGGCCGCGCATCGCCCGCAGACACTCGTTGCGGGCGATGGCGTACAGCCAGGGTCGTAGCCGGTCCGGGTCGCGCAGCTGCGCGGCCCGCTGACTGGCCAGGACGAACGTGTCGTGGACCGCGTCGGCTGCCGCGTCGGCGTCGTGCAGCAGGAACCGGCAGTAGGTGAACAGCCGGTCGGCGTACGACCGGTAGGCACCGTCGAGGCCGCGCAGGTCACCTGCGATCAGCGCGGCCACGATGGTGCGATCGTCCACGTACGCGATGCTAGATGTCACGGTCCAGACGGTCCGTTTACTGTCGCCAATGTTCCAGCTGGAAGCGCGACGGGTCGGGCTGGTCGTTGCCGTGCCCGATCACGCAGAGCCGGGTGTTGCCGGCGGCGACGATCCGGGCGCGTGCGGCGTCGGCGGCGCTGGCCAGGAAGAGCAGCGGGGTCGCGCCGGCCCGCAGTCCCCAGCCGTCACCGTCCGGCCCGTACACGGCCAGGGTCGTCGGGTCGTACGTGATGCAGTCGAACCGGGGTGCCAGGCCGAGCGGCAGACCGGACGGGTTGGTGAAGTAGGTGACGATGTAGCGGTACCGGTCGGCCCGGTCGTTGCCCCGGCCGATGAAGCAGAGGGTCGTCCAGTTGCGGGCCACCTTGACGCCGTCCTCGGCGTCGGCTTTGGTGGCGAAGACCTTGATGGCGTGGCCGCCGTCGCGCATCCGCCACGCGTCGCCGTATTCCTCGATGGTGAGGTTCGCCGGGTCGTACGTCACGCAGTCCTCGGCTGCCGGCGTCACCTCCGGCTCGGGTCCGCCGCCGTCACCAGCGTCGCCGCTGCCGCCCCCGTCGTCGCTGCCGTCACCGCTGTTTCCGTTGCCGCTGTTTCCGTCCGGTTCGTTCGCTGCGTCGCCGTCGGCCTCGTCACCGGTGCCGTCGCCGTCGCCGGAGGCGGATTGGCCGCCGTCGCCAGGGCCGAGGCCGCCGACCCCGCCCGGTACGCCGCCGAGGCCGGCCGACCCCGTCACCGCGTCGGCGTCCGGGTCACCGCCGAACCCGCCGGCAGCTGGCCCACAGCCGACGAGCGCCAGCAGGAGCAGCCCGATCAGGGCCGCCACGGCACCGGCCGTGGCCGCCGGCCACAACTGAGTCCACCGCCGCGCCGGGCCGACACCAGAAGTCGTGTAGATCATCTCGCCACCTCGTCTGAAGTCCCTCGCCGGCCGGGTGCCGGACACCTTCTGGAGACAGCAGGCGGCCGTGGACCAACAACTTCTCGATGGTTTCTCGGTGTCTGCCGTCAAGTGCCCGCCGACGCGAGGTGGCTGCTCGTCTGGAGCGGCGTTTCCAGTCCGTCCCCGGCTACCGAACACCCGACTGCAGCGGGCCGGCTGCCGGGCTCAACAACTTCCACAGCTGGCCGAAGGGCCACTACCGCTCGTACCGGGCCAGCTGACCAGCGACCGGTGACGGTCGACTCGCCGCGCGACGAGTCCCGGCCCTACGCCGAAGAGGGCCGGGGCTCGCGCGCCACCGGAGACCGGTCGTGCCTCTACTCGACCCGGACGTTGTCGATGTGGACGGTGCCCGGGTTGACGTAGACGTAGAACTCGCGCACGTCGGCCAGCGCCTCGGCGTCGCACGACATCTCGGTCAGCAGGTCGATCTCGGCCGTGCCGGTCCAGTCCTGGTTGAGCCAGGTGAACGTCGACTGGCACCAGGTGTAGCTCGGCCCGGTCTGTACGGCGATCGCCGCGTTGGTGCCCGCCGACGGGTCGGTCCGCAGGTCGTACTTCAGGGTCACCCGGCCGGACAGGTCCACCGGCTCGGCGAACGACGTGCCGAACCAGCCGCCGGTGACCGAGTCGACCCGCAGCCCGTACGCCCCGTCGGTGGCGAACGCGTCGGACCAGGCGACGCTGCCGACGCCCGGCTCCCACGACGGCGGCCCCCACCCGTCAGTGCCGGTCTCGAACGAGAACAGCGTCTGCGTCCCGGCCGGGTCCGGTTTGACGGTGACCACCAGGTCGGCGACGTTCGACGCGCGCCAGGCCCGGTCCCACAGCCGGTAGTGGGCGGTGGCCCGGCCAGCGAAGCCGTCCGCCGGGGTGAACGTGACGACGCCGTCGCCGCCGAGCGTGAACTCGCCGCCGGTGACGGTCACCCGCTTCTGCTGGCCGTGTTCCGTCGGGTCCAGGTCGATGGTGGCGGCGCGCACCGTACCCCGCCAGGCGATGTCGTTGGCCGCCGGCCGCAGCGTCGCGGCCTGGCCGAACTCGACGGTGGTGGTGTCGTGGTCGGCGACCGGCGGCCACGGCCGGCGGTCGCCGCGCACCGCCGCGCCCGCGTTGGACAGCGTGGTGCAGACCGGGCTCGGACAGTAGACGGTGTAGCCGTCGTAGTCCGGGTAGAGGCTGCCGTCGTCCTGCACGCCGGACAGGATCCAGTAGAGGAACCCGGTGGTGCCGCCGGCGATCGCCGCGTCGGTCCATTCCCGGTAGACGACGTTGCGGGTCGACTTGTCGTGGATGCCGAACTCGCCGAGCATCACCGGCTTGCGGACCTTCTTCGCCTCGTACGCGTGCCGGCTGATCCACTCGGTGCCCCAGGGTGCGTCCTTGCCCCAGTGGTCCGGGTAGAGGTGGTAGGAGATCACGTCGACGGCGGGCAGCATGCTCAGCGCGACGCTGTCGACGCCTTCGCCGCAGTTGGTGGTCCAGTCGGCGCTGGCCGGGTCGTCGCAGAAGAAGCCTTCGTCGCCGACGCTGACCAACTGCCGGGGTGCGTTCGCCTTGACGTGCCGGGTCATCTCGTCGGCCCAGGCGGTGAGCGTGTCGGTGGTGCAGTCCGGCGAGGCCGGATAGACGCCGGATCCCTTGCAGCGTGGCTCGTTGCCCAGCTCCCAGGTCATCACCGTCGGATCGTCGCGGTATTTCACCCCGGTGATGGTGTTGGTGCGGTTGAGCAGGTGGGAAATCCAGTCTTTGTACCAGCCGCGGATCACCGGGTCGGTGTAGAAGTCGTCGTGGTACTGCCCGCCGCGCCAGCGTACGTACTGGTCCATGCCGCCGAAGTCGCGCCAGTTGTTGGTCAGCGGGATGACCAGTTTGACGCCGGCCTCACGGGCGGCGGCCAGGACGTAGTCGAGGCGTTGCAGGCCGTCCGGGCCGTCGTGGTACGCCGGCCGTTCACCGTCGAAGTACTGGAAGTAGACGCCGTCGGCGGGGCCGGCGACCGAATCGGAGCCGTCGGCGTTGCCGATGTCCAGGAAGCCCCAGGTACGCAGCACCGTGAAGCCAGCGGATTTCGCGTCGGCGAAGACGTCGTCGACCATCGTCGGTGACTTGTACATCAGGTAGTAGTTGTTGCTGCCGGCGAAGCGGAACTTCTTGCCGTCGAGTTTGAGGTCGTCGCCGTGCCGGGTGACGAATCCGGCGGTCGGCTTACCAGGCGTACCAGGCTCGCCGGGGTGCGACGGCGGGGCGGCCTGGGCGGGCCCGGCGGCGGCGAAGCCGAGGATCAGTCCGGCCAGTGCGAGTAGCAGGCCGGCGGGGCGTGGGCGCATACGGGGGTCTCCTTGACCGTGGAGCGGTGGAGGTCACTGGCGCGCGGCGGCCTCCAGGGCGAGTGCGGCGGCACCGAGCAGCCCGGCGTCGTTGCCCAGACCGCTGGTGTGAACGCGGACCCGACGGACGAAGTCGAGCCCGGCCAACTCCGCCACGGCCTTCCGTAGCGGAGCGAACAGCACGTCACCGGCGGCGGCGACCCCGCCGCCGATGACGACGTCGTCGAGGTCGATCAGGGCGGTGGCGGAGACGATCGCGGCGGCCAGGGCGGTCGCGGACCGTTCGAATGCGGCGACCGCGACCGGTACGCCGGCCCGGGCGTCCTCGGCGAGCGATCGGCCGTCCGCCGGCCGGTCACCGGCCGACCAGCCCTGGCTGGCCGCCCAGCGCACCATGGCCGGGCCGCTGGCGATCGCCTCCACGCACCCGCGCCCACCGCACGGGCAGGGCGGACCGTCGAGATCGACCACGATGTGGCCGATGTGGCCGGCGTTGCCGCTGCCGCCGGGGTGGACCCGGTCGTCGAGGACCAGCCCGCCGCCGACCCCGGTCGAGACGACCATGCCGAGCAGCGCCGGGCCGGGGTAGCCGCCCCGCCAGTGTTCGCCGAGCGCCATGCAGTGTCCGTCGCCGGCCAGCACGGCGGGTCGGCCGGGCAGCACCGTACGCAGGGCGTCGAGGATCCGGAATCCCCGCCAGGCACCGATGTTCACCGGGCTGACCGTGCCGGCGACCGGGTCGAGCGGCCCGGCCGAGCCGACCCCGAGGCCGACCAGCCGATGCGCGTCCCGGTCACCGATCACCTGGCGGACCACCCGGTGCAGGGCGGCGGTGACCGTCGCCTCGTCCGGGCCGGCCGGCGTGGGCACGGCACCCTGTACGGCGATCGTGCCGTCCGGCTCGACGACGGCGGCGGCCAGTTTGGTGCCGCCGACGTCCACGGCGAGCACCGAACCGGTGGTGGTCACGTGACACCTCCGGCGACGATGTCGTTGACGCAGCGCAGCACCGGGCGGCTGGTCGACGCCGCCGGGTCCAGGTCGGCGGCACCACGTACGGTGAACACTGCCGACTCCCCCGGCAGCAAGGTGACCAGCGCCTGGTCGACCTCGGCGGCCGGGTCCAGGCGGTCGGCGTACAGGGTCAGGTCACGCAGGATGGTCCGGGCGGTGACGGTCACCGCCACTGCGTCTCCTGCGGGCGCGACGGTCGCTTCGAAGTCGGCGGCCGGGTAGTCGAGGTCGCGGTCCGGGGCGAAGAACCACCAGGCCCGCTGGCCGACGGCGTCGGCGAACAGCACCTCGCGGCGGGGGTCGTCGCAGGCCGCCACCTCGATGGGGATCGGCACGGTCAGCGCCGAGTGGGCGGGTACAGCCAAGTCCACGCTGGACTTGGCGCGCGGCTCACCGGCCAGCGTCGACCGGACGATCGCCACCTCCCCGCGCCATTCGACGTCGGTGTCGTTGACGGCGACCAGGGCCAGGCCGTCGTCGCGCGGCTGGATGGTGAGCAGCCGGTCGGCGTAGGCGCGCCGCAGCGCGTACCACAGGGGTTTGCGGCGGCCGTCGCCGTCGACGGCGGCCCACGAGGTGACCGGCCAGCAGTCGTTGAGCTGCCACAGGATGGTGCCCATGCAGACGCCCCGGTGGGAGCGGAAGTGTTCCACGCCGACGGCGATCGCCCGCGCCTGGTTGACCTGGGTCAGGTAGTGCCAGTCGTCGAAGTCGCGCGGAGCGGGCAGGTGGGCGTCCAGACCACGCCGGAGCTTCAGGTCGCCGTCGACGGCTTTCTGGTGGTGGACCATCCCGGATGAGTCGGGGGCGAGCGGGGAGTCGCTCAACGCCCGGCGCAACGTGGCGTACGTCGGCGGGGCCTGGTAGCCGAACTCGGCGAGGAACCGGGGCACGTACTGGCGGTATTTCAGGTAGTCGTCGGTGTTCCACACGTCCCAGATGTGCATGGTGCCGTGCTCCGGGTCGTTGGGGTGCAGGTCGTCGCGGCCGGAGTACGGGCTGCCCGGCCAGTACGGGCGGGTCGGGTCGAGTTCGGCGACGATTGCCGGCAGCACGTCGAGGTAGTAGCCGCTTCCCCAGGTCCGTCCGTCGAGGGTCTCCTGCCAGCCCCAGTCGTGCCAGCCCCAGATGTTCTCGTTGTTGCCGGTCCACAGCACCAGACTGGGATGCGGGGTGAGCCGGGTGACCTGGTAGCGGGCTTCGGCGGCGACTTCGCCGGCGATCGGCTCCTCCTCGGGGTACGCCGCGCAGGCGAAGAGAAAGTCCTGCCCGACGAGCAGTCCTCGCTCGTCGGCGAGGTCGTAGAAGTCGTCCGACTCGTAGCGGCCGCCGCCCCAGACCCGCAGGAAGTTGACCCCGGCGTCGACGGCCTGGCCGAACCGCCGCGCGTAGCGGTCCCGGGTGACCCGGGTGACAAAGGCGTCGTCGGGGATCCAGTTGACGCCCCGGACGAAGACCGGCGTCTCGTTGACGATCAGTGTGAACGCGGAGCCGTGCTGGTCGGCGCTGGTGTCCAGGCGTACCGACCGGAATCCGATCCGGCGCTGCCAGGTGTCGAGTGTTGTTCCGTCCGACCGGTGCAGGGTGACGTCGAGGGCGTGGCGGGCGGGTTCGCCGTACCCTCGGGGCCACCACAGTTCGGGGTCGGCGACGGTGAGGGTCACGGCGGCGCTGCGGTGCCCGGCCGGGACGACTGCCTCGGCGCGGGTTCCGGCGACGGCGGCGACCAGGGTGAGGTCCTCGTCGGTGTCCCGGTCGACCTCGACGCGCACCTCGACGGTCGCCTCGGCGCAGCCGGTCGGGTGGTGGGTGACGGTGACCAGCGGTCGGACGGTGCTCAACCGGGCCGTGGTCCAGCTGTGCAGGCCGATGTCCTGCCAGATGCCGGCGGTGACCAGGTTGGGACCCCAGTCCCAGCCGAAGTTGCAGGCCATCTTGCGGATGAAGTGGAACGGTTCGGGGTAGGCGTTGGGGCGGTCGCCGAGCTGGTCACGCAGCTGTTCGGCGTGCCGGTACGCCGAGTCGAACCGTACCCGCAGGGTGTTGGGTCCGGGGCGCAGCGCGGGTCGGGCGTCGAAGCGGTAGCCGCGGTGCATGTTGGCGGTGCGGCCGAGTTCGACGCCGTTGAGGGTGATGGTGGCGATGGTGTCGAGGCCGGCGCAGACCAGGTCGACCCGGGGGTCACCCAGGTCGACCCAGTCGAAGGTGGTCTCGTAGACCCAGTCGGTTCGCCCGATCCAGGACAGCCGGGTTTCGTTGTCGTCCAGGTAGGGGTCGGGAATCAGGCCGGCGGCGAGCAGGTCGGTGTGCACGCAGCCGGGTACGGTCGCCGGGACGTCGCGGTCCCCGATGCCGTCGGGTACGGCGAATCCCTCCGCCGGTCGTACGGTCCAGCCCTCGTGGAGCGGTCGTACGGTGTTCATGCCATACCTCACTAGTGCGGGAGCGGGACTGGGCCACGGTACGGGTCGGCGCCGGTCAGTTCTTGACGGCGCCTTCCATGATTCCCCGGACGATCTGCCGGCCGCCGATGAAGAGCATGATCAGTAGCGGGATGGTCGCCACGAACGCGCCGGCGAGCACCCGCCGGTAGAGCACGTAGTTACCGCTGGCCAGGTCGGACAGGGCCACCATCGAGGTCGGATAGTAGGTGCCGCCGAGGGTGATCAGCGGCCACTGGAAGTCGTTCCAGGTGGCCACGAAGGTAAGTAGGCCGAGGACGGCCATCGCCGGGCGAACGGCGGGCAGCACGACGCTCCAGTAGATCCGCATGGTGCTGGCGCCGTCGATGCGGCCGGCCTCGATCAGTTCGTCGGGTACGGCTTCGAGGATGAACTGTCGCATGTAGAACACGCCGAACGCGGTGACCAGGCCGGGCACGATGACCGCGACCAGGGTGCCGTTCCAGCCGAGCTCGCCCATCAGGATGTAGAGGGCGACGACGCCGAGCTGGTTGGGCACGGTGAGGGTGAGCACCACAACGACCATCAGCGCGTTGCGACCCTTGAAGCGCAGCTTGGCGAAGGCGAATCCGGCCAGTGAGCAGAAGAACAGCACCGAGAACGTCACGATCGTGGAGACGATGAAGCTGTTGCCCAGCGACTGGGCGAAGTAGACGTTGCGGAGGGTGAAGACCTCGTTGAGGTTGGTGAGCAGTTGGCCGCCGGGTAGCAGCTGCGGCGGGATCTTCGCCAGGTCGGCGTCGGTGCCGCTGGCGATGACCACCATCCAGTAGAGAGGGAAGGCGGAGAACAGGATGACCAGGCTGAGGAACAGGTAGTTCCAGAAGCTGCCCGGTGTACTGGCCGGGGCCCGGCCCATCAGGGCGGCGCTGCGGCGGCGACGGCCGGGTGGCGTGCCGCCGCCGGACTGGCCGGACCGATCCGGCCGGCCGGGTTGGCCGGTGGGCGGGCGGCCGATCGTGGTGGTGCTCATTTGCGCCCCCCGCCGAGTCGGTTGGCGACCAGCGCGTTGACGACCGCGATGATCACGATGATCAGGAACAGTGCCCAGGACATCGCGGCGGCGTAGCCGAGGTTGAGGTCCTTCCAGCCGACCTTGTAGATCAGTTGGGCGATGGTCTGGAACTGGCCGTTGGATCCGCCGGTGGCCGCCTGCGAGTTCTGTTCGAACAGCATCGGCTCGGTGAACAGTTGCAGCCCGCCGATGGTGGACAGGATGACGGTGAAGACCACCACCGGCCGGATCATCGGTACGGTGATCCGCCAGAGCTGCCGCCACGGGCCCGCGCCGTCTACCGCGGCCGCTTCGTAGATGTCGCGGGGGATCGACTGCATCGCGGCGAGGTAGATCAGCGCGTTGTAGCCGATCCACTTCCAGTTGACCATCGTGGCGATCGCGATCCAGGAGGCGGTCTTGGTGGAGCGCCAGTCGATCGGCGCCTCGCCGCGCAGGTTGAGCACGTCGAGCACCCAGTTGGCGATGCCGAAGTCGCGGGCGAAGAAGACCGCGAAGAGCAGGGTCGACGCGGTGATCGGGGTGATGTACGGCAGCAGGATGCCGACCCGGAACCAGGTTTGCGCGCGCAGCTTGCGGTTGAGTAGCGACGCGATGATCAACGCCAGGAACAGTTGCGGCACGGTGGAGAGCAGGAAGATGCCGAACGTGTTGTAGAGCGCGTTCCAGAACCGGTCGTCGGTGAGCAGCCGCTCGAAGTTCGCCAGCCCGGCCCAGCCGGTCAGGTCGGCGTTGTCCAGCCGCCAGTGCCGCAGCGCCACCACGCCGTTGAAGATGATCGGGAAGAGCCCGAAGGCGATGAAGAGGAGGAAGAACGGGGAGATCAGGATGTACGGCATGTACCGCATGTCGAAGCGGTGCAGCCGGTCTCGCCAGGTCAGGGTGGTGCGGCCGGGGGTTCGCTGCGGATGAGCGGGTGCGCCGGGGCGCGAGCGCGACGACGGCGGCGGTGCGGGCGGCGGTGCGGCACGCGTAGCGGACATGGTTGCCTCCAGAGATGGCCGGGTGGCGAGGCGGCCGCGCGACGGGGCGGCTCCGGTGACGCGGGCCTGCTCCCGCCGCGCGGCACGGCGGCGCGACTGGTTACGCGTTCGTCGCCTTCTCGGCTTCCGCGACGGCTTCCGTCCATGCCTCGTCGGGCTTGCCTTCCAGGTCACCGCTCTGCAGTCGGTTGAGGACGTTCTCCACCGCCACCCGGACCGGGCCGTTCTTGCGGCCGAGGTACTGCGGGGTGAGGTTGGCCGCGGTTTCGGAGAAGATCTGGCCGACCGGGGCGTCGCTGAAGAACGGGTTGGAGAACTCGACGATCGCAGGGTCTTCGTAGAGTGCCGGCTGCGACGGCAGGTTGCCGACCTTCTTGAAGATCTCGATCTGCTGCTCCGGCTGGATCAGCCACTCCAGGAACTTGTACGCCTCGTCGACGTTGGCGCCCTGCGCCGGGATCGTGAGGAACGAACCGCCCCAGTTGCCGCCGCCACCGGGGATCGCCGCCACGTCCCATTTGCCGGCGGTGTCCGGCGCGGTGTTCTGGATGTGGCCCATCATCCAGGCGGGGCACGCCAGTACGGCGAAGTCGCCGTTGACGAAGCCGTTGTTCCATTCCGGGGAGAAGGCCGCGAGGTTGGCCGACAGTCCGGCACCGACCACGGCGGCGGCGGTGTCGAAGGCGACCTTGGGGCCGCCGTCCATGGCGAGGGTGTCGCTGGTGTCGAAGAGGCCGACCGGCTGCTGGCCGAGGACCGGGTTGAAGATGTTGGTGGCGGAGTCGACGAACTTCTTGCCGCTGGCCGCCACGTACTCCTCACCGGTGGCGATGAAGGATTCCCAGTCCGGCCAGAGCGCGGAGACCTCGTCGCGGTCGGTCGGCAGCCCGGCGGCGGCGAACAGGTCGGTGCGGTAGCACATGGCCAGGCCGCCGACGTCGGTGCCGAGACCGATCTGGGTGGAACCGTCGGCGGAGAGGGTCTGCTGCCACTTCCAGTCCAGGTAGCGGTCCTCGTACTGGCCGGCGCCCTGGTCCAGCAGGTTGACGAACTTGTCGGCCTGTTCGCGGAACTGGACGACGAAGCCTTCGTCGATGGCGGCGATGTCGGCGGCCCCCGAGCCGGCGATGAGCTTCTTCTGCAGGTCCTCATGCTGGGCGTTGTACTCCCCCGAATTGAGGTTGATCCGGACGCCGGGGTTCTCCGCCTCGTACGCGGCCTTGAGGTCGTCGAGGCCGAAGTCACCCCAGAACGCGATCGTCAGGGTGGTGCCGTCGTCGTCGCCGCCGCCGGGTTCGCCACTGCAGCCGGCGACCAGAAGCACGCTGGCGGCACCTGCGGCCGCCAGGCGCGCCCAAGGGGTCCTACGCCGTTCCATGCCATCCTCCGAACACATGTGAAACGCTCCTGACATCGAGGAACGTCGACTGAACCGGATAAGTAGAGCCACCGTACGAGCGCACCTGCCGAGTGTCAATGGCGGGTTAACACCGTGGCCTACCCGTAATCTCGACGTCGTCGGACAGCGTCCGGGGATGCGCGGTAGAGCTCCCCGGCGCACGTCGGGACAGCCGTCCGGGGTAGGGGCGTCGCCGGTCCCACCGACGGCGGATATCGTTTACGCGAGCAGACTTAACCGGACAAGCGCACCAGCGGGTCGCCCGCGCCACCGACTCGACGAAGGAGTTCCGCCGGTGAAACGGCCGACCATCGCCGACATCGCCCGCCGCGCGGGCGTCTCGAAGGGCGCGGTCTCGTACGCGCTCAACGGCCAGCCCGGCGTCTCCGAAGCGACCCGGCAGCGCATCCTCGCCATCGCCGCCGAGATCGGCTTCAATCCCAACAGCGCGGCCCGCGCGCTGTCCGGCGCGAGTGCCAACGCGGTCGGTCTGGCCCTGAGCCGGCCAGCCCGCATCCTGGGCATCGAACCGTTCTTCATGGAGCTGATCAGCGGGGTCGAGGCGGAGTTGTCGGCCCGCTCGTACGCCCTGACGTTGCAGGTGGTGGCCGACCCCGACGCCGAGATCGCGGTCTACCGGCGTTGGTGGGGTGAACGTCGGGTGGACGGTGTCTTCCTGTGCGACCTGCGGGTCGACGACCACCGGGTGCCCGCCCTGGAACGACTGCAGCTCCCGGCGGTGGTGATCGGTGGACCGGCGTACACCGGTTCGCTGGCCAGCGTGTGGTCCGACGACGCGGCCGCGCTGGTCGAGACCGTCAAGTACCTCGCCGCGCTCGGCCATCGCCGGATCGCCCGGGTCGGCGGGCTGCCGGGGCTGCTGCACACCGAGATCCGGGCCGCCGCGTTCACCGACGTCTGCCGCGAGCTCGGCCTGGTCGACTGTGTGACGGTGGCCTCGGACTACACCGGCGAAGAGGGGGCGCGGGTGACCCGACGGATGCTCAGCACGTCGGCCCGGCCCACCGCGATGATCTACGACAATGACGTGATGGCGATCGCCGGCTTGGCGGTGGCTCAGGAGATGGGGTTGTCGGTGCCCGGCGATCTGTCGATCATCGCCTGGGACGATTCCCCCCTCTGCCAGCTCGTGCATCCGCCGCTGACCGCGGTGAGCCGGGACATCCCGGCGTACGGCGCACGGGCCGCCCGGCAGTTGCTGTCGGCGATCGCTGGCCAGCAGATCACGACATATCAGGACGAGACCCCTCATCTCACCCCGCGCGGCAGCACCGCGCCGCCGCAGCGCGGTTGAGCTGTCGGTCGTCCGCCAGCCGAGATGCGCAATTCCGGACCAACCAGAGCTGAACCGATTAAGTGCGCGCTGGGAGACCCGTGAGTCCGACACGGCCGCGCCGATCATCGGCCCCGACCCGCTATGCTCGATCCGGTCACGCGACTGGCGCAGCGAAGGTGGAACCGACCACCGGGGAGCGACCAATGACGTGCGCCGCGCGCCTGGGTGCACCGTCGACGGCACCGTCGTGCCCGGTTGAGCCAGCCGGGCCTCGCCGGCACGCCCCGACCGCCAGGAGGCACCTCGTGCACGTACCGCAGATCCCGCAGTTGACCGCCACCGATCCCGACCTCGCCGCGCTGATCGAGGGCGAGGCCCGCCGTCAGCACGACAAGCTCCGGATGATCGCGTCGGAGAACTACGTCTCCACCGCCGTCCTCGAAGCCAGCGGAAGCGTCCTGACCAACAAGTACTCGGAGGGCTACCCCGGCCGGCGCTACTACGAGGGGCAGCAGTTCGTCGACCCGGTCGAGACGCTCGCCATCGAGCGGGCCAAGGCGGTGTTCGGGGCGGCGCACGCCAACGTACAGCCGTACTCCGGATCCCCCGCGAACCTCGCCGTCTACCTGGCCTTCCTCTCCCCGGGCGACACCGTGATGGGGATGGCGCTGCCGATGGGGGGGCACCTCACCCACGGCTGGTCGGTCTCGGCCACCGGCAAGTGGTTCAACTCGGTCCGCTACAACGTCTCCCGGGACACCGGCCTGATCGACTTCGACGAGGTCCGCGACGTGGCCCGCCGGGAACGACCGAAGGTGATCTTCTGCGGTGGCACGGCGGTCCCCCGGACCATCGACTTCCCGGCCTTCGCCGAGATCGCCCGTGAGGTCGGCGCGGTGCTGGCCGCGGACATCGCGCACATCGCCGGCCTGGTCGCCGGTGGCGCGCACCCGTCGCCGGTCGGGCACGCCGACGTCGTCACCACCACCACGCACAAGACGCTGCGCGGCCCGCGCGGCGCGATGATCCTGACGACCGAGGAGTACGCCGCCGCGATCGACAAGGCGGTCTTTCCCGGCCTGCAGGGCGGCCCGCACAACCACACCACCGCCGGCATCGCCGTCGCGTTGCGGGAGGCGCAGAGCGAGGACTTCCGCCGGTACGCCCACCAGGTGGTCGCCAACGCGAAGGCGCTGGCCGCCGCGCTGGTCGACCGGGGCTTCGACCTGATCTCCGGCGGCACCGACAACCACCTGATCCTGGCCGACCTGACCGGCAAGGGGGTCGCCGGCAAGCCGGCCGCCCAGGCCCTGGACCGCGCCGGCATCGAGCTCAACTACAACACCGTGCCGTACGACCCGCGCAAGCCGTTCGACCCGTCCGGGATTCGGCTGGGCACCGGCGCACTCACCACCCGGGGCCTCACCGAGGCCCAGATGCCGCAGGTCGCGGCGTGGATGGACGACGCGGTGACGGCGGCGGTCAAGGACGACGAGGCCGCGCTGGACCGGATCGCCGGCGAGGTGGCCGACCTGCTGGCCGGCTACCCGATGCCCGGCTACGCCGGCTGAACCCGGTCGACGGATCGCGTCCGGGCGGCGGTCAGTACGACGGCGCCTGGAACTCCGCGATGTACGCCTCGGTCCGCTCCGCTGGTGCGGGGCGGGCCAGGGCGTACCCCTGGCCGTAGCGGCAGCCGGCCGCCCGCGCCTGACCGACCTGGCGGACCGTTTCCAGGCCCTCGGCGACGAGCTCCAATCCCAGCCGTCGCCCCAGGCCGACCACGACCTCCATCGTCGGCCGGTTCGGGTCCGTTCCGGCCGCCGCGTCGGTGACCAACGATCGATCGATCTTCAGGATGTCCAGCGGCAGCCGGCGGAGCTGGGCGATCGGCGCCTGACCGGCCCCGAAGTCGTCCAGGGCGACCCGGATCCCCCGGGCCCGCAGGTCCGCCAGCGCGACGACGATCCTGGGCTGCTCCTCGGCGACCAGCGCCTCGGTCACCAGGGACTCGGACACCTCGACAATCAGGCCGTGCGGCGGGATCCCGGTGGCGGCGAGTGTCGACGCCAGGTCGGCGGCGAAGTCAGGAGCCGCCAACTCCATCGGAGACACGTTGACCGACAGCCACAGCTGGTGCCCCTCCCTGGCCCAGGAAGCCACCTGCCGACAGGCCGTCGCCCGCAGCCAACCACCGATGTGCGTCAGCAGCGACAGGTCCCGGGCCACCGCCAGCACCTCCGCGGGCAGCACCGTCCCGAGCGCCGGGTTACGCCAGCGCAGCAGCGCTTCGACGCCGACCGGCTGTCCGTCGCCGAGGTCCAGCACCGGCTGGTAGACCACGTCCAGCTCACCGCGCTCGGCCGCGCCGGGCAGTTCGCGTTCCAGGTCGAGGCGGCGGACCAGCTGCTCCTCCAGATAGGAGTCGTACCACTCGATCCGGTTGCCGCCCAGCTGCCGGGCCCGGCGGCGGGCCAGGTCGGCGCGGCGCAACACGTCGTCGACCCCGTCACCGCCGGACACGTCGGCCATCCCGATGCTCGCCCGCAGGTGCACCACCGACCCCGGCAGCTGGCAGGGCTCGCGCAACGCGGCGATCAGCCGCGCACCGGTGCCGTACGCCAGCATCGGCCCACCCACGGTGATCACCGCGAACTCGTCGCCGCCGAGCCGGGCCACCACGTCGTCCGGATCGACCGAGTCGCGCAGTCGGCGGCCGACCTCGATCGAAACCGCGTCGCTCACCTCCCGGGTGTGCCGTACCTCGTGTGGTTCCCGCCCGTGTGGACCGGGAGTGCCGGACAGCCCGTGCAGATCGATGATCAGCAACGTGCCGGGGTACCCGGCGACGTCGCGGGCGGCGGCGATCTGGCGCGCCAGCTCACGGCGGTTCGCCAACCCGGTGAGCTGGTCGGTGAACCCCAACTTGTGCAGCCGGCGTTCCAGGTGCAACCGCTCCCCCACGTCCCGTACGTGCACCACCAGGGCGGCGACCTCCGGTGCCCCCCGCTGGTCGGTGATGGTCGACTCGGTGTCGCGCCAACGGCCGTACCCGTCGCGTAGCCGGGCGGTGACCAGCGGAGTCCGACCGGTGGCCGAGATCCGGCCGGCCACCACCGCGCTCAGCGCGGCGGCGACCTCGGCGGCGTCCTCGGGATGCATCAGGTCGTCGAAGGTCCGGCCGACCACGTCGGCGTCGGCGAGCCCGAACAGCCGGGCGGCGGCCGGCGACTGCCAGCGGACCCGTCGGTCGTCACCGACGATGAGGGTCAGGTCGTTGCCGCCGGAGACCAGGGACCGGAAGTGGGCTTCCTGAGCGCTCAGTCGCCGGGCGAAGGCGCGCACGTCGGCGGCGGCCATCATCTCCCGGATCACCAGGGTGGGGATCACCGCCAGTCCGAGCAGGATCGACGTCCGGTCGAACCCGCCCACCGTCACGAGGTGGTAGACGGCCGCCACCGTGGCGACGACCGCAGGGATGGTCAACAGTGGATACGCCGACAGCGGGCCGCGCGGCGCACCACCTCCGGCGGTGCCACCGCCAACGCCACCGGCGGTTCTACCGGCGGCCCGGACCGGCCAGGTGCCCCGGCCGACGCCACAGGCGACGGCGGTCACTCCGACGACGACCGGTGCCATGGCCACGCACCAGGTCCACGGCGCGGCCGCGTACGCGAACAGGATCGTCGACGCGGTCAGTCCCAGCACCGCCGCGATCGCCCCGCCGCCGCAGAGCAGCACGGCTCGGTGCTGACGGATCACGCTCAGCGCGGTGACCGCGATGACCGACACCACGCCGATCGCGCCGACGCCGGCCACGAGCGCCACCACCGGCAGCTCACCGACCGGGCGCAGCAGCCATCCGACGAAGGTGAGACTGACGCCCAGGCTCACCCCGTCCACCAGCCGACGCAGCCGGACCGCCGAGCCGTCGGCGGCGGCCGGCAGGAGCAGGATGCCCGCGAGGTAGCCGAGCAACGTGGGGACGAGCCCGCTGAGCGCGATGTCGGCGCGGATGTCGGCCGGGGCGAACACGGCGACGCAACAGGTGCCGGTGCCGAGCAGGGTGGCGAACGCGACGAGGCCGGCGCCCCGGCAGGCCCGGAAGTCACCGGTCCGTCGATGCGCGGTCGACGCGATCCGCAGCAACCACCAGGTCGGCCCGGACACCCCGATCGACGCCGCCCCCACCAGGGCCACCACCGGGGGCAGCAGATCGGCGACACCAAGGGTGAGTCCGACGAGCGCGACGGTGCAGCAGGCCAGCAGGATCGTCGCGGCGACACCGGCGAGCCCGATGGCGCCGCGCCCGGCGGAGCGGGCAGCGGTGAACACGCCGGTCAGGCCACTGGACGGCGCTCGGTGCCGCCGTCGGGACCAGTGCGGGTCCGTACGGGGCGAGGACGGGTCCGTACGGGACCGGCGCGCGTCGCCGCCGTCGGGGTGGTACGGGGGCGGACCGGACGGAGCTGACGACGCGGGACGGAACTCGGGTGATGCGGGGAACGCCTCGGGCACGGCCAGGGTCGCCTTCGCGGGAGGGGGCAGGGCACAGGCGATGCCATCGGCTCCGCCCGCACCCGGCACAACGAAGCGACCCGGCATCCGGTTACGGGTCGACGCGAACCGACGCCGCCGGTTCGCCGCCACGAGCGTACGCACCGCCCGCCGCCCGGCGACGCCCGCCGGGATGTCAGGATTGTCGGGTGACACGCAGGGAATCCGTGCGGTTCCGGCCGCACCAGGCGATCATGCTGGCGGCGGTGCTCGGTTTCGTCGGCGCGCTGCCGTTGGCCGCCACCCGGTGGTATCTGCTGCCGATCCTGCTGATCCCGCTGCTCGTCGTCGGTTGGACGGTCCGCGCCGGCACCGACGCCGACACCGACGGGCTGCGGTTGCGCGCGCTGATCGGGCAACGCCGGATCCCGTGGTCGCAGGTGGCCGAGCTCGGTGCAGACCGGCACGGCCGAGCGCTGGCGCTGCTGCACGACGGCCACCACGTGGCGCTGCCGGCCGTACGCGGCACCGACCTGCCCCGGCTGATCGAGGCGAGCGGACAGCAGCTGGGCGGCCCGACCGAGCCGACCGAAGACGAGCCGACCAAGGACGAGCCGACCAAGGACGCCCTGCCCGGGTCGGCCCACGACGGGCCGGCCCGGGCGAAGTCCAGCCAGGATGGCGCGGCTCAGTAGCCCTCGGTCACCACGTTCCGCAGCTCGTCTCCGGCCACGAACCGGCGGATCTGCCGCTCCGCCAGCCCGTACGCCCGGGCCAGTAGCCCACGGACCGAGCCGGCGATGTGCGGGCTGATCACCACGTTCGAGAATGACCATAGTGGATGATCGGCGGGCAATGGCTCGGGATCGGTGACGTCCAGCACCGCCGAGATCCGACCGGTGGCCAGTTCGGCGGTGAGCGCCGCCGTGTCCACCACCGGGCCACGCGCCGCGTTGACAAGTAGCGAACCGTCGCGCATCGTGGCTAGGAACGCCGCGTCGACCAGGCCGCGGGTCGCGGCGGTGAGCGGCACGAGCAACACCACGATGTCCGCGTACGGCAACAGTCGCGGCAACTCGGTGACCGCGTGCACCTGCTCCGCCGGCCGGGCGTTGCGGGCCACCAGGGTGAACTCGACCTCGAACGGTGCCAGCCGGGACCGTACCGCCGCCCCGATCGACCCGGCGCCGACGATGAGAATCCGTTTGCCGGCCACCTCGTCGGTCGGGGCGAACGTCTCGTACGACCATTGGCGGTGACTCTGCGCCCGGACGAACCCGGCGAAATCCCGCACATGGGTCAGAACCGCGGTGGCCACCCACTCGGCGGTGGACGAGTCGTGCACCCCGCGCGCGTCGCAGAGCGTCACCTGCTCCGGCAACCGCCCCGCCCACGCGTCGGCCCCGGCGGAAAGCAACTGGACCACCCGCAGGTCCGGCAGTTTGCCGGCGAGCTCGGCGACCCCCGGTCGGGCCAGGAACGGCGGCACCCAGAATCGGACTCCGGCCGGGTCGGAGGGCAACCGGGTGGGGTCGGTCATCACCTCGACCGTCACCTCCTCGGATAACCGTCCGAGGAGTTCGCGGCCCTGCTGGTGGGGGATCCAGACCTTCACGGCACCGACGATAGTCGGACGGCCCGGTTGGGTTAGTTTCATCCCATGCGTGGGGATGACCGGGCAGGCGACGTCACGGTGCGCCCGATGACCGCCGCCGACGCCGCCGAGGTGTTGGCGATCTACCAGGCCGGGTTGGACACCGGTCTGGCGAGCTTCGAGACGGTCGCGCCGGACTGGGCGACGTTCGACGCCGGGCGGTTGCCGCGGCACCGGTGGGTGGCGACCGGGGCCGGCGACGACGACCGGGTGCTCGGCTGGATCGCGGTCACCCCCGTGTCGACCCGGCCGGTCTACGCCGGAGTGGTCGAGCACTCGGTCTACGTCGCCGAGTCCGCGCGCGGGCTGGGCGTCGGGCGGCTGCTCCTAGACGCCGCGATCGGCTCGACCGAGGCCGCCGGGATCTGGACCATCCAGTCCGGAGTGTTCCCGGAGAACGCGACGAGCCTGGCCCTGCACGCCCACGCCGGATTCCGCACGGTCGGCACCCGGCACCGGATCGCCCGCCGCGACGGCCAGTGGCGCGACGTGGTGCTGCTGGAACGGCGTAGCCCGCTGATCGACTGATCAGCGGGCTACGGTCGGGTCGGCAGGCTACGGTCGGGCGGCGGGCCACGACCCGGGCCCGTCGACCCGCGTCGATCGACTCAGGCCGGCTCGTACGTCATGCAGTCGGCCATGTCCCGGCTCGGGCCGACCCGGATGGCGGGGGCCCGGCACTCCAACTCGGCGTTGAACCGGCAGTCGGCCCGTTTGCACGCGCCGACCTGGGCAATCACGGCGTCGAGCCCGCCCTTGGTCGAGATATCGAAGAAGGTGGTGCAACTGGCGTGGTCGGCCTCCGTACCGATGGTGATGGCGAAGGCGTGACAGCCTTCGTGCTGGTTGTACGCACAGTCGATGGCGGTGCACTCCTGCACCCGTGGCATCTCCATCATCGCGGTCATGGTGACTCCTTCTGGCTCTCGTCGCCTGTCAGGAAGAACCGTATTACTTGACCCACCTTTGGTGTGTTTTTATTGAATTCAGATGATTTTGGGCATCCTTACCTAACTGCGAACATCGCCGTACCGCCGCCGAAAGGGCGACCGGCCCCCACGGACCACCGGGCCGGCCGGCCGTGCGGATCTGGATGAGCGGGCTACCCTGGTGCGGGTGAACGCTGGACGCCCCCCGTACCGCCGATCTCCGCGCCGCCCGACCACGGCGAGCCTCGCGGCCGGTCTGGCGCTGACCATGCTGATCAGTGGGTGCGCGTTCGGCGAACCGGAGCCGGACCAGGCCGGCGCGCCACCGACCTTCCCCGCCCCGACCGAGACCCCGACCAGCGGCGGCGTCGAGCAACAGATCGCCGTCACCGTCCTGGCCAGCGGCCTACAGGTGCCCTGGGGCGTCGCGTTCCTGCCCGACGGAGCGGCCCTGGTGACCGAACGGGACAGCGCCCGCATCCTGCGGGTCGGTCCCGGATCGGACCCCGACGGGCTGACCATCGACGAGGTGCAGACCATCGACGCCGTCGACGGCGGCGGCGAGGGCGGCCTGCTCGGCATCGCCGTCTCCCCCGAGTACGCCACCGACGAGACGGTGTTCATCTACTACTCCACGGCGCAGGACAACCGGATCGCCCGGCTGACCCTCGGCGGCGAACCGGAACCGATCGTCACCGGCATCCCGTTGTCCGGCATCCACAACGGCGGTCGGCTCGCCTTCGGCCCCGACGGATTCCTCTACGCCACCACCGGCGACGCCTCCGACACCGGGCTGTCCCAGGATCCGGAGAGCCTCGGCGGCAAGATCCTGCGGATGACGCCGGACGGCGAGCCGGCCCCCGGCAACCCGACGGCCGACTCGCTGGTCTGGTCGCTCGGACACCGCAACGTGCAGGGCATCGCCTGGGACGCCGACGACCGGCTGTACGCCACCGAATTCGGCCAGAGCGCCTGGGACGAGATCAACCTGATCGAACCCGGCAAGAACTACGGCTGGCCGGAGGTGGAGGGAGAGGGCGGCGACGAACGCTTCGTCGACCCCCTCGTGGTGTGGCCGACCGAGGAGTCGTCCTGCTCCGGCGCGGCGGTGCTGGACCGGGTGCTGGCCGCCGCCTGTCTGCGCGGCGAACGCCTCTGGCTGGTCGAGCTGACCGGGTCCGGCACCGTGTTCGGTCAACCCCGCGCGCTGCTCACCGGCGAGTACGGGCGGCTGCGGACCGTCACCCAGGCACCGGACGGTTCGCTGTGGGTGACCACCTCCAACAACGACGGCCGGGGCGAGCCGGCCCCCGAGGACGACCGAATCCTGCGGCTGGTGTTCGCCGACGGCGGAGCGGGCCGCAGTTGAGGCCCCGTTCGTTGGCTGAGCCAGCGCACCGCACGCCGTTGCCCCCACACCGCACGCCCCACCCCGACCAGACAGGCATGATCTCACCATGAGTGACGAGCACCGGCTCGCGCCGGCACCCTCCCGAGGAGTCCGGCTGGGGCGTCGGCTACGTACGGCGGCACGCGGGACCGGTCGCTGGCTCGACCGCGTCGCCCGGTCCACTCCGGCACGCCGGATCAGGACGATCCTGGCCATCGCGGCGGTCAGCGTCGCCGGGGTGGTGATCGGCATCCTGCTCGGCGCCCGTACCGAGGTCGACATCGGCCCCTTCACCGCCGAGATGACCGTCTCCCCGGCGCTCGACGGCGGCACCACGGTCGCGATCCCGCCACTCGGGTCACTGCACGTGGACAGCCACCAGGGGCCGGTCCAGCTCTCCATCCGGCTCGGCTCGCTCGACCAGGTCCGGACCCTGGCGCTGATCGACGACCCGGCCGGGATCACCCAGGCCAGCCAGACCGTGGTCGGCGACGTCACCGAGGGCGTGCTGCGGCTGGGCATCCGTACCCTCGCCGTCGCGGTGCTGGCCACCCTGGTCCTCGCCGCGCTGGTCTTCCGCGACGTCCGCCGGGTCGCCTGGTCGGGCAGCCTCGCGCTGCTGCTCACCGGCGGGAGCATCGGGGTCGCCGCGTCGACCATCCGACCCGAGGCGATCCAGGAGCCACGGTACGAGGGGCTGCTGGTCAACGCCCCGGCGGTGGTCGGCGATGTGCAACGGATCGCCACCAACTACAACCTGTACGCCGAGCAGCTGCAGAAGATCGTGACCAACGTGAGTCGGATCTACACGACGGTGTCGACGTTGCCGGTCTACCAGCCGGCGGAGGGCACCACCCGGGTACTGCACGTGTCGGACATGCACCTCAACCCGACCGGCTGGCCGATGATCCAGACGGTGGTCGAGCAGTTCAACATCGACGTGGTGATCGACACCGGGGACATCACCGACTGGGGCAGCGAACCGGAGGCGGCCTTCGTCGCTCCGATCGCCGAGCTGGAAGTCCCGTACGTGTTCATCCGGGGCAACCACGACTCGATCCGTACTCAGGAGGCGGTGGCCGGCCAGCCGAACGCGATCGTGCTGGACGACCAGGTGGCCACGGTCGCCGGGCTGACCATCGCCGGGATCGGAGATCCCCGGTTCACCCCGGACAAGCAGACCAGTCCGGCCGACAGCGGGTTGTCCAAGCCCGCCGCCGAGCAGGTCATCGGGGTCGGCGAACAGCTCGCCGCGACGATCCGGGCCAATCCGGAACCGGTCGACATCGCCTTGGTGCACGATCCGCTCTCGGCCGGTCCGCTGTCGGGCACCTGCCCGCTGGTGCTGGCCGGACATATCCACAACCGGGAGGTCCGGATGCTCGCCGAGGTGCCCGGCCAGCAACCGACCCGGCTGTTGGTGGAGGGCTCCACCGGCGGCGCCGGCCTGCGCGGCCTGGAGGGTGAGGAGCCGACGCCGCTGGCGATGTCGGTGCTCTACTTCGACGAGGCCCATCAGCTGCAGGCGCACGACGACATCCGGGTCGGCGGCGCCGGCCAGGCACAGGTCACCCTGGAACGGCACGTGGTCGCCGAGGCCGTCGAGGAGCCGGTGGATCCGTCGCCCGATCCGTCCGTGAGCCCGGGCGGCCCCGGCACCGACCCGAGCACCGACCCGAGCCCGGGGCCGGCCAGCCCGGTCCCCGGCCCACCGGTGCCGAGCCCGACCTGACCAGCCCGACCTGACCAGCCCGCGCTCGCCGGCGACCACCCGCGATCTAGAAGGATCTGGCCGGTATACCGACCATAATCCTTCTAGATCGCCCCCGTTGTGATTCGCTGGCCGGCTCACGGGTGCTCACGCGTGCATCCGGGCACCCTTGACGACCTTGTCGACCGGGTTGCGCGGCCCGTAGACCGCCAGACCGACCAGGTCGAGCTGATCCTTCGGTACAGCGCGCACCGCCGCCCGGTTCGCGTCGTCGTGGCCGGTGGCGAACAGGTCGCCGGTGAACACCGACATCGTCAGCCCCCGGTCGACGGCGCGCCGGTGGGCGGCGGTCAGCATTTCCTTGCCGCCGCATAACACCAGCACCGGCTGACGGAACATCGGCAGATAGCCGGTGCCGTCGGCGTCCGCGTACGGCCCGCCGATCACCTCCGGCGCGGCGGTGCCGATCCCGCTGACCAGGAACGCCGTGGCGTTGAGCCGCTGCCAGGTGGCCAGGTCGTCACGGATCAGCACCGCGATCTTGGTGTCGAACCGTACCGGTGGGGTCGCGTCGTTCATGCCGTCAGCGTCGTCGTTCATGCCGTCAGCGTCGCCCGGCCGGGGCGAGCCGGTCTTGTACGATTCTGACCATGTCGGCTGCTCCAGCCGAGTCGGTGCGGGCTTGGCGGCCTCCGGTCCCCGGGGTCGCCGAGGTGTTCCACGCCCGGTTCACCGCCCACCAGTACCCGATGCACACGCACACCGCCTGGACGTTGCTGATCGTCGACGACGGGGCGGTCCGCTACGACCTGGACCGACACGAACGCGACGCGCTGACCGACCTGGTCACCCTGTTGCCGCCCGGCGTGCCGCACAACGGGGCGGCGGCCACCAGCGGCGGCTTCCGTAAACGGGTGCTCTACCTCGACGACAGCCAGCTTCCGGCCGATCTGGTCGGGGCGTCGGTGGACACGCCGGGGGTGCCCGACGCCGAGCTGCGGCGGCTCGTCGACCGCACCCATCTGGCCCTGGCTCACCGGGGTGACGAGTTCGCCGCCGAGAGCTACTTGAAGCTGGCGTTGGAGCGGCTGCGCCGGCATCTTGGGCACGCGGTGCCGTCGCCGCTGCCGGCCGGTCAGGATGCCGGGTCACGGCAAGCCGGGTCACGGCAAGCCGGGCCACGGCGGGTCGGGCCCGCCTACCGGCTGCGCGAGCTGCTGGACGCGCGGATCACCGCCGGGCTCACCCTCGACGAGGCGGCTGCGCTGCTGCATTTCGATCCGGCATATCTGGTACGCGCGTTCAACCGCGAGTACGGTATGCCGCCGCACCGATACCTGACCGCCTGCCGGGTGGACCGGGCGCGGCGGCGGCTGCTCGACGGGGTCCCGGTCGGTGTCGCGGCGACCGAGGCGGGGTTCTTCGACCAGTCGCACCTGACCCGGCATTTCACCAGGATCGTCGGCCTCCCGCCGGGCCGTTTCGCCCGCTCTGATCGTCCGTCGCGGGATCGACCGTCGCGGGATCGACCGTCGCGGGATCGACCGTCGCGGGATCGACCGTCGCGGGATCGACCGTCGCGGGATCGACCGTCGCGGGATCGACCGGCCGCGCCGCTGGCCGAATGACCGCGCCTGGACGGCGAAGCGCCGACGCACGTACGGTGACCATCATCATCTGACCTTCTCGGGTGCCGTGCAGTCGGGTGCCGAGCAGATGGATCCATTCTATGTTCGGATGGGCGGCCTCGGCGCGGACGTGAATGACGCGTAGTCGCAGTACGCCGTCGCCATTCAGATAGTCGGCCGCACCGATCTCGATGATGTCCCACGGCCGCACCAGCGGCGGTGTGCGCGGCTCAGTCATCGCCACCCGCCTTTGTCATCGGGTCACCGGCCAGAACCAGCCCGACCGAGGCGAGTAGCCGGCGAATGGTGCGAGCGGCGTCCCGGTCGTACCGGTCCAGATAGGCCACCGCGAGCTGTAGTCCCGGGCAGATGACGGTGCCGCAACGCGGGCAGCCGGTGACCGGATCGGGCAGATGCATCGCCGCCAGACGCCGGGCGCGGGCGATCACCGGATGGTTGATGTAGCCGGGGATGGCGCTGCCGATCGGCACCGACATCCACCCGAGTGCGCCGGGTCGCCGTACCAGACCGACCAATCGTGATTGATCTTCACCATTCATTCGTGCGCCACAGATACCCCATCGGGACAACGATGGACGCCTTCTCAGATTTCCCACCCCTCCACCCTGGACTCCTCCCCCTCCCCATTGGAAGATGAACGCCACACCCGTAACACCCGCATCCGGGCCTGGGTGAGCCCTGCCCACCGCCGCTCGATTCTGTGGTGAAGATGGAGGAGACGAATGTCTGGAACCGCAAGCGCTTACCTGATAAAGGAGCTACGCCGCCGCCGTGAGTTGGCCGGGCTCACCCAGGAGCAGTGGGGTGCCACCCTGCACTGGTCGGCCCAGCACGTCGGTTCGATCGAGCGCGGTGACCGGCCGATCCGGCTCGACTACCTGACCGCCATCGACAAGGTCTTCAACTGCGACTACTCGACCCTTTACACGCTGCTGCTGCGGGCCGAACGGGCCCCGGTCTGGCTGCGTCCGTGGCTGGAGCACGAGCGGGAGGCGATCATGCTGCGCTGGTTCGAGCCGATCCTGGTGCCCGGCCTGCTGCAGACCGAGGCGTACGCCCGCGCGGTCCTCACCCAGGCCGGCGTGGCGATCGACGACGTCGACACCACGGTCGCCGACCGGCTCAGCCGTCAGGAGATCCTGCACCGCGAGGAGCGGCCGTGCCGCTTCGTCGGGGTGATCGACGAGGCGGTGCTGACCCGGGCGGTCGGCGGCCCGGCGGTGATGCGCGAGCAGATCCTGGCGCTGATCGCCGCCTGTGCCCGGCCGAACATCTCGATCCAGGTGGTGCCGGCCCGGGTCGGCGCCTACCCGGGGCTCAACGGCCCGTTCATTCTGGCCAGTATGGAGGGCCGGTCGGCGGGTTTCGTCGACGGGCCGTTGGAGGGCCAGACCATCGAGTTGGAGGCCGATCTGACCAGACTGGAGCACACCTGGGAGTCGCTGCGGGAGTACGCTCTGCCCGGTGACCAATCCGTGGCGTTGATGCAGGAGGCGGCTGACAAATGGGCATGACCACCGATCCCCGACCGGCCTGGCGGACCAGCAGTCGCAGCAACGGCACCGGCGGCGCGTGCGTCGAAGTCGCCGACAACCTGCCCGGCCGGGTCCTGGTCCGCGACAGCAAGGACCGCACCGGCGGCACGCTGACCTTCTCCCCCGCCGCCTGGCAGACCTTCGTCAGCCAGGCCATCCGGTAGCCGCGACGGTTCGGCCCCGATAGATCAGATCAGACCGCAGACCGTGCCCGCGTCCGCTCGGAGTCGGCGAACCACTCCCGTGCGGACGCGGGCACGAGCAGAAGCAGGATCGGGATCAGGCCGAACGGCAGCGACACGATGCCGAAGATGATCGCGACGATCAACGATCCACGCCGGCCCTGCCACAGTCCCAGCACCACCGAGCCGAACAGAGCGCCGTAGATCCCGCTGACCACCGCAGCCCCGCCGAGTCCCTGGATCGCAGCGACAATGACACCGGCCAGCCCCACGACGGCTCCGAACGCGAAGACGAGGGCGGCGCCGACGACCCACCCAGGCGGCGTCCCCCGTCGCGCGTTCAGCTCTTCGTCGGACATCGGCTGCCCGGACAGTCGCTGCTGCGCCTGGTAGGCGACCAGCCACTCGATCTCGGCACGACTCAGGCCGTACTGTCGCTCCAGCTCAGCGACGTCACGGCCGGCCGCGTACTCCGCGACCACCTGCTCGTACTCGGCGTCCCACTGCATGTGCAAAAAGTAGCCGACCGCATGATGAGGCGATAGGTCCGGTTCGATGCCGCCGCCCCCGATCACGCGGCGGCACCGTACCGAATGATGTCAGCCCTACGCGCCGAGGCGGGACAGGATCAACTCACGGACCGTACGGGCGTCCGCCTGGCCCTTGGTCGTCTTCATCACCGCGCCGACCAGCGCCCCGGCCGCCGCGACCTTGCCGTCGCGGACCTTCGCCGCGATGTCCGGGTTGGCGGCGATCGCCTCGTCGACGGCGGCGGTCAACGCGCCGGTGTCGGAGACGACGCCGAGACCGCGCGCGGTCATCACCTCGGTCGGGGTGCCTTCTCCGGCGACCACCGCTTCGAGCACCGTACGGGCCAGCTTGTCGTTGAGCTTGCCGGCGTCGACCAGGCCCTGCAGTTCGGCCACGTGCGCCGGGGTGACCCCGAGCGCCGCCAGCTCGGTGCCGGTCTCGTTGGCCCGGCGGGCCAGCTCACCCAGCCACCACTTGCGGGCACCGGCCGGCGTGGTGCCGGCGGCCACGGTCTGCTCGATCAGCTCGACCGCACCGGCGTTGACCACCGACTGCATGTCGTGGTCGGTCAGCCCCCACTGCTCCTGCAGCCGCTTACGGTGCAGCCGGGGCAGCTCCGGCAGGGCCGCCTTGAGCTCGGCCACCCAGGCGGCGTCCGGGGCGAGCGGCACCAGGTCCGGCTCCGGGAAGTAGCGGTAGTCGGTGGCGGTCTCCTTGGACCGGCCCGACGTGGTGTCGCCGCTGTCCTCGTGGAAGTGCCGGGTCTCCTGCGTGATCCGGCCACCGGCGTCGAGCACCGACGCCTGGCGCAGCATCTCCGCGCGGACCGCTCGCTCCACCGACCGCAGCGAGTTGACGTTCTTGGTCTCGGTACGGGTGCCCCACTCGGTCTGCCCGGCCGGGGTCAGCGACGTGTTGACGTCGCAGCGCAGCGAACCCTGCTCCATCCGTACGTCGGAGACGCCCAGCGAGCGGATCACGTCCCGCAGCTCGGTGACGTACGCGCGGGCCACCTGCGGGGCCCGGTCCCCGGTGCCGGGGATGGGCTTGGTGACGATCTCCACCAGCGGGATGCCGGCCCGGTTGTAGTCGACAAGCGACTCGGTCGCCCCGTGGATGCGCCCGGTCGCGCCGCCGACGTGCAGCGTCTTGCCGGTGTCCTCCTCCAGGTGCACCCGCTCGATGCCGATGCGCACCAGCTCGCCGTCGACCTCGACGTCCAGCCAGCCGTCCACGCACAGCGGCTCGTCGTACTGGCTGATCTGGTAGTTCTTCGGCATGTCCGGGTAAAAGTAGTTCTTCCGGGCGAACCGGCACCAGTCGGCGATCGAGCAGTTCAGCGCCAGCCCGATCCTGATCGTCGCCTCGATCGCCGCCTTGTTGGCCACCGGCAGCGAGCCGGGCAGCCCGAGGCAGACCGGGCAGACCTGGGTGTTGGGCTCGGCGCCGAACTCGGTCGGGCAGCCGCAGAACATCTTGGTGTTGGTGCCCAGCTCGACGTGCGTCTCCAGGCCGATCACCGGCTCGTAGCGGGCGACGACATCCTCGTACGTGGGCAACGCGGTCGTGCTCATCTCACAGCTCCAACTCTCGGCGCGGCACCGACCGCACCAGCCTAGTGTCCACCTGGGCCCCGCTCATCGACCCGGCCGGTACCCGAGCGCCGTCAAGGCCTCTCGGGTGTCGTCCCACCACCGCCGGTACGCCGGCACCTGCTGCAACTTGTCGAGATCGACGTAGTCGCCGAGCTGGCCGAGGTAGTCCCCGACGGATCTGCTGACCCGGCGCGTCACGTCGTTGAGCACCTTCTTCGGGTCGGCGATCTGCTCCACCTGACGAGGGCTCCCCGGGAGCCCCATCTCGACATCGGTCCACCGGACACCGAGGGCGTCGCGTAGCGCCTGCCCGTCGGCGAGCAGCCAGGCCTCGGTCTCCCGGACCGGAACCACCGCGACGAGTTGCTCCCGACGATCGGTCCAGCGTTTTCGCAGCGGCTCCAGCCACTCTTTCCGGACCCGCTCGGGGTTGGCACCCTGATCGCGGTGGTAGAAGATCATCGAGAACGCGCCGTCGTTGCGCTCGACCATGGCGATCGCCTCGTCGACCGTGCTGGGGCCGGGCCGATCCCGCAACGGCTGGACATTCGCCACCTCGACCTGATCGATGAACTCGGCCTCGCACAGCTCGGTCAACGCCCGTCCCAGCAGGTTGGGCAGGAACTGATCGTCGCTGACGCCCTCGGAGAGCAACGCGGTGGAGAGATAGCGCATCAGCGGTCCAGCATCTCCAGGACTTCGAACTCGGCGATCTCGGCCTTGCTGACCACGCCGCTCGCGTCGGGCAGGTCCAGCGCCAGCTGCCCGCCACCGATCGGACGAATCCGGGTTACCCGGCTGCGCGGCTCCGGCTTGTTGACCCGGGTGACCACGTCGAGAAACACCGCGTCGGCCCGACCTCCGTCGCGGCCAGGTGCCAACGCCCGCAGGATCGCCGGCGAGTGGCTGCTCAGGATCAACTGGGTCAGCCGACGGCCGTCCGCTTCGTCGTGCTGCTCCAACGACCGGTCGACGAGCGCCCGCAGATACCGCACGAACTGGGCCAGCCGCTGCGGGAAGATGCCGTTCTCCGGCTCCTCGAAGCAGATCAGCCCGGCACCACGCGGATCGTAGAGCGCGGCGAGCAGCGCGATCGCCCGCAGCGTCCCGTCGGAGGCGACCCGGGCCGAGAACGGTGCCTCGTCGCGGGTCACCACCTCGACCTGCCGTTGCCGGCGTGCCTCGTCCTCGGCCAGCCGGACCCGGAGCACTCCGGGGATCACCGCCGCCACATCGGTGGACAGATCGTTCAGCGCGCCGTCGGGCCGATCGTCGGTGCCCGTCGCCGCCGCCAAGTAGCGCAACGTGTTCGCCAGATGGGCTCCGTTGGGCGCAAGGCTGTCTGGATCGTCGTACGAGTCCGGGGTACGCAACGCGCTGGGATCAAGGTGCAGCAACCGCCACGACTGCAGCTCCCGCTTGAGCGCGTACAGCAGCGGAAAGTCAGTGGCGGTAGTGAGGCTGGACAGCACGGTCGCGGTCGCCGCCGTCGCCGGCAGTTTCCGATTGCGGCCCGCGACCCTCGGCCGGATGAGGAAGACCGCGCGCCCCTGCTCGTCCTGCACGGTCTCCAGCAGTTCCCGGCGCTGGCCGCTGTAGTCGGCCAGTTCCCGCCACTGGCGGGTGCGGTTCTGCCAGGCGTCGTCGTCGGCCTGGCGAATCCGGTACGCCGCCTCCCGCACCACGTACGGCCGACGGGATCCGCCCGGCCCGGTCGACCGCAGCTCGATCGCCAGCTCATAGCGCAGTCGGGAGTGGTTCACCTCGGCGGTGTCGCCGAACGCGTCGGTCACCGACGGCCCCAGCAACACCTCGACCGCGAAGGTCATCACCGGCACCTGACTGCCATCGGTGTGCCGATGGAACAGGTCGGCGACGTCACCGCGCATCTGCTGGGCGGCCTCCAGTAACGGATCGTCGGCGAGCCGGGACAGGAACTGGATCGCGTCGAACAGGTTCGACTTACCGGCCGCGTTCCGCCCGATGATCACGAGAAACGGCGGCACGTCCAGCGTGAAGTCGCGGAACGACTTGAAACCGTCGATCTCGATCCGGGTCAGCACTCGCGGCTCAGAGCTCCGGCGGGGTGAGGGTGCCGACCGCCGACTCCAGGGCCGCCGCGACCCGGTACATCCGGTCGTCGGCCATCGTCGGCGCCATCACCTGCAACCCGACCGGCAGCCCGTCGGCCAGCCCGCACGGCACCGAGATGGCCGGGCCGCCGTACAGGTTGGTCGGGATGGTGAACAGGTCGGCCAGATACATCTGGTACGGATCGGCGGTGCGTGCCCCGAGCGGGAACGCCACGAACGGCGTCGTCGGCGAGATCAGTACGTCGACCTGCTCGAACGCGGCGGTGAAGTCCCGGGTGATCAGGGTACGGACCTTCTGCGCCTGCCCGTAGTAGGCGTCGTAGTAGCCGCTGGACAGCGCGTACGTGCCGAGCATGATCCGCCGTTTGACCTCCGGGCCGAAGCCCTGGTCACGGGTCAGCGACATGACCTCTTCCAGCGACCGGTTGCCGTCGTCGCCGCTGCGCAGCCCGTACCGGACGCCGTCGTAGCGGGCCAGGTTGGACGAGCACTCGCTCGGCGCGATCAGGTAGTACGCCGGCAGCGCGTAGTCGAAGTGCGGGCAGGAGACCTCGACGACCTCGGCCCCGAGCTTGGTCAGCGCGTCGACGGCGTCGCGGAACGCGGCCTGCACGCCCGGCTCGACGCCTTCGCCGGTGGCGAACTGGGTGACCAGGCCGAGGCGGACCCCGGTCAGGTCGCCGGAGGCACCGGCGCGGGCGGCGGCGACGACCGGCGGTACGGCGGCCGGGATGGAGGTGGAGTCGCGCGGGTCGTGCCCGGCGATCGCCTCGTGCAGCAGCGCGGCGTCGAGCACGGTCCGGGCGCACGGGCCGGGGGTGTCCAGCGAGGAGGAGAAGGCGATCAGCCCGTACCGGGAGGTGCCGCCGTACGTCGGTTTGGCGCCGACCGTACCGGTGACCGCGCCCGGCTGGCGGATCGAGCCGCCGGTGTCGGTGCCGATCGCCAGCGGCGCGGTGTGGGCGGCGATCGCGGCCGCGCTGCCGCCGCCGGATCCGCCGGGGATCCGGGTCAGGTCCCACGGGTTGTACGTCGGCCCGTACGCCGAATACTCGGTCGACGAGCCCATCGCGAACTCGTCCATGTTGGTCTTGCCGAGGATCGGCATCCCGGCGGCGCGCAGCCGGGCGACGATCGTGGCGTCGTACGGCGGCCGCCAGCCGTCGAGGATCTTCGAGCCGGCGGTGGTCGGCACGCCCTTGGTGGTGACGACGTCCTTGACCGCGATCGGCACCCCGGCGAGGGGGCCGAGCGGCTGCCCGTCGGCGCGGGCGGCGTCGACAGCCTGGGCGGCGGCGAGCGCCCCCTCGGCGTCGACGTGCAGGTAGGCGTGCACCCGTTCGTCGACGGCGGTGATCCGGTCCAGGTGGGCGCGGGTCACCTCGACAGCGCTGGTGCTGCCGTCGGCGATCAGGCCGGCGAGCTGCGCGGCGGTCATCCCGGTGAGTTCGGACATGGCTCAGACCTCCTCGTCCAGGATGCGCGGCACCCGGAACCGGCCGTCCTCGGCGTCGGGAGCGGCGGCGAGCGCGGCGTCCCGGTCCAGGCCGGGGACGACGACGTCGTCGCGCAGGACGTTGGTCAGCGGCACCGAGTGCGAGGTGGGTGGGATGTCGTCGGCGGCGACCTCGCCGATCCGGGCCACGGACTGCAGGATGACGTCGAGCTGGCCGGCGAACGTCGCCAGTTCGTCCTCGGTCACGGCCAGCCGCGACAGTCGCGCCAGGTGCGCGACCTCCTCGCGGGAGATGGCGGCCATCTGCGCCCCCTTCGTACGGTGATCGAATGGTCGTGCCGGATCCTCGACATCCTCGACGCGGCGTGACACGCCGACGATGACCCGAGCGAGTCTATTTGCCACCGGCGGCGGCGTGTCCCGCGACTCCCCCGATAGGTGCGATCAACCGTCGGCGGTCGGGCCGGGTGAGACCGGGCGGTATCGGGCCAGCCAGCTGACCAGTTCGTCGGCCGGCATCGGCCGGGCGTAGAACCAGCCCTGGGCGACGTGGCAGCCCAGCGCGTGCAGCCGCCGCCAGGATGCCTCGTCTTCGACTCCTTCGGCCACCACCCGCAGACCCAACGCCCGGGCCAGCTCGATCACCGACCGGACGATCGCCGAGTCGTCGGCGTCGGTGGCCATGCCGAGGACGAACGAACGGTCCACCTTGACCTCGGACAGCGGTAGCCGGCGCAGGTGCTGCATCGACGAATAGCCGGTGCCGAAGTCGTCCAGGGCGATCGCCACCCCGATCGAGTCGAGCCGGGAGATGGTGGCCAGCACCCGCCGGGGGTCGGCCATCAGCGCGCCCTCGGTGATCTCCAGCTGGAGCTGCTCCGGTGACAGGTTGTGCCGGTTGAGCCGGTCGGCGATCTGGTCGGCGATCTCCCCGGTGTGCAGGTCCCGGACGCTGACGTTGACCGCCGCCCGCAGTTTGATCCCGGCCGCCGCCCACTTGGCGAGCTGGTCCACGACGTCGTCGACCACCCGGCGGGTCAGCAGTCGCATCACCGCGCTCTGCTCGGCGACCTTGATCAACTCTTCGGGGTCGACCATCCCCCGGCGCGGATGCCGCCACCGCAGCAGCGCCTCGACGCCGACGACCGCGCCGGTGGCGACCTCGATCTGCGGTTGGTAGTACATGGTGATCTCGCCGACGTCGTCGACCTCCCGGCCGGGGTCGGCGGCGTGCGCGCCGTTGACGTCGAGCACCCGGCGCAGGTCGGCCAGCAGGCTCAGCCGTTCCGGGGAGTTGTGATCGGACTCGGCGGCGTAGACGGCCGTGCCGTCCCCGGTGTCCTTCGCGTCGTACATCGCCACGTCGGCGTGCTGCAACAAGGTGGCGAAGTCGGTGCCGTGCTCGGGATAGACGGCGATGCCGACCGAGCCGCCGACGTCCAGCGGCAGCCCGTCCAGCGGCACCGGTTCGGCCAGCGCCGTGACGATCTGGTCGGCGATCTCGCGGGCCTGTTCCGCACCGGTGAGGCGGGTGGCCAGGATGGCGAACTCGTCGCCGCCGAGCCGGACCACCAGGTCCTGGGGTCGGACCACCATGGCCAGCCGGAGCCCGACCTCGACCAGCAGTCGATCGCCGACGACGTGGCCGAGCGCGTCGTTGACATGCTTGAACCGGTCGAGGTCGAGCAGGAGCAACGCCATCCGGCCGTCCGGCGCGCCCCGGCGCGCCGCCTCGGCGTGCACCGGCAACTGGTCGGCGAATTCGCTGAGCAGGGCCTTGCGGTTGGCCAGCCCGGTGAGTGGATCGAGCCGGGCGGAGCGTTCCTGTTCGCTGGCCAACCACGCCATCCGGTACACCGCGTAGATCGGGACCAGGACCAGCGGAATCAACGCCGGGTCGGCCTGGGCGGCGACCACCAGGACCGGTCCGAGCAGCAGCAGCGCGCCGGTGGACAGCAGTTCGAAGCCGAGGCCACGGCGGGCCGCCCACCACCAGCGGCCGCCGAAGCGCAACCGGATCGCCAACGTCACGGTGCTGTAGTTGACCGCCGACCAGACCGCCGCGGCACCGACGGCGGCCACCACGTCGCCCCACCGCAGGTCGCTCGTGCCGGCGAAGGCACCCGGACCGGCCAACGACGTCACCAGGTGCGCGGCGGCCAGCGCCAGCGCGTACTGGGCGCTGTTGAACACCGCCCGCCACGGCACGTGCCGGGCCCGCCAGGCGAAGACCCCGACCGCGACCGCCTGGACGGCGACCGCCGGGCCCAACCCCCAGGCCAGCAGGATCGCGAAGGTGAAGCAGACCGACGGGAAGACTTCCGATCGGCGTCGCCGTCCGGGCGGGGTGAACGGCCGGGCGTCGCCCACCACGGCCAGGACGGCCATCAGCCAGAACGCCGCCGGCAGGTCCGGCACCTGGGCGGGGAGATCCCGCAGCGGTACGGCGCAGACCGCGATCGCCGCCGCAGTGACGCCTCCGACGAAGCCGAAGAACATCGGCGCACGTTCTGGAGGAACGGAGTTCCGCAAAGCCGCGGCCTCCATGAGCCCTCCCGTCGCGCTCGCCTGGCCACCCGCACCTGTCGGCCTATCGGCGCTACCCCCCGGTGCCGCCGATGCTGTACACCTTATGAGGGCGGACCCGTCAGGTCAGGACCGAAGCGCGGTCGTGATTGATTTGAGACGCAGTCGATCGTGGCGTCCGGCGCGGATTAGCCGCCGAATAGGCCAATGTCCGTCGCCAATTGCTTCCCCCGGCGGGCCACCGCGCGTCACGCCCGGCACCGACCGGCTTGTCGCGCACCTGATGCCGACGGCGTCATTCGTCCGGCCCGGTCCGGGCGACCGCCTGCGCGGCGCTCACCCCGGCACTGAGCAGCACGCCGAACCCTTCCTCGTCGAGGACCGGCACCTTCAGGGTGACCGCCTTGTCGTACTTCGATCCTGGGTTGTCGCCCACCACGACGAACCCGGTTTTCTTCGACACCGAGCCGCTGACCTTGCCGCCCCGGGACTGGACGGCCTCGGCCGCCTCGTCGCGCGAGTACCCGGCGAGCGAGCCGGTGATCACGACGGTCACGCCATCCAGCGGGCGTGGCGTCGCGTGGGTGGCGGCGTCGTCGGCCATCCGGACCCCGGCGGCCCGCCAGCGACGGACCACGTCCTGGGCGTACGGCGAGGCGAACCAGTCGGCGACCGCCGTGGCGATCACCGGACCGACTCCGTCGACCTCGACCAGTTCCGGCTGGCTGGCGGCGGCGATCGCGTCGATCGACCGCAGCTCACGGGCCAGCGCCTGGGCGGCGACCGGGCCGACGTGCCGGATCGAGAAAGCCACGACTATCCGCCACAGCGGCTGCCGCTTGGCCTCGGCGAGATTGGCCAGAAGCTTTTTCGCGTTTTCGCTCAGTCCGCCGTCCTGGTTCCGAAAGAACTCCACGGCGGCCAAGGCGTCCGCGTCGAGCTCGAAAAGCTCACCGATGCCCCGCACCGCGCCGGAATCGACAAGTGCGATAGCGGACCGCTCGCCGAGCGCCTCGATGTCGAGAACGCCGCGGCCGGCAATGTACTCCAGTTTGCGGGTCAACTGGGCGGGACAGTCGAGATTCGGACACCGAATGTCGGCGTCGCCTTCCTTTTCGTACCGCAACTCGGTGCCGCACTCCGGGCAGTCGGTCGGCATCACGAACTCTCGTTCGGCACCGGTCCGCAGGTCGACGACCGGGCTGACCACCTCGGGGATCACGTCGCCGGCTTTGCGGATCACCACCATGTCGCCGATCAGCACCCCCTTGCGGGTCACCTCGCCGGCGTTGTGCAAGGTGGCGAAACCGACGGTCGACCCGGCCACCTTGACCGGTTCGAGGACCGCGTACGGGGTGACCCGTCCGGTGCGCCCCACGTTGACCTTGATGTCGAGCAGCCGGGTGTTGACCTCTTCCGGCGGATACTTGTACGCGATCGCCCAGCGCGGGGCACGGCTGGTCGATCCGAGTCGCCGCTGGACGGCCACCTCGTCGACCTTGACCACCACGCCGTCGATCTCGTGTTCGACCTCGTGCCGGTGGGTCGCGAAGTGGCCGATGAAGTCCCGGACCCCGGCGAGGTCGGCGACCACCCGCCAGCGGTGGCTGATCGGCAGCCCCCAGGCGGCCAGCCGCTCGTACGCCTCGGACTGACGTACCAGCTCGAATCCCCGGCGGGCCCCGATGCCGTGCACCACCATGCGCAGCCCGCGCCCGGCGGTGATCCGGGGATCCTTTTGCCGCAGCGAGCCGGCGGCGGCGTTACGGGGGTTGGCGAACGGTGCCTTCTCCTGGGCGACCAGGCTGGCGTTGAGCTCAGCGAAGGCCGCGACCGGGAAGTAGATCTCGCCCCGCACCTCCAGCAGCTCCGGCACCTCGCCGGTCAGCTGGTCCGGGATCTGGCGGATGGTCCGCACGTTGGGGGTGATGTCCTCGCCGACCCGGCCGTCACCCCGGGTCGCCGCCCGGACCAGGGATCCGTGCTCGTAGGTGAGGTTGATCGCGAGGCCGTCGACCTTGAGTTCGCACAGGTAGCTGACCGGGCCACCGGCGTCGCGCTCGACCCGCTCGGCCCAGGCGGCCAGTTCGTCGTCGTCGAAGGCGTTGTCCAGGCTCATCATCCGCTCGGCGTGGGTCACCGGGGCGAACTGGGCGGCGTACGCGTAGCCGACCCGTTGGCTGGGCGAATCCGGCGTCCGCAGGGCCGGAAACCGCTCCTCCAGCTGGGTCAGTTCCCGGATCAGCAGGTCGTACTGCCCGTCGGAGATCTCCGGAGCGTCCAGCACGTGGTAACGGAACTGGTGCCGGTCGATCTCCGTGGCCAGTGTCGCGTGCCGCTCCCGCGCCGATGCGTCTGGTTCCTCCCCGGCCCGCGCCTCCTGGGCGGCACTGACCTGCTGCGGAACGGCTTCTTCGGACACCGGCTGACCTCCGTGATCGAACACCTACCAGCGCACGGTAACGGTTCGCACCGACAACGACGTGCACGCCAGGTGTCAACCGCCCTGGACGACGCGGAACGCCGCCACCCCGGCACACCACAGGAAGCACAACACCAGCACCACCAGTACGACCACGACGAGCAGGCCGCGGTAGGTCGACCACCAGCCCGGCCGGCCCGAACCGGCGTCGTCATGACTCACCCTGGCAACGGTAGTCGCTCAGCGGCCGCGAGTACGCCGGACGAGCCGGTGCCGACCTACTGCGCGAATACGCCGGACGAGGCGGTGCCGACCTACTGCGCGAATACGCTGGACGAGCCGGCGCCGGTCTACTGGTCGTCGGCCAGCCGTCGCCCCGCGTCCCGGCAGGCGGCGAGCGCGGCCCGCGCGTACCGGGGTGTGGCGCCGGCCAACCCGCACGCCGGCGTCACCACCACCTGAGCGGCGGCCCGTTCGGCCGCGAAACCCAGCTGTGACCACAGTGTCCGGATCCGTTCGGCGGCCGGCGCGGACTCCGGGTCGCGGCCGCCGCCCGGCGTCCCTGTCGCGGGCACCACCCCGGCGAACAGCCCCATCCCGGCGTCCAACGCCTCGCCCAGGGGGTCCAGCCGGTCGAGCCGGTCCAGGTCGATCGCGACCGCGACCGCTCCGGCGGCCCGGATCATCGCCAGCGGTACGTCGGCCGCGCAGCAGTGCACCACCACCGGCGCACCCGCCGCGTCGACGACCACGCCGAGCAGTTCGCGCGCGGTCGCCTCCGGCACCGATCGGTAGGTGTGCAGCCCCGAGTCGGTCGGCAGCCGGCCGGCCAGCGCGGCGGGCAGCAGCGGTTCGTCGAGCTGCAGCAGCGGCTCGGCCCCGGGCACCCGGCGGCGGACCTCGTCGAGATGCGCCCGCAGTCCTTCGGCCAGCGACGCGGCCAGGTCACGGACCGCGCCGTGGTCGCGGATCAGCCGTCCGCCCAGTCCGACGTCGAGGCTGGCCGCGAGGGTCCACACGCCGGCGGCCTGCAGCTTGAGCGGCCCGGTGTAGCCGTCGGCTTGCTCGGTCAACTGGTCCAGGTCCCGCTCCCGCAGGTCGAGTGCGCGCCGCAGATCCCGGCCGGGGCGGGCGGCCACCCGCCAGTGTCCGGCGTACAGCTCGATCGGCAGGTCGACCAGGAAGCTCGCGCCGCGACCGATGATGTCCGCGCCCGGTCCGCGTGCCGGCAGTTCCGCCAGATGCGGCAGGTCCGCGAGCTCGCCGAGCACGGTCCGCTGGGCCTCGGCGACGTCGGTGCCGGGCAGCGAACCGATGCCGGTCGCGCTCCCGGCCGGCCAAGGCCACGATGGTGAGGTCACGTCCGACGACTCTACCGCCGGGGCGGCGGCGGTCAGTCGGTGATGGTGGACGGATCAGTCGGTGATGGTGGCGGAGCCGAGGACGACGTCGCCGGCCGGCTCCGGGCGGTAGACCACCATCGCCTGGCCGGCCGCCACCCCACGGATGGGCTGCCGCAGCTCGGCGCGGATCCGCTCGCCGGTCACCTCGACCACCGCCGGCACCACCGAGCCGTGCGCCCGTACCTGGACCATGGCCTCGACCGGCCCGTCGGGCACCGGCCCACCGGTCCATACCGGACGGTTACCGGTAACGGTGGTGACGTCCAGCGCCTCCGCCGGGCCGACGGTCACGGTGTTGGTCGTCGGCGTGATCGACAGCACATAGCGGGGCCGTCCGTCGACCGCCGGCGCGCCGATGCCGAGCCCGCGTCGCTGGCCGACCGTGAACGCGTACGCGCCGGAATGGCTGCCGACCACCGCGCCGCTGGTCACGTCGACGACGTCACCGGGAGCGCTGCCCAGCCGCTCGGCCAGGAAACCCCGGGTGTCGCCGTCGGCGATGAAGCAGATGTCGTGCGAGTCGGGCTTGTCGGCCACGGCCAGCCCGCGCTCGGCGGCCTCGGCGCGCACCTGCGCCTTGGTGGTCCCGCCCAACGGGAAGATCGCCCGGTCCAGCTGGGCTCGGGTCAGCACGGCCAGCACGTACGACTGGTCCTTGGGCAGGTCGACGCTGCGCCGCAGCAGACCGTCGGCGCCCAGCCGGGCGTGGTGGCCGGTCACCACCGCGTCGAACCCCAGCGCGACCGCCCGGTCCAGCACCGCCGCGAACTTGATCTTCTCGTTGCAGCGCAGGCAGGGATTGGGGGTACGGCCGGCGGCGTACTCGGCGACGAAGTCGTCCACCACGTCGGCGTGGAACTGGTCGGCCATGTCCCACATGTAGAACGGGATGCCGACCACGTCCGCCGCCCGGCGCGCGTCGCGGGCGTCCTCCACCGTGCAGCAGCCGCGCGCACCGGTCCGATAGGTCTGCGGGTTACGGGCCAACGCCAGATGTACGCCGGTCACGTCGTGCCCGGCCGCCACCGCCCGCGCGGCGGCCACCGCCGAATCGACGCCGCCGGACATCGCTGCCAGCACCCGCACCGCTACCCACTCCGTCCTGTCGCCTCTGTCGAGGCTGTCGCCTTTCGTCGAGGGTAGCCTGTGCGCCGGTGGCCTGTGCGCCGCGCTCAGCCCGCCGTGGACTGACCGTGCTTGCCGCCCCGGACGGCGCCGGCCCGCCGGGCCCGGTCCACCGCACCCGGCAACGCCGTGATCAGAGCGTCGATGTCGGCCTGGGTCGAATCGTGCCCCAGGCTGAACCGCAGCGACGAACGCGCCCGGTCGTCGTCGGCCGCCATCGCGAGCAGCACGTGCGACGGCTGGGCCACCCCGGCGGAACAGGCCGATCCGGTGGAGCAGGCGATCCCCTGCGCGTCGAGCAGCAGCAGCAGCGCGTCGCCCTCACAGCCGGGGAACGAGAAGTGCGCGTTGCCGGGGAGCCGATCGACCGGGTCACCGTTGTAGATCGCGTCCGGCACGACCTGACCGACCCGGGCCACCAGGTCGTCGCGTAGGGACGCGACCCGGGCGGCGTGTTCGGCCTGCCGTTTCACCGCGATCTCGACGGCGACCGCGAACGCCGCGATGCCGGCGGTGTCGAGCGTCCCGGAACGCACGTCACGTTCCTGCCCGCCGCCGTGCAGCAGCGGACTGCAGGCCATGTCCCGACCGAGCAGCAGCGCACCGACCCCGGCCGGCCCGCCGAGCTTGTGCCCGCTGACGGTGAGCGCGCCGACCCCGCTGGCCGCGAAGTCCACCGGCACCTGGCCGACCGCCTGGACCGCGTCGGTGTGCGACGGCACACCCGCCTCGACGGCGATCGCCGCGTGCGCGGCGATCGGCTGGATCGTGCCGACCTCGTTGTTGGCCCACATCACGGTGACCAAGGCGACGTCGTCGGCCCCGGCACTCAGCGCGGCCCGCAGCGTCTCGGGTGCGACCCGTCCGGCGGCGTCCACCGCGAGCCAGGTCACCTCGGCCTGTTCGTGCTCGGCCAGCCAGCTCACCGCGTCGAGTACGGCGTGGTGCTCGACCGCGCTGGCCAGGATCCGCCGTCGGCGCGGCTCCTCGGCGACCCGTGCCCAGTAGATGCCTTTGACGGCGAGATTGTCACTTTCGGTGCCGCCGCCGGTGAAGATCACTTCGGAGGGGCGGGCGCCGAGCGCGGCGGCGACCCGCTCGCGCGACTCCTCGACCGTACGCCGAGCTGCCCGCCCGGCGGCGTGCAGAGAGGACGCGTTGCCGACCTGACGGGCGGTGGAGACGTACGCCTCCACCGACTCGTCGAGCATCGGCGTGGTCGCGGCATGATCGAGGTAGGCCATCGTCAGCAAGCCTATCGGCCTTCTCGCAGCCAGCGACACGCGAGGCGGACGACCACCGGGCTCGCGCCGGCGGCACACTTCTCCCAGGCGACCAGGCCCGGCAATCCGGGACGGCCTGCTGCGGGGCACCCTCTCTGGCTGACGCGCCGCTACGACGCCGATAGCCGGGACCTGACCAGGTCCCGGCTATCGATCACCCCGCCTCGGGTCGGCACGCCACCGGCGTCCGACCGTGCGTCAGCGGGTCACTTGCGCTTGCGGATCTCCTCGGCCGCCTGCGGCACCACCTTGTTGAGGTCACCGACCACGCCGAAGTCGACGAGTTCGAAGATCGGCGCCTCGGCGTCCTTGTTGACCGCGACGATCGTCTTCGAGGTCTGCATGCCGGCCCGGTGCTGAATCGCCCCGGATATGCCCAGTGCCACGTAGAGCTGCGGGGAGACTGTCTTACCGGTCTGCCCGACCTGGAACTGATGCGGATAGAAGCCGGAATCGACCGCTGCCCGGGACGCGCCGACCGCACCGCCGAGCAGGTCGGCGAGTTCCTCGACGAGCTTGAAATTGTCCCCGCTGCCGACACCCCGGCCACCGGAGACGACCACCGACGCCTCGGTCAGCTCGGGGCGCGACCCGGACTGCTCGGCGACCCGCTCGACCACCTTGGCGCGCTTGTCCGACTCCGCCACCCGCACCTCGACCTGCTCCACCTGCGCGGTGGCCGGGGCCGGCTCCGGGGTGACCGAGTTCGGCCGCAGCGTCACCAGCGGCAGGCCACGGGTGACCCGGGCGGAGACGATTGTGGATCCGGCGAAGGCGACCTGAGTGGCGACGCCGTCGGCGGACAGGTCGACCACGTCGGTGAGCAGGCCGTTGTCCAGCCGTACGGCGAGCCGGCCGGCGATCTCCTTGCCTTCCTGGGAGGAGGCCAGCAGGACCGCGCCGGGCTGCACCCGCCGGATCAGGTCGGCGAGCACGGTGACCTTCGGGGCCACCAGGTAGCCGTCGATCTCCTCGCTCTCGGCGGCATACACCTTCGCGGCACCGTACTCACCGAGTTTGTCGGTCATCGCGGCCGCCGCGCCGGGTCCCCCCAGCACCACCGCGCAGACCTCGCCACCGAGCTTGCGGGCGAGCGTCAACAACTCCAGGGTGACCTTCTTGACCCCGAACTCGCCGGTGGCCTCAACGACAACGAATACCTCAGCCATCTCATCCACCCCGCTCACACGAACTTCTCGGACGCCAGGAACTGCACCAGCCGTACGCCGCCGTCGCCGTCGTCGGCCACTGTCTCGCCGGCCGCGCGCGGTGGCCGCCGGTGGTGTTCGACCACTTCACTGGTCGCGCCGTCGAATCCGACCTCTGCGGGGGCGACCCCCAGATCGGCCAGGGACAGCGTCTGCACCGGCTTCTTCTTGGCGGCCATGATCCCCTTGAAGGAGGGGTAGCGGGGCTCGTTGATGGTGTCCCAGACGGAAACCACGGCGGGCGTGGTCGCGGTGACGATCTCGTAGCCTTCTTCGTTCTGCCGCTCCACGGTCAGCGTGGTGCCGTCCACGGTCAGCTTGCGCGCGCCGGTGAGCGCGGCCATGCCCAGCCGTTCGGCGAGCATGTGCGGCATGACCTGCACCCGCCCGTCGGTCGACTCCGCCCCGCACAGGACCAGGTCGGCGCCGAGAGTGTCGAGGGCGGCTGCGAGGACCTTGGAGGTGGCCACCGCGCAGGAGCCACGCAGCGCGTCGTCGACGACGTGCACGGCCTTGTCCGGTCCCATCGACAGCGCCTTGCGGATCGATTCGCTGGCCCGGTCCGGGCCCATCGTGAGTACGGTCACCTCGCCGCCGTGCGCCTCGCGCAACCGCAGCGCCTCCTCGATCGCGTACTCGTCCATCTCGTTGATCACGTTGTTGGCCGACCCACGGTCGACGGTGTTGTCGTCAGCACGCAGGGCGCGCTCCGCGCCGGAATCGGGCACCTGCTTGACGAGTACGACGATGTTCATCGCGCTTCGACAACCCTCCTGATAGGTGGTGCGTTGCATTGCCGCTCTCGGCGCAGCCTGCCGAGTACCTTAACGATCGGTCGGCCGAGCTGCGGTGTGGGCGTCCCATCCGCAATGTTACCCGCAAGTAGCCTAGGGCCAAACGACACCTGGCTCCAGATCCGACCGGCCCGACCTTCGCCGGCGGACGACCAGTATCGGTCAGGCGGGCGTGGCCAGCGCCTGCTCGATCTTGCCGACCATCTCCGCCTCGGCCGGATCGATCCCGGCCGCGGCCCGCGCCACCCGCTGGGCGGCACCGGTGATCGTGGCGCGGTACTGCTCCACCTCGTGCGGAGCCTTCTCGGTGAGGATCGCCACCGACCGTCGCAGCGCGGGCAGCACCAGCCGCTCGACCTCGTCGGCCGACTCACGGGGCAGCTTCGGCAACGGTCCGGTGCTCAGCACGTCCTTGACCAGCCCGGTCGCGTCCGCGAACGCGCCAGATGCAGCGAAGCTCTCCTTCACCATCGAGATGACTCCCGGGTCGGCGTTCGACACCAGGTACACGGCTCCGAACGCGGCCGTCTTCAAGGTCTCCCGGTCATCGTCGGTCAGCTCTGCCACAGTCGGTGAGTCTAACCGCCGATAATGATCCATGTGTGGAGTGCGCTGCGAGACTGGTTCGACCCACGGGAGCTACGCCGGACCGGCGTCGCCCCCGACTACCGTTTCTCACTGGCCAACGAACGGACCTTCCTGGCCTGGATCCGCACCGCGCTCGCGCTGATCGCCGGTGGGCTGGCGATCGCCCAGTTCCTGCCCGAGCTGTCCATCGCCCATCTGCGCGAGGGACTCGCGGTGACGTTGCTGCTGTGCGGCGGCGTCGTCGCGGTACGGGCGGTCGACCACTGGGCGCGGTCCGAACGGGCGATGCGGCTCGGGGTGGACCTGCCCGCGTCCCGGTTCCCGGCCGTCCTGGCGATCGGCGTGGGCATCGGCGCGGTGGTGCTCACCGTCGCCGTACTGGCCGAGGCCGTCCGTGGCTGATCGGCCGGAGCGCCCGCCAACCGAGCCGAGCGATCCCGGGCTGCAGCCGGAACGCACCCGGCTGGCCTGGCGACGGTCGGCGTTGGCACTGACCCTGGTGGTGCTGCTCGCGGTGCGATTCGCCGTCGAACGGGGTGGGCCGGCGATGATCGCCGGGTTGCTCGCGGTGATCGGCTGGGCGGGTCTGATCGGGTACGGCTACCGGCGGGCACGGGGCCCACACCGGCCGGCAGCCGGCCAAATCGGGGCAGAAGTTCCGCTTTTGGGCTTGATCACCGCCGCTTACGCGGTACTCGGAGTGATCCTCATCCTCGGCTGACTAGGCTGAACCCGCCGGGCGGGGCATCATTGCCAGATGGCCCGCGTGTTCATCTTGCTCTTCATGCTCCACGTCGTGCTCATGGCCGTGGCGCTGATCAGCTGCCTGTCGGCGGAGAAGAGGGACGTCCGCGCCCTGCCACGCTTCCTCTGGGTGCCGGTCATCGTTCTCGTCCCGATCATCGGACCGGTGGCATGGTTCCTCAGCCGCCGCCGGCCGATCCTGGGCGGTATCTCTCCGGCGGGCAGCCCGGCCCGGCCGCTCGGCGGTCCAGCCAACCGCGCCAGACCGCCGGCCCCGGACGACGATCCCGACTTCCTGCGTGATCTCGACGCCGAGCAGGCGAAGCGGGACCGCGAACTCTTCCAACGCTGGGAGGAGGATTTGCGACGCCGGGAGGACGACATCCGTCGGCGGGAAACCGACGACCGGGAGGACCAGCACCGGCCCGAGCCGTGAGTCCGACTCCACGACGGCCATCAACACGACGGTGGTGAAACCCTCGCGCTCATGGGGCGACCTGGGGGAACAGTCGCCGTACGCGACCGCCCGGCCCCGGTCCGGCCACCGACCGGACCGGGAGCGCGGAGCTGTCACATCCGGCGCTTGAACCTGGCCAGCGCCAACGGAGCGAATATCGCCGCGATGCCGACCGCCCACAGCAACGAGTAGCCGACCGGTCCCGCCGCCGGTACGCCGCCGAGCAGCCCGCGAAGGGCGTCGGCCAGGATCGTGACCGGGTTGATCTCCACCCACGCCTGCAGCCAGCCGGGCATCGTCTCGGTAGGCACGAACGCGTTGCTGGTGAAGCTCAGCGGAAAGATGACCATGAAGCCGAAGATCTGCACCTTCTCCGGCTCGCTGACCATCACCCCGACCAGGACCGAGATCCACGAGGCGGCCAAGGTGAAGGCGAGAATCAGCGCGAAGGCACCCAGCAGCCCGAGCACGCCACCGCCGATCCGGAAGCCGAGGATCAACCCGACGGTCAACAGCAGTGTCACCGACCACGCCTGCTTGACCGTGTCGGCGAGAATTCGCCCGGCCAGCGGCGCCCAGCGAGCGATCGGCAGCGAACGAAGTCGATCGAACACGCCCTTGGTCAGGTCGGTGTTCAGCCCGAACCCGGTCGTCATCGTCGCGAAGAGCGCGTTCTGCACGATGATCCCGGGCAGCGCGAAGGTCAGGTAGTCACCCGGCGATCCGGCGATCGCGCCGCCGAACACATAGGTGAACAGCAGCACGAACATCAACGGTTGGATGCTCAGATCGAGCAGCTCCATCGGGTTGTGCTTGATCTGCACCAGGCTCCGCCAGGCGAGGGTCCCGGTGTGGCGCAGGCCGGCCAGCGGGCTCACCCACTGCGGAGTGGCTGCCATCTCGGCCGTGGGCGCGGTCGTCGCGGTCACCTGCGAATCCCTTCCATGCTCGGCGTCGGCCGCTGGCCATCCGCCGGTGTCTCAGATGTTCCGGGGTCGTCGATCGTGCCGGGGCTCCCCGGTGCCGGGTCCGGGGATTCGGCCCGGTGCCCGGTCAGCGAGAGGAACACCTCGTCCAGGCTGGAACCGCGCAGCGCCAACTCGCCGACCCGGATGCCCGCGTCGTCGAGCCGGCGTACCACGGCCGGCAGTAACGCCGGGTCGGCGGTGCCGACCGTCACCGTGGTCTGCGCCAACGCCGGCTCGTTGCCGGAGAGTTCCCGCAACGCCGCGAGGACGACGGGCAGATCGGCCGGATCGACCGGGCGCACCGCGAGCACCTGGGCGCCGGTCTTGGCCTTGAGCTCCTCCGGGGTGCCGCTGGCGATCACCCGACCGTGGTCGACCACCGCCAACTCGTCAGCGAGCTGATCCGCCTCCTCCAGGTACTGCGTCGTCAGCAACACCGTCACCCCGCTGGACACCAGCCCTCGCACCAGGTCCCACAGCTCGTTGCGGCTACGCGGGTCCAGCCCGGTCGTCGGCTCGTCGAGAAAGAGCACCTGCGGGCGCCCGACCAGGCTGGCGGCCAGGTCGAGCCGGCGGCGCATCCCGCCGGAATAGGTCTTGGCCGCTCGGTCGGCGGCGTCGACGAGATGGAAGTCGACCAGCAGCTGCCGGGCCCGCGCCCGCGCGTCGGAGCGGGACAGCCCTAGCAGTCGACCGATCATCACCAGGTTCTCCACCCCGGTGAGGGTCTCGTCGACCGAGGCGTATTGGCCGGTCAGGCCGATGCACTGGCGTACCTGGTGGGCCTGGCGGACCACGTCGTACCCCTGGATGCGGGCGTGTCCGGCGTCCGGCCGCAGCAACGTGGCCAGCACCCGTACAGCTGTGGTCTTGCCCGCCCCGTTCGGGCCGAGCAGCCCGAACACGGTGCCGGTCCGGACCGCGAAATCCACCCCGGCCAGCGCCGTGGTCGGACCGAAGCGTTTGATCAACCCTTCGGCCCAGATCGCGTGCGACATCATCGCTCCTGTCGTTCGTCTGTGCTGATCACAATGAACGAGGGGACCGACATTCCGCCAAGCATTTGTCGACGCGAGATCGTTTCACCGCAGCCTGACGAGCCGAGCAGCGGAAATTTGACAGTGCCGGGCGGTGCGCGTCAGGCGAGGTTCGACGACCTCGGATAGGCGTCGTCCGGGTCGGTCAGCACGTTCACCAGGTACGGCACCCCGGCGTCGAACGCCCGCCGCAACGCCGGACCGAGATCACCGGCCTTGGCGACCGTCTCCCCTGCCCCGCCGAGCGCCACGACGATCTCGTCGTAGCGCAGACCCGGCTGCAGGTCGGCGGCGACGTCGTAGCCGTACATGGCCCGCATCGGGTGCTTCTCCAGACCCCAGATCCCGTTGTTGCCGACCACGATCACCACCGGCAACCGCTGCCGGACCAGGGACTCCACGTCCATCAGCGAGAAGCCGGCCGCGCCGTCGCCCATCAGTACACAGATCTGCCGGTCGGGGTACGTGACCCGGGCACCCATCGCGTAACCCATTCCGGTGCCGAGGCAGCCGTACGGGCCCGGGTCCAGCCAACTACCGGGGACCGCGGGTTCCAGGTAACGCCCGGCGTAGGAGACGAAGTCGCCACCGTCGCCGATGGTGACCGCGTCCGGCTCCAGCACCGCCCGCAGTTCGCCGTAGATCCGGGCCGGCCGGATCGGATCGGTCTCGGCGGCCAGGGCGACGGCGTCGCGCGCCCGGGCGGCGTCCTCGGCCACCCGCAGCTCGGCGATCCAGTCCGTGTGGTCGACCCGGTCACCGGTGTGGTCGGCCAGCGCGGACAGGATCAGCCGCAGGTCACCGGCGGGCGAGACGACCGGCTGTACGTGGCTCGCCCGCTGGCTCGGGGCGTCCACGATGTGCACCACCTGGGCCGCGCCGAAGTCGCCGAAGCTGAGTCGGAAGTCCAACGGCGTACCGATCACCACCACGACGTCGGCGGTGCCCAGGCCGATCCGGCGCGCCTTGGCGAACGACAGCCGGTGCCCGGGCGGCAGGGCCCCGCGACCCATCCCGTTGGTGAACACCGGCACCTGCAGCGCCTCGGCGGCTTCCCGCAGGGCCGCGATCGCGTCGGCGGCGTACACGTCGGAACCGGCCACGATGACGGGACGGTCGGCGGTGGCGATCAGCCGGGCCGCCTTGGCGACGTCGTCCGGGTCGGGTTCGAGCACCGGGATCCCGGCGGCGGTCGGCACGTCGACGTCGGCGGTCGAGAAGACGACCTCTAGCGGTAGGTCGAGAAACGCCGGCCCACGGTGCGGAGTCAGGGCCGCCGTCAGCGCGGCGCTGACGGCGGCGGGGATCTCGTCGGTCGACGGCACCGTGGCGGCGTGCTTGGTGACCGGGGCGACCAACGGCACGTGGTCGATCTCCTGGAGACTGCCCGAGCCCCACCGGAAGGCCGGCGCCCGACCACCCAGCACCAACACCGGTGCGGCGTTGAAGAACGCGCTGGTCAGGCCAGATATGCCGTTGGTGACGCCAGGGCCGGCCGTCAACGCGGCCAGGCCGGGCCGGCGCCGCAGCTTGGCCACCGCCTCGGCGGCGAACACAGCTGTCTGCTCGTGGCGCACGTCGAAGATCGGGAAGTCGGCCGTGTGCGCCGCGTCGTAGAGCGGGAAGAGGTGTCCGCCGGAGAGGGTGAACAGCTCCGTCACGCCGTACGCCTGCAACGTGGCCAGCGCCAGCGCACCGCCGTGACCTTCGATCCGTTCCGCCATCGCCGGTCTCCTCCAGTCCCGTGGACGCCGGTCGTCCGCCACAGGGCAGGTTACCGCTCAGTCACTTGGCTTGTCCGCCTGTGTCGGCGGACCCGACCGGCCGCGCGACATCAGCCTCGGCCGCCCGCGCCGTGTCAGCGGCCGGTGAAGTCGGGCTTGCGCTTGGCGACGAAGGCGGCCATGCCTTCGGCGCGGTCGGCGGTGGCGAACAGCCCGGCGAAGAGCTGGCTCTCCCAGGCCAGACCGGATGCGAGGTCCATCTCGAGCCCACCGTCGATGGCCAGCTTGGCCGCGCGGATCGCCTGTGCGGGACCGGTGACGAACGGACGGACCAGGTCGAGCGCGACGGCGTACACCTGGTCAGCCGGGACGACCCGGTCGGCCAGGCCGATCCGCTCGGCCTCGGCGGCGTCGACCATTCGTCCGGTGAGGATGATGTCCTTGGCCCGGGCCGGACCGACCAGGCGGGCGAGCCGTTGGGTGCCGCCGGCACCGGGGATGACGCCGAGTTTGATCTCCGGTTGGCCCAACTTCGCGTCCTCGGCGACCACCCGCCAGTCGCAGGCCAGCGCCAACTCGCAGCCGCCACCGAGGGCGTAGCCGGTGATCGCGGCCACCACCGGCTTGGGGATCCGGGCGATCGCGTCGAAGGCGCTGGACAGGTGGGCCGCCCGCGCCGACATGTCCACGTACGACATATCGGCCATCTCCTTGATGTCGGCGCCGGCGGCGAAGACCTTCTCCCCGCCGTAGATCACCACCGCCCGCACCAGGGGATCGTCGGTGACCTGGAGCGCCGCCGCCCGTAGCCGCTCCTGCACGGCGGTGTCGAGCGCGTTCATCGGTGGCCGGGCCAGCCGGATGGTGGCGATGCCCTCCTCGACCTCGACCAGCACCAACTCGTCCACGGCGGACCTCCCCATCGACGTCGCGTTCCTGGGACAGCCTACGGCGAACGCCGGAGAGTGGGTAACGTGATCGATAACGTGACGAGGGCGGGCGGATGATCACCTATTACGACGACAAATCCGTACGAATCACATCGGCCGAGATCCGGGTCGGGCAGCAGCGCTTCCCGCTGCGGGACCTGTACCGCATCTGGCAGCGGCGCGGTGCCCGCTCCTGGGGCGCGCTGGCCGGACGAGGGATGGTCGGCATTGCCTTCGTCGCCCCGGTGGTCACCGCGATCCTCGGCCTGGTGACCGCCCTGACCATCCAGGCGTCGCCGACGATCACGATCGCCCTGGTCGGCGGATCGATCCTGGTCGGCCTCGCCATCGTGCCCCTGGCGGACCTGCTGCTCGGTCTGCTGGACGACTCCTACGACCGGGGCTCGCACGTCCTCGAACTGTGGGTCGAGGCACGCGGCGTACCGGTGCTTCTGGTGGCCAGCCGCGACGCGCTGCGGATCGGTCGGATCCACCGCTCGCTGCGCCGTGCGGTCGAGGCCGCGCTCGACGCCGAGGCCCGGACGACCGCCCGCGAACGTGACGGCGTCCAACGGGCCGCCATCGCGTCCGGGTCAGAACTCGTGCGCGAACAACGCCACGGTCAACAGGCTCGCCGACCACAGGTGCAGGCTGGCCACGGCCAGCGCGGCGGCCGCCAGATCGAGCGGGCGTACCGCCCGACCAGCGACCCGTGAGCTGATCAGCCACGCCACGGCGAGCGTCGCCGCCATCGACGCGGCCGCCCAGTGGAACACACCGACCACCCCCAGCAGGAGCAGCGTCACCAGGACCACGGGACGGACGATGGTCACCGGCCGCTGCGGCAGCGCCGGTAGCCGGTCGTCGCCACCGGCCTCGCGCAACGCGGCCCGGGCCCGCGCCACCTTGTCGCGGGCCTGCTCCAGAGGGCCGGGCGGGGGCGGCGGGGCCACCGTCGCGAACGGCCCCGCCGGATACCAGGCCGGCGGGCCGGGCTCCGCCGGAGGCACCGGATAGGGGTACGGATACCCGGGATACGGATACGCGGGATACGGATACGCGGGATACGGATACGCGGGATACGGATACGCGGGATACGGAGTCGGCGGCAGCGGAGCGGCGGGCTGACCGGTCAACGGGGCCGGCCACGACAGTTGGCCGTCCGCCGCTGGCGGCCAGGCGGGTGACGGTGACCAGGTCGCCGTCGGTGACCATGCCGGCGGAGCGATCGGCGCCGGCGACCACACCGGTGGTACGGCCGGCGGGGCCGGGGCGGTGGGTCGGGTCAGCTCGTCGGCCAACGCCAACATCGCCCGTTGCACCTCACACGCGGCCCGTACCGCCGGGCCACGGGCAGCCGGCGGCACGCCGTCGCGGACCAGCCGACGTACCCGCGCCCGATCCACGTAGCCGGTCAACGCCTCGGCCTCGGCGGCCGTCGCCGCCGCCGGTTCGACGCCGGCCAGCCGCTGCACGGCCTGCCGGAACTCGGTCCGACGCAGCCTGGCCAGCCACCACAACGCCGCCGCCGTGGGCACCCAGACGATCAGCAGGTAACCGGCCAGGTCGCCGGCGGGTCGCGGCCAGGCCGGCAGGGTCACCACGAACGGCGCGTTGACCACGGCGTGCGTCAGCCAGGCGAGACCGGCCGCCGCGACCGTCACGCCGACCCGGCGCGCCCGGCTCCGGTCGGTCCGCAGCAGCAGATAGGTGACGCCGGCACCGAAGGTCGCGGTGAACAGAGCGTGGCCGGCCACCCCGGGCACGAGCACCCGCAGCGCCACCACCGAGACGGCGGCGGACACGTCGTCGGGCAACGGATCGTCGGCCGAGATCAGCGCGTAGCCAAGGTCCTCGACGGCGGCGAAGCCCACTCCGACGACCGCGCCGTAGACCGCGCCCGCGAAGACGGTCCGCAGGTGCGGTCGGGCGGCGAGGAAGAGCAGCAGCACCCCGGCGCCCTTGGCCAGTTCCTCGGCGGTCGGGGCGACCAGCGCCGCGCCCCAGGTGGCGGCGAACCACGGCGAGGTCGCCTTGGCCAGCAGATCGTCCAGGAGCCAGCCTGACCCGGCACCGACGGCCACCGACACCGTACCGCCCCAACCGAAGGCCAGCGCCACCAGCCACCACGGGCGGCGGGCCAACTGGTCGACCGACCGGACGACCAGCAACACCGCCACCGCGTACGCGGCGATCAACGGCAGCGCCGCCAACGTCGACAGCGGTGCCGTGAACGCCATGAACGGCACCAGCAGGAGTACGGGAACACCGGTCAGCCCGACGGCACCGGTCAGCAGCCAGAAGCTCGGTACCCGTACCGGTGTCCAGGCCTGGCTGGTCACGGCGACTCCTCGATGCTCAGGCTGTCGATCGCGCGGCGCACCGCGTCGGGTACGGCGGCGCAGTCGGGCACTCCCGAGACCAGGGCGGTCACGCCCACCCGGCTGGCGGCGGTGCCGGCGGTGACGACGGTCAGGCACTCGCCGAGGTCGTCGTCGAACGGGTCCGGCGTCCAGTGGCGTACCCCGGTGAAGCCAGAGCCCGGTAACCGGACCTGCTCCAATTCGGCCGACGGCCCCGGCGGATCCCAACTCAACCGGTCGAGGGCGTGGTCGACGAACGGCTGCGGATCACCGGTGAACCGCCGGGCGGCGAGGGCGAGGTACACGTCGTCGCCGACGTCGATGCCGACGTCACCGGTGCCGGGACGGGAATCGATGGCGAGTCGCGCGTCGGCGGGCGGATCGACCGTCACGCCGTAGCCGACGTCGAGCCGTCCGGTCAGCCGTGGCCCGTCGACGGGCCACGCGAGCGACACCACACCGGGCAGGCACACCAGGATCGTCAGCCCGACCAGTACGGCGACCCCGGCGAGGGCGTTGCGCCAGCCCTTGTCCACCTGAGCTGGCTCCTCTCGCCCGACCACCCGGGTCGACCCACGCGTCCGGGTGCTCCACAGTGCCAGACCCGCGCCATCGGTCCGGCGGCGGGCAGCGCCAACCGGCACGGGGCGGTGGGCGCCGGGGACGAGGGCGGTGGGCGCCGGGAACGGGCGCCGGTGGTCCGGTGGGCGCACAATGAGGGGATGCCGCTCCCACTGTCGCTCCCGGTGAAGGTCCTCGCGTTGGCCCGGACCACGGCCGGCCAGGTCGCCTCGTCGGCGACCGACACCGTCGGCCGGGTCACCGGGCACACGATGCAGCTGGTGGGACAGGCCGGTCAGCTCGCCGCCGAGTACGCGGCGGTGCCCGGCCGGGCGTTCGCCGTACTCGACGAGATCGAGTCCCTGGTCCGCCGGACCGGCACCGTGGTGGACCATGTCGAGTTGCTGCTCGAACGCAGCGCCCAGGTGGTGGACGAGACCGAGGAAGCGACCCGCCGGGTCGAGGTGATCGCGGCGGCGGCCACGTCGGCGGTGGAGGCGGCGACCCGGTTGGCGGCGGCGGCCGAGACGTTGCTCGGCGACGCCGACCAGGTGGCGGTCGGGGCGAGTCGGCTGGTGGGGCAGAGCGAACAGATCGCCGCCCGCTCGGCCGATCTGCTCGGGGAGTACGAGCCGGCCCTGCGCCGGGGCGCGCCGATGGCCCGGCACTTCGTCGAACAGCTCAGCGAGGACGAGGTGGACGCGGCGGTGAAGCTGGTCGACGAGCTGCCCCGCTTGACCCGGCACATCCAGGCCGACGTGCTGCCGATCCTGGCCACCCTGGATCGGGTCGGTCCGGACATTCACAGCCTGTTGGAGGTGACCCGGGATCTGAAGCTGGCGGTGGCGGGCATTCCCGGGCTACGGATGCTCCGTCGGCGGGGCGCGGACCGGCTCGGCGAGGAGGAGGAGCCCGCCGCGAACGACTCAGCGTGATCGCGGGATCGTTGACCCGCCGGCCTACCCTGCCCGCATGCGCAGATCGATGGTCCGGCCGACCCGTGGTGTCGTCGGGCTGATGCTCGTCGGGATCGGGTTGACCGGGTGCGGCGCCATCGTTCCGGGTGTCGGTTCGGGCGCTGTCGACCGTACCGCCGAGCGGGGTGTCACGGCCGGCGGACGCGGCGACGTCGCCGACGGACGGGGTCCGACCCCACGGACCTTGACCGCCGCCGAGGTCGAGGCCAACGCCAAGGTACGGCTGCCGCCGGGCACCGTCCTGTTGTCCACGTCGTTCGTCAGCTTCCAGGACTGGCATCTCACCGCGATGTTCCGGATGCCGGCCACGGCGTTGCCGGGGTTCCTGGCCGACAGCGGGTTCCCGCGGCCGCGGCCGGGGCTGCGCGCCGTCGGCGACGGCGACCACGCGTCCGGCGACACGTGGCGGCCGGACGCCGCGGTCGACGTCGTCGGGGTGGAGCAGTTGACCGAGCCGACGCAGGGCGTGTTCCGCAAGCTGCTGGTCGACCTGGACCGGCCGGACGACGTCACCGTCTACCTGGTGGCGTTCACCACTTGACGGTGGACTCGCTGCACCCCATTGAGATAAACACTTCGTTGAAAACACCAAATTGACAACGGCATGATTTGGTGATTGAGTCGAACGGTGACTGTCGACGACCCGTTCACCCCGCCCGATGCCGCCCGGTCGCGGGCACACCGCGCTCACGCCGCGCTGCTGCGAATCGCCGAGCGGCACGCTGACACCTCCAGCAGGCGCCACCGTCATCTGCACCCCGAGGTGGTCGATCCGTACGAAGCCATCCGACTGGTCCTGGCCCTGGCTGTCGGCGGCGCGACGTCCGAGGCGGGCGAACCGGCGCTCGACCAGAGCGACCTCGTCGCGGCGCTGACCCTGGTAGCACCCGTGCGCGCCGACCTCGACGCGATCGAACTGGGCCTGCTGGAGGCCGCCCGGCAACGGGGTCTCACCTGGCAGGCCATCGCCTTCGGGCTCGGTCTCGGCACCGCCCAGGCCGCCAGGCAACGGTATGAACGGATTTCCGGCCGGAGCTTGCCACGGACCACATCCGGTACGCAGCAGACTCCGGAGACGTCAGGCGTGGACCAGACCGGGACGGCGTAGGTCCTCGACGTCGACCACCTCGCGACCGAGCGGCCAGAACGCGGCCGGCACCAGCTTGAAGTTGGCGATCCCGAACGGGATGCCGATGATGGTCAGGCAGAGAGTGACGCCGGTGACAATGTGGGTCAGTGCCAGCCACCAGCCGGCCAGCAGCACCCAGAGGAGGTTCGCCAGCCCGGAGCCGATGCCGGCACCCGACTTCGCGACCAGGGTCCGGCCGAAGGGCCACAGGGAGTAGTACGCCAGCCGCAGCGACGCCACCCCGAACGGAATCGTGATGACCAGGACGAAGCAGATCAGGGCGGCGATGCCGTAGGCGACGCCGAGCACGATGCCGCCGCCGAAGATCAGCCAGAGCAGGTTGAGGATGACTCGCATACCGGCCATGGTCGCCCATCGGCGCCACCCGTACCGGCGGATGCGTCAGACGGCCAGGGCGTCGATCTCGGCGCGGTCCGGCAGCGACACCGACGCACCGAGCCGCCGTACGCAGGCCGCGCCGGCGGCCGAGGCCCAGCGGACCGCCGCCAGCAGGTCCCGTCCTTCTCCCCAGGCCACCGCGAGCGCCCCGGTGAACGCGTCACCGGCGGCGGTGGAGTCCACCGTCTCGACGGCGATGGCCGGCACGTGACACGTCGGCCCGTCCCGCTCGACGAACCAGGCACCTTGTACGCCGAGGGTGAGAACCGCCCGGGACACCACGGTCAGCAACGCCGTCGGATCCTCGCTTCCGGCGCCGACGAGCGCCCTGGCCTCGGTGTCGTTGACGACCAGCAGGTCGACCGCGTCGAGCAGTTCGGCCGGCAGTGGCCGGGCCGGTGCGGCGTTGAGCACCACCCGGGTGCCCGCCGCCCGGGCCGCCGACGCGGCGGCGACAACGGTGTCGAGCGGGATCTCCAGCTGGGCGACCAGCACGTCGGCGGACCGGATCGCCGCCAGCTCGGGCTCGGTCAGGCCGTCGAACGCGGAGTTGGCGCCGGGGGTGACCACGATGGCGTTCTCGCCCGCCTGGTTGACCATCACGACCGCGACACCGGACGGCCCGTACACCACCCGTAGTTGACTGGTGTCCACGCCGGAACGGGCGATCCTGCCGGTGAGGGTGACGCCGAAAGAGTCGGAGCCGACCGCGCCGAGGAAGACGCAGTCACCGCCGGCCCGGGCGGCGGCGATCGCCTGGTTGGCACCCTTGCCGCCGGGGACCATCACGAAGTCGCTGCCAAGCAACGTCTCCCCCGGCGACGGCAGCCGAGGAGCGGTCGCGACCAAGTCCATGTTCGCGCTGCCCACGACGACGATCCTCGGACGTCTCACGGTGCCTCCGCCTCGTCTGCTCACCGCCGGGTAACCCTGCGGCCTGCGAGTGTAGGCCGGAGTTGCCGGCGTCAGGCGGCGCGGGCGGTGAAGCGCGCACCGGCGCGTTCCACCACCAGCGGCAGGTCGAAGGTCTTCGACAGGTTTTCGCCGGTGAGCGTCGACGCCAGCGGGCCGGCGGCCACGATCGTGCCCGTCCGCAGCAGCAGAGCGTGGCTGAAACCGGCTGGGATCTCCTCGACGTGGTGGGTGACCAGCACCAGCGCCGGGGCGTCCGGGTCGCTGGCCAGCGCGCCGAGCCGGCCGACCAGTTCCTCCCGGCCGCCGAGGTCGAGCCCGGCCGCGGGCTCGTCGAGCAGCAGCAGTTCCGGGTCGGCCATCAGGGACCGGGCGATCTGGACCCGCTTGCGTTCGCCTTCCGACAGGGTGCCGTAGCCGCGGTCGGCGAACCCGGCGACGCCGAACTGGCCGAGCAGCGACCGGGCCCGGCTCTCGTCGACCGCGTCGTAGCTTTCCCGCCACCGGCCGACCACCGACCACGCGGCGGTCAGCACCACGTCGAGGACCCGCTCGTCGGCGGGGATCCGGTCGGCCAACGTCGCGGTGGATAACCCGATCCGGGTACGCAGTTCCGCCACGTCGGTACGGCCGAGTCGCTCACCGAGCAGGTGCACGGTGCCGGTGGTCGGGTGGAGCCGGGCGGCGGCCAGGCTGAGCAGGGTGGTCTTGCCGGCGCCGTTGGGCCCGAGCACCACCCAGCGTTCGTCGGGGCGCACCCGCAGCGTGACGTCGTGCAGCAGGGCGGCGCCGGAGCGGGTCACGCCCACCCCGTCGAGCTGGATCACCAAGTCGTCAGCAGCGGTCGGCACCGGTCCATCCAACCACGCGGGCCCGACCGGGTTCCGGCCGGATCTGCCCGACGGGTCGACGTGCCGACGCAGACCGCCAGGTATCGGCCGGACACCCGCAGGCGGCGGGCCGGTGAAGGTCAGGCGCAGGTCAGGCCACGGTGGAGCCGAACACCTCGTCCCGTACGGCATCGAGGGCGATCCGCAGGGCTCCCTGCAGCACCGGTTCCTCGGTGACCTCGGTGACCACCACGCGGGGGGTGACCAGAGTGATCGCGGCCACTTCGTGCTGCACCCGTTGCGCGAGCGCGTCACCGCCGGCCTGGCCGACCTCGCCGGTGAGCACGACCAGCGGCGGGTCGAGCACCACGCAGGCGCTGGCGACGCCGAGGGCGAACCGGCGGGCCAGTTCGTCGAGGACCGGGCCGCCACGGGTACCGGCGGCGACCGCGGCCCGGACGGCGTCGCCCGCGCCGGCCGCGCGGAACCCGTGTTCGCGGGCGAGGGCGCGGACCGCGTCCGCTCCGGCGATCTGCTGGAACGCCGGCTTCGCCCGCCGGGAGACGTCGCGTGGGATCGGGGCACCCGGCACCGGCAGGTAGCCGATCTCACCGGCGGCACCGGTGCTGCCGTGGTGCAGCCGCCCGCCGAGCACGATGGCCAGACCGACGCCGACTCCGGCCCAGACCAGCACGAAGTTCGGCACGTCGCGGGCCGCGCCGGCGTGTGCCTCGGCGACGGCCGCGAGGTTGACGTCGTTTTCGAAGACCACCGTGGTGTCGAGATCTTCGCGCAGGGCGGCGAGCAGACCTCGGTGCCACCGGGGCAGGTTGTAGGCGAAGGTGATGTCGCCGGTGGCCGGGTCCACCAGGCCGGGGGTGCCGAGCACCACCCGCCGTACGCTGGCCAGTTGGGTCGCCGCGCTGCCGGCCGCCTGGACGACGGCGTTGTGCACCACGCCGACCGGGTCGTCGGTATCCTTGGTGGACTGTTCGACCCGGCCGATCACCGATCCGGTGATGTCGGCGCAGGCGGCGACGACCCGGTCGGGTCCGACGTCGACTCCGACCACGTGGGCGCTGCCGGGTTCGACGGCGTAGAGCTGCGCGTTCGGCCCTCGGCCGCCGGCCTGCTCACCCACCCGGGTGACCAGGCCACGACCTTCGAGCCGTTCCACCAGCTGGGAGGCGGTCACCTTGGACAGCCCGGTCAGCTCGCCGAGTTGGGCTCGGGTCAGCGGACCCCGGGCGATGAGCAGCTCCAGCGCGGCCCGGTCGTTGAGGGCGCGCAGCAGACTTGGCGTGCCGGGTAGGCGCGGGGAACCCATACGTCGTCCTCTAGCGTTTAGGAAAGTTAACTATTATCTTGGGCAACCTCAACGGAGTAGCCGTAGCGTAATGGCCGTCGACACCGTCGACGGTCCGACGATGCGGCACTCACCGGCAACGACAGTGCACCCACGGTGCGACACTCGGACCGCGAGGCTGTCACGGAGGGGGAAGACACCGTGTCGATCGATCCGGGCCTACGCCGGCTGGCGTTGCGTACCCTGTTGGCCGCGTTCCCCGGCCACACCCCGCCAGGCTGGGCGATCGACCTGGTCGGCGCCGGGCTCGCCGGACACACCCTGTTCGGCACCAACGTCGCGGACCCGGCGCAGGTCGCCACGATGACCGCCACGCTGCGCGCCGCCCGGCCCGACGTCCTGATCGCCATCGACGAAGAAGGCGGCGACGTCACCCGGCTGGCCCACGCCACCGGCAGCCCGTACCCGGGCAACGCCGCGCTCGGCGCGGTCGACGACCCCGACCTGACCCGGGCGGTCTACCGGGCGATCGGCGACGAACTCGCCACCTGCGGGATCAACCTCAACCTGGCCCCGACCGTCGACGTCAACACCGCCGACGACAACCCGATCATCGGCACCCGATCGTTCGGCGCCGATCCGGCCAGGGTCGCCGCCCACGCCGCCGCCGCCGTCACCGGACTGCAGGACGCCGGAATCGCCGCCTGCGCCAAACACTTCCCCGGCCACGGAGCCACCGTCACCGACTCCCACCTGGAACTGCCGGTCGTCGACGTACCGCTGCGGGTGTTGCGCGACCGGGACCTGCCGCCCTTCGCGGCGGTCGTCGGCGCCGACACGCGGGCGATCATGACCGCGCACATCCGGGTCCCGGCGCTCACCGGCGACGCCCCGGCCACCCTGAGCCCGGACGCGCTGACCGGGCTGCTCCGCCAGGAATACGGCTTCACCGGGGTGATCGTGACCGACGCGTTGGAGATGCGCGGCGCCACGCTCGCCGCCGGCGGCATCGTGCCCGCCGCGGTCGCCGCGCTCGCCGCCGGGGCCGACCTGCTCTGTGTCGGCGCGCGGGTCGACCAGTCGCTGGTGGAGCGGATCGCCGCCGGCATCGCCGACGCGATCACCGACGGCACCCTGCCGGTCGGCCGGGTCGAACAGGCCGGCGACCGGGTCGGCGCGCTCGCGTCGACGGTACGTCGCGCGTCCGACGCGGCCGGCGGGCCGAGTGACCTCGGGTACGCCGCCGCCCGGCTCGCGGTCCGGGTGGAAGGATCCCTCGACGGGCTCGGTACGCCGCTGGTGGTGCACCTGGCGACCAGTTCGACGATCGCCGAAGGCCGGGTGCCGTGGGGGCTCGGTCCGCATCTGGACGGCACCGAACACCGCCGGGTGGTACCGGCCGACGTCACCGCCGACGCCCTGCGTACGGCAGCCGCCGGTCGTCCGCTGGTGCTGGTCGGCCGGCACATCCACCGGGTCCCCGGCGCTCGGGAACTGATCGAGACGCTCGCCGCCGGGTATCCGGTCTCGGTGGTGGAGATGGGCTGGCCGTCACCGTGGCGCCCGGCGGGCGTACGAGCCTTCGTCACCACCTTCGGCGCAAGTCACGCCAACGGGCGGGCGGCCGCCGAGGCACTCGGCCTGGCCGCCTGACCACGATGCACTCGGCCTGGCGGCCTGACCACGAGGCACTCGGCCTGGCGGCCTGACCCCAAAGGAGCCCGGAGACGGGCCGACCCCGGAACCTGGAGACGGTTCCGGGGTCGGCACACCGGCCGGTGCGCGGACCTGGTGGCCCGCACCACGCCCAGGTCAGTAGCGGTAGTGCTCCGGCTTGTAGGGGCCGGCCACGTCCACGCCGATGTAGTCGGCCTGCGCCTTGGTGAGCACCGTCAACTTGGCGCCGAACGCGTCGAGGTGCAGCCGGGCCACCTTCTCGTCGAGGTGCTTGGGCAGCACGTAGACCTGCTTGCCGTACTCGCCGACCTTGGCGAACAGCTCCACCTGGGCGATCACCTGGTTGGAGAACGAGGTCGACATCACGAAGCTCGGGTGCCCGGTCGCGTTGCCGAGGTTGAGCAGCCGGCCCTCCGAGAGCACGATCACCGAGTGTCCGTCCGGGAAGCGCCACTCGTCGACCTGCGGCTTGATGTTGATCTTCTCGATGCCCGGTACCTTGGCGAGCCCGGCCATGTCGATCTCGTTGTCGAAGTGCCCGACGTTGCCGACGATCGCGTTGTGCTTCATCTTCGCCATGTGCTCGGCCATGATGATGTCCTTGTTGCCGGTCGTGGTGATGAAGATGTCGCCCCGCTCGACCACGTCGTCCAGGGTCACCACGTCCAGCCCGTCCATCGCCGCCTGCAACGCGCAGATCGGGTCGATCTCGGTCACCACGACCCGGGCACCCTGGCCGCGCAGCGACTCGACCGCGCCCTTGCCGACGTCGCCGTACCCGCAGATCACGGTGAGCTTGCCGGCGATCATCACGTCGGTGGCCCGGTTGATGCCGTCCACCAGCGAGTGGCGGATGCCGTACTTGTTGTCGAACTTGCTCTTGGTCACCGAGTCGTTGACGTTGATCGCCGGGAAGAGCAGCTTGCCGTCCCGGGCCAGCTCGTAGAGGCGGTTGACGCCGGTGGTGGTCTCCTCGGAGACGCCGATGATCGGCTCGGCCATCTCGGTGTACTTGGTGGGGTTCGTCGCCAGCGACCGCCGCAGGGTCTCCAGGATGATGCCGTACTCGTGCGAGTCGGTCGGTGCCGTCGACGGCACCGCGCCGGCCTCCTCGAACTGCTTGCCGAGGTGGATGAGCAGGGTCACGTCCCCGCCGTCGTCGACGATCGAGTCCGGTCCCGAGCCGTCCGGCCAGGTCAGCATCTGCTCGGTGCACCACCAGTACTCGTCGAGCGTCTCGCCCTTCCAGGCGTACACCGCCACACCCTGCGGGTCCTCGACGGTGCCGTTGGGCCCCACGACGACCGCCGCCGCCGCGTGGTCCTGGGTGGAGAAGATGTTGCAGGAGACCCAGCGCACGTCGGCACCGAGTGCGGTCAGCGTCTCGATCAGCACCGCGGTCTGCACCGTCATGTGCAGCGAACCAGCGATCTTCTTGCCCTTGAACGGCTGCTGGGCGGCGTACTCGCGGCGCAGCGCCATCAGGCCGGGCATCTCGTGCTCGGCGAGCTCGATCTCCTTGCGCCCGAAGGCGGCCAGCGAAAGGTCAGCGACCTTGAAGTCGCTGACCGAGCCTGCGCTGTCGGCGGTCAGAGTGACGGTCACGAAATCTCCTCGGGTTTCTACGGATGCGTCCGTCCTGCCGGGTACGGCGCGCACGACACCCATCCACCATACGGCCCGTAGAAGAGCATTCCCGCCCCGAGGGCGGACCGCGCAACCTGGAAGTCACGCCGGTCCGCCCCTACCCGTACGCTCCGTCGATCCGGACCCGACCGGGTCGGGGTCGACTCCGAGTCGTCCCGAGTCGAATCGACCGCGGTGGCTCAGTCCCTGGCCAGGGCGAACCCGACGGTCGGGCCGCCACCTCCGCCGTACGCGACCTGGATGAGCAGCGCGGCGACCGGTTCCAGATAGCGTGCGCTGGACAGCGGCCCGGCGTCGACCGTGTCGAACCCGAGCTGGGTGCCAAGCTCCTGGACTGTCTTCTTGGCGGCCAGGTCGTCCCCGGCCACCGGTACCGACTGCCGGACCCCGCCCAGCACCGGCCGGGCGTGATTGGGCGCGAGAACCGTGTTGAACGCCTTGATGACCTGTGCCGCCGGCACCAACTCGGCGATCCGCTCGGCGGCTGAGGTGTCGTGCCCGATCCGCAGCGACATGTGGTCCGGGCCGAGCGGGTTGGTCACGTCGATCACCGTCCGCCCGGTCAGGGCCCCGGCCACCGGCCCGGCCAGCGTGCTGTCGACGTCGGCGAAGGGTACGGCCAGCACGACCAGGTCCGCCTCGGCCGCCCGCTCCGGCGCCACGGGGGTCACCCCGGTGGCGGTGGTCGCCTGCGCCAGCCGGGGGGAATCGGGGCTCGACGCGGAGATCGTCACCTGGTGGCCGACCTCGGTGAGCCGGCGCGCCATCGCGGATCCGACATTACCGGCGCCAATGATGCCGATGTCCATCGTTTCTCCCTCTCGCTCTCCCGTTCGCTCCCGCTCGCTCTTTCGCTCGGCGGAAACGCTGGCTGGTAGCTCGTCAGCGGGCCCTCGCCGGGGCGGGTACCCGCTGCCCCCGGACGGAAACGATCACCGGCGAGTCGGGCGGGGCGGCACACCCCCCGGCCGGTCAGCGGCCCACCGGATGGAACAGTTCCGGCGACGACGTTTCCAGCGGCACCGCCGACGGCGGCACCAGCCCCAACTGCACACCTTGGCGGGACAGCAGCGACTCCAGCATCCAGTCGGCCGCCACCCGTACCCGGTTGCCGGGGATCGACGCCAGGTGGTAACCACGGGTGACCACCTTGGCCAGTGGCCCGGACAGCGGCACGTGCAGCGGGTTCGCCGCCGCCTGCGCGCCGCCGAGGTCCACCACGAAACCGAGGTCCTTGTGCCGGTACGGCGCGGGCGAGCCGTGCCCGTACGAGGCCGCGATGTTGCGGGCGACGAGCTTGCCCTGCCGTACGGCGTGTTGGGCGGTCATCGGGGTGATCTCGCCGGGACGACTCGGATCCGGGACGGCGGCGGCGTCGCCGCACGCGAACACCTCCGGGTGCCGTGGTACGGCGAGGAACTCGTCCACCACCAACCGACCCTTCAGCGTGGCCAGCCCCAGCTCGTCGACGACCGGATCCGGCCGGACCCCGACGCACCAGATCAGCGAGCGGGTGGCGACGAACTCGCCGTCGGACAGGTGCACCCCGTCGGCGGTGGCCTCGCGCACCGAGGTGCCGAAGCGGGTGTCGACTCCACGCGAGTCGAGCACCTTCTGCGCGGTGACCGACATCCGCTGGTCCAGCTCCGGCAGCACCCGGTCGGCCAGATCGAGCAGCAGCCAGCGAACCTCCTGGTTGGCCAGCCGGGGGTGACGGCGGACCAGCAGGTCGGTCGCTGTCACACAGTGCGCGGCGACCTCCGTACCGGTGTATCCGGCCCCGACCACGACGAACGTGCAGCGGGCCGCGCGTTCGGCGGAGTCGTCGGTGAGGTCGGCGAGTTCGATCTGCCGGGTCAGGTGGTCGCGCAGGTAGAGCGCCTCCGGCAGGGTGCGGAAGCCGTGCGCGTGTTCGTTGACGCCCGGTATCGGCAGCAACTTGTTGACGCTGCCGATCGAGACGACCAGTCGGTCGTAGCGCAGGTCGGCCGGGCTGCCTTCGGCGTCGACGTAGCCGACCCGACGCTCCGGCAGGTCGATCCGGTCGATCTCACCGAGCACGATGCGCACTCCGGGCAGCGTGTCCGGCAGGGAGACGGTCGCCCGGCGGGGTTCCAGCACCCCGGACGCCACCTCCGGAAGCAGCGGTACGTAGAGGAAGTAGTCGGTCGGGTTGATCAGCACGATCTCCGCCGCCCCCCGGGCCGTCCGGGAGAGCGTACGGGCGGCCTGGTAGCCGGCGAATCCGGCGCCGACGATGACGATGCGTGGTCGACTCATGTCGTTGATCTCCGATCGAAGGTGTCTGCGGTGCCTGCGGCGCGAAAGTGGGTGTCCCCGCCACCGCCCGGCCCCGGGCGCCGGGGAGACCAGGCGGAGCACTGAGGACACCCACCGGAGGGTTCCGCCGACCGCCGGTCGGCCTACGGCCGGCGGGTTCGACGACGAGTGGTCAGTTGTTGGGTTCGTCGGTGCTGATGTCGGCCAGCACCGAATCCGGCTCCCACTCGACGGCCAGATCACCCATCGACACCACACCGACCAGGCGGCCGTCGTCGACCACCGGCAGTCGGCGCACCGAGTAGGTCCGCATCAGTTCGGCGGCGGCGACCGCGTCGTCGTACGGCGAGACGACCACCACGTCCTCGCTGAGGATCTGGCTGAGCTGGGTGCTCGCCGGATCCATCTCGGAAGCCACCGCACGGACGGTGATGTCCCGATCGGTCACGATTCCTTGGATTTCACTGCCATCGGTGACGATGATGTCCCCGATGTCGGCATCGCGCATCTGTCGCGCCGCTGCGGTCAGCATGTCGTTCGCGTCCATGGTGAACGGCCGGGCTGTCATGAACTCTCCGACGGTCGTCATCATGCACTCCTCTCGGTGTCGGCGCCATGTTCCGGGTACCCGTGCCCCGGCCCGGAAAACCGGCCGGCACCCCGCTCACCCACCCACATTGGCGGGCCGGCCGGAGCACCCGCGATCGGCTAGGCTTCCTGCACGAGAACGGCCTGCTGGGACCGGTCCAGCGTCGGGTAGGGAGCAGGACGTGTGGGTGCGCCGGGGCGACTGGCGTATGCCCGGTTCGCCGGACTGGACGCTGATGCGACGTACCGAACGCTGGCGCGGGCTGCCGGCGGCGTTGGCGCTGATCGCGGTGATCACCGTGATCGACGTGCTCACCCGGACCGACGCGGTCGTGCTCGGTTTCCTGTCCCTCGCCCCGCTGCTCGCGGCAGCGGTCGAGAAGACCCGCCGGACCGCGCTGGTGGCGGCCGTCGCCTGCCTGGTCGCGCTGGTCGCCGGCCTGCCCAGCGGCGTGTTCGGCAGCCTGGACCACCTGCTGCGCACCTCGGTGGTCTTCGCCGTCGGCATCGTGTCGATCTACGTCGCCCGGTCCCGCAACCTGCGCGAGGCCCGCCTGAGCCGGATGACGGAAATCGCCCAGGTCGCCCAGCGGGCGGTGCTGCGGACCCCGCCACCCTGGCTGGGTGATGCCGCGCTGGTCGCCCGCTACCTGTCCGCCTCCGAGGCGGCGAACGTCGGCGGCGACCTGTACGAGGCGGTGGCCAGCCCGTACGGCGTACGGCTGATCATCGGTGACGCGTGCGGCAAGGGGCTGCAGGCGGTGCAGATCGCCACCACGGTGATGGGCACGTTCCGGCAGTCCGCCTTCGTACGGCCGGAGCTGTCCGCGGTGGCGGCCGACCTCGACCAGGCGGTGGTACGGGACGCGATCGGCGCCGGTCAGCCCGCGCAGTTCGTCACCGCCGCCCTGGTGCAGCTGACCGGTGACACGCTGACGGTGATCAACTGTGGCCATCCGGCACCGGCGTTGCGGACCGCCGACGGGAAGCTGGAGATCCTGGAGCCGACGGACCGGCATCCGCCGCTGGGACTGCACCGCGACGCCCCGGATCCGACCGAGCTGACCCGGCCGTGGTCACCCGGCGACCGGCTGCTGCTCTACACCGACGGACTGGTCGAGGCGCGCAACGGTGGCGGCAAGTTCCTCGACTCCACGCAGGTGACCGCCTGTCTGGACCTGGCGGACCGGCAGGAGGTCCTGGACCGGATCGTCGCCGAACTGCACCGGCATTCCGGCGGTCAGATCACCGACGACGCCGCCCTGCTGCTCGCCGAACGGCAGAGCCCGGACCTGCCGACCATCGGCCGGTAGCCGGCCCGGGCCGGTACGGGGTCAGGCGGTGCCGGCGATGAGCAGTTCGGCGATCTGCACAGTGTTGAGCGCCGCGCCCTTGCGCAGGTTGTCGTTGGAGCAGAACAACGACAGCCCGTGTTCGACGGTCTCGTCGGCGCGGATCCGGCCCACGTACGTCGGGTCCTGCCCGGCTGCCTGCAACGGCGTCGGGATGTCCGACAACGCCACCCCGGGTGCGTCGGCGAGCAGCTCCATCGCCCGCCGTGGGCTGATCGGCCGGGCGAACCGGGCGTTGATCTGCAGCGAGTGGCCGGTGAAGACCGGCACCCGGACGCAGGTTCCGGAGACCTTCAGCTCGGGGATGTCGAGGATCTTGCGGCTCTCGTTGCGCAGCTTCTGTTCTTCGTCGGTCTCCCCCGAGCCGTCGTCGACGATCGCGCCGGCCAGCGGCAGCACGTTGAACGCGATCGGTCGGGCGAACGAGCGCGGGAGCGGGAACTCCACCGCCGTACCGTCGAAGGTCAACGCTGCCGCGTCCTCGGCGACCTTGCGGACCTGCTCGTCCAGTTCGGCGACGCCGGCCAGACCGGCCCCGGACACCGCCTGGTAGGTCGAGACGACCAGGCTGACCAGGCCGGCTTCGGCGTGCAGCGGACGCAGCACCGGCATCGCGGCCATCGTGGTGCAGTTGGGGTTGGCGATGATCCCCTTGGGCCGGTCAGCGGCGGCCTGCGGGTTGACCTCGGCGACCACCAGCGGTACGTCCGGATCCATCCGCCACGCCGACGAGTTGTCGATCACTACGGCACCGGCCTGCGCGATCCGGGGCGACAACTCCTTGGAGGTGGCCTTGCCGGCGGAGAGGAGCACGATGTCCAGGCCCTGGTAGTCGGCGCTCGCCGCGTCCTCGACGGTCACCTCACCGCCGCGCCACGGCAGCGTACGGCCGGCCGAGCGGGCCGAGGCGAACAGCCGCAGCTCGTCGACGGGCACCTGACGCTGCTCCAACACCTGACGCATGACGCCACCGACCTGGCCGGTCGCGCCGACAATCCCGATCCTCATGTCGCGAAGATTACCGACGGGCCGGGGTACGGCGGAACCGAGTTGTCGCACGTCACCTTTCGACCCGTCGATGTTCCCCGCCGGCCCGTCGAGGTGTTCCGCTGATCCCGGCGACGTCGTTCGCCGGTCGAGAGTCAGCCGTAGTGGCGGGTGGGCTGCGCCGGACGCCACATCGGCCAGAGCAGCGGGCCGCCGTCGGGCAGGTGGAACGGGACGGTCGCGGTCATCTGGTAGCCGAGCCGGGCGTACAGGTCGCGGGCCCGTGGACTGCTCGCCACGACGTACGCCGCGCTCCCGGCGGTGTCGAGGATGGCGTGCCGGTGGGCCAGCAACGCCGTACCCAGGCCGAGCCGCTGCCGGCCGGGGGTGACCGCGAGATACGCCAGATAGTGGTGCTCGCCGACCGGATGCCGCTGGGCGAGCACGTCGTCGAGCAGCCGGAACCGGTATGCGTACTCACCGCAGGCGTCATCGAGCAGCTGCTCGTACTCCACCGGGTTGGGCAGGATCAGGCTGCACGGACGCCAGATCGCCACCGCGCCGTAGTCCTCGGTCCGGTAGACGCTGCCCTGCCGCAGCCCGTAGTCGATCAACGCCGGGCAGAACCGCTGGAACACCTGCCGGCGGGCCACCGGGTCGGGGATCAGCCAGGCCGCCTCCGGGGTGTCCAGAAACGCCGCCACCAGTGTCCTGGCCACCTGCGGGGTGTCGGTGTAGGTCGCGTACCTGATCATCACCGACGTGTGGAGCTGGTGCATCAGCGGCTCGCCTCTCTGCGGCACATTGCGGACACCCGGGTACAACGGATGACACACCCTCGTGGGTTCGACCGTGTTCAGTCGCCTACCGCCGGCGAGGTCGCCGGGCCGCGACCGCGCCCGGTCCACTGCAGGAACCGGGCGTACAACTGGGCGGGGTCGGGACCCGGCTCAGGGCTCAGCCGATGCAGGTCGGCAGCCGCGTCGAAGAGGTTGACCGCCATGTAGACGCTGAGGCCGACCCGGTCGGCGCGGTACTCGTGCAGCAGATCGAGGCGGGCGGTGGCGCACGGCCACGGTTCGGCGCAGCGCCGGCACAGCCACAGCGGCCGGCGCGGCTCGTGCGGGCGACCGGCCAGCCGGGCCTGGGCGCTCACCACCAGCCCTCGTTGCGGCGGCGCGCCCGCCGCGACGCCGGCCACGTCGGTCCGGGCAGCGACATCGGCGGCGACCAGAACCGGTCCGGGCAGTTCGACCACCGCAGGCCGCAGCTGCACCAGCGCCGGCACCACCGCCAGACCCGCCGGTGCACCGGCCCGAGCGGTACGGGTTTCGCGTCTCCGTAAAGGGGCATACGCGCAACGCTGCCACAGGGGTTGACGAGTAGTCAATGGCCCCATTGATAAGTCGTCAACCCACCTACTCGGAAGCTCCGCCGGATGCAGGTCATGGCGCTCACAGAGGTAGCCGACTGCCTCGGGGTCAGTCGGCAGCGGGCGGCCATCCTGGTCGACCGGCCCGACTTCCCGGCCCCGATCGCCACCCTCACCGTCGGACGGATCTGGCTCGCCGCCGACGTACGGGCGTACGCCGAGAAACGTCACCGCCGGATCAGCGACTCCGAGGAGTGACAGCGCGGCTCGTCCACTCGTCGACCATCGTGGCCGTCGCAGTGAAGTCGTCAGGCCTGCCGGGAGACAGGGTCAGGCACCGGCGGGAGGGGCGTCGGCGGCGCGGCGCAAGCGCCGGACATGGGCTGACGCCGACACCCCTGCCGTTGGCTTTCGCTCAGGCGGTGCAGGGCACGCAGTACCGGGCGTGCGGCAGGATCTCCAGCCGTTCCCGGGGGATGTCGCCGCCGCACTTGTCGCAGCGACCGTAGCGACCGGCGGCGATCCGGTTCAGTGCTTCCACGGCCTGGTCGTAGCCGCGCCGGGCGGCCACGATCAGCGCGGCCCGGGTGTGCGCGTCACGCGGGTCGCCGGTGTCGGCGGTGAGTTCGGTCAGTTGGGCCCGGTGCGTGTCGAGCTGGTCGGCCAGTTGCACCCGCGCCTGTTCGATCCATTCGCTGTTACGGCCCTGCAGTTCGGTGCTCATGAAGTCGCCTCCTAAATGGAAGAAGGGCCGAAGCTGATGCGCTTCGCCCCTGGTGGCCGTCGGATGGGTGTACGTCAGCCGCCAGGTGGACCCCGGTCGGCCGGATTCGGCAGCACCGGTCGACCTCCGGCGGTCGGCGCGACGGCGCGCACACCGACGGCAGTCGTGTGAGTCACGACTGCGTAGCGCTGCGCGAATCCACCCATCCGGCAACCATAGGCCGGCCCCACTGGAAAGCCAACCGGGTTACCTGCGGGAACGGTCACCACTGGGCGGCGTACGACGCTCAACGCGCTCACCGGGAGCCGACGATCTGGGCGACGGTCAGGGCGATCGGCAGGATCAAGGTGGTGGCGGCCCGGCCCAGGAAGCCGGGTGAGAACGGAGCAGGTTCTGTCGCGGCGACCGCCTGCCGCAGGCGCAGTGCCAGGTCCAGACGCGACAGTTCGCCGACCATTCGCTCTGGCACCAACCGATTGGGGGCTGTCACCGCGAGGGCCGCGTCCTCAATGGCGGGTGCCAGTTGGTCCAACGCCCGTTCCTGCGACTCCCGACTGAGCCGGTACAGTCGCCAGGCCGGAATGCTGAAAACCGCCAGCCCGCCCAGGGACAGCAACAACAGGAACAGCCAGACGATCACCAGGCTCACCGGCCGTAGCTGCGGCAGGATGCCGAGCATCGCCGGCACGAACAGTGCTCCGCAGCTGAAGATCAGCCCTTCGAGCCAGGCGAATCCGTACAACTCTCGAATCCCCCAGGCCCGGTCGGCGCGAAACGCGCTCCAGCGCAGGCCGGCCGTACCGCATGCCGCGTCGATCAACGCGATCACCTTGGTGATGCCCCAGATACCGGACGCCGAACAGATCCCGACCGCACCGATGACCACGAGTCCGGATATCCGCTGCCCGGTCGTGTGTACCGGGATCAGCGCAGTCAAGGGTTCAAAGGACACCGCCAGAGCCAGCGACGGCGCCAGGCCGACCGGCAACACGGTCCAGAAGTAGGCCCGGTCCCAGCGGTCCAGACGCCGTTGCATCGCGGTCAGGTCCCAGCCGGCGTACCGCCCGTGCCGGCTGAAATCCGCCAGCAGCCTCTCCAGGACGAACTCGCCCTGTTGCATCAGGATCGGGGACAGCGTGACCCACAGCGCGGCGGTGGGGATCGCCCAGTGCAGGGTGGACGGCCTCGTCCCGAGGTGATCGACGACGGCGGTGGCGTACCACCACCAGAACAACCCGGTCGGTGCCGCAGCGAAGATCAGGACGGCCAGCAGCCGCTGCCGGCCGCGATTTCGCCGCGCCCAGGCCACCCGACGCGGCACCGACGTGTACGGTCCGACGAAGGTGGTGACCCGCTGCGGCATCGCCTCACCAGCCGTGTCGCAGAATCCGCCAGGTCGTGTCGGCCCGGATCCGCCCGACACCGAACAGCAGCGAAACGGCGTCGGAGAACACCACCGGGTCGCGTTGCGCGGCCTGGATGACCTGCCGGGCCCACCACGGCATCGACATCAGGCCGTGGGCGATCCGGCAGGAAACCAGATGTGCCCGATAGGTACGCCGGAACCAGGCTTCGAACTCGTTCAACGCCGTTGTCAATGGCACTGCGGAGGTCAACTCCGCCGGTAGCCCGGTGATCAACTGGCGGGCGGCCGTCATGCCGTAGACGATGCCTTCCCCGCTCAGCGGGTTGACCATCGAAGCGGCGTCACCCAGCAGTACCGCCCGTTCGTGCGCCAGCGGCGGGACCCGAGACGCGAGGGGCAGGTGATGCGACCGGTAGGCGTGCAGGTCGGCCAACTCGATCCCCCGTTGCCGGCACGAATCCGCGAACCGGTCGAGCACCGAGCGGAGGTCGAGACCCCGGTGCCGCATCGCGCGCAGCATCACCCCGACCCCGACGTTCACCACGCCCTTGCCGGTGGGAAAGAGCCAGCCGTACGCCGGCAGCAACTCCTTGGACCATTCGAAGATCATTCGGCCGCCGTACGGACCGTCCGGATCGAAGGCGTCGGTCTCGGCGTACGCCCGCATCGCGATCGCGGTGTGTCGCACAGCCGGCCGTCCCACGCCGAGCATCCGGCGTACGGTCGAATAGGCCCCGTCCGCAGCGACGACGAGCGGCGCGGTCAGTCTCGACTCGGTGCCGCCCCGGCGCACGGACAGCCACCGTCGCTGCTCGCCGAGCCCGGTGCCGGTCACCTTGTGTCCGGCCAGGTCCACCGCGCCGGCGGCGAGGGCCGCCAGCCGCAGCCGCTGATCGAAGTCGGCCCTGGGCACCACGTAGCCCTCGGTGGTGTGCCCGTCCACTCCAATCAGCGGGGCGTTCAGCTCGGCACCGCCGGGACCGTACACGGTGAGGGCGGCGACCGGAGTCTCGGCAGCCAGCAATCGGCCCAGATCCAGCTCGCGCAACAGCTGCGCGACGCCCGGACCCAGACCGTCGCCGCACGGCTTGTCCCGAGGGAATGCGCGCTGGTCGACCAGGGCCACATGCCAGCCGCGTCGGGCGGCGAGCAGCGCCGCGGTCGCGCCAGCCGGACCGGAGCCGACCACCACCACATCGAAGGCCGTCGCGTCCACACCGCCAGTGTGACAGTCCGCGACAACGACTTCGACAACAGCGGAGCGCGATCAGTCAGCTGGCGTCGAGCATCTCCCCCAGGCCGGAGGCGGTCAGTTCGTCGCGGATCTGCGCGGCGTCGCCCTCCACCACCAGGGTCAGCCCTTCGGCGTGCAGGTGGGTCGCGGCGGCGGCGCCGACCTCGTCGACGGTGGCCGACAGCAGCTGCTCGCGCAGGGTGGCGTGGTAGTCGTCGGGTAGGCCGTACACCACCAGGGTGGACAGTGCCCCGGCGATCGCCGACGGGGTCTGCAGGTCGACCGAGAGCTGACCGGCCCGCCAGGACCGGGCCACCGCCAGCTCCTCCTCGGTCACCCCGCCGGCCTGGGTACGGGCGACCTCGCCGACCGCGTCGACCAGGGCGGGCGCGGTGACTCCGGTCTGCACACTCGAACTGACCGTGAACCGTCCGAACCGGCGGGACAACCCGAAATCCGACCGGATGCCGTACGTGTAGCCGCGTACCTCCCGGATCAGGTGGTTGAGCCGGGACGTGAAGGCACCGCCGAGCACCGTGCTGGTCAGGCTCATCGGCACGTAGTCGGGGTGGGCCCGGTGCGGTGCCGGGTGACCCAGGCGCAGCGCGGACTGCACCGAGCCGGGCCGGTCGACCAGGATGATCCGACGCTGGTCCCGCAAGGTCACCGGCAGCGGCGGACCGACCGGCTCCGGCCCGCCGGTGGCACCAGCGAACGCCGCCGCGCCGAGCGCGTCGAGGTCGAGCAGATCCAGGTCGCCGGCGACCAGCAGGGTGCCGGGGCGGGTCAACCACCGCCGGTGGAAGCCGACCACGTCGTCGACGGTGACCGCTGCCACCGAGTCCGGGTCGCCGCCCATCGGGCGGCCGTGGCGCTGGTCGGCGCCGAACAGGTCGGCCCGCAGCGCCGCGTCGGCCCGTGGTCCTGGGTTGGCCCAGTACATCCGCAGGCCGGTGACCTCGTCGTCGCGGACCCGCTCGACGTCGGCCGGATCGAGCTTCGGCGTACGGACGGCTTCGGCGAGCAGTTCGACAGCGGCGCCCAGCCGGTCGGCGGGCACCTGCACGCCGACCCGGAACGAGTCCCAGTCGGCCGAGACGAACAGTTCGGTGCCGAGCCCTTCCAGAGCGAGGGCGTACGCGGCGGAGTCCCGGCTGGCGGTGCCCTCCTCCAACGCCTTGGCCAGCACACCGGCCAGCCCTTCCCGGCCGATCGGCTCGCGGCCGGCACCGGCGTCGAGCAGCAGGCTGGCCACGGCCAGCCGGTGTCCGGGCAGGTGCGCGGCGACGATCTCGCCGCCGGCGACGCTGCGCCGGATCACCGGTGGGAACCGGTACGGCCGGGCCGCCCCGGCGTCGGGACGTTGCGCGATGACGGTCACTTGTCGCCCTCCGGCAGGTAGGTCAGGTGAACCCGGTTGTCCGGCCGCAGCAGCCGCGCGGCCTCGTCGCCGACCGCTTCGGTGGTGACGGCCAGCCAGCCCGACAGCCGCTCGCCGGCGCGGGCCGGTTCGCCGAACTGGGTGGTGAAGCGGCCGAGGATGTCGGCCCGGCCTTCGAACGTGGCGACCTGCCGCCACCAGCCGGTGGTCAGCAGCGCGATGGCCCGGTCGAGTTCGGCCTGGGTGACGCCGTCGCGGGCGACCTCGTCGAGCACCTCGATCAGCCCGTCGGCCAGGCGTTCGGCGCTGACCTGCGGCTGGGCGGTAGCGGTGACGATCAGCGGGGCGGGCGCGTGGGCCAAGTCGACGCCGTACGCCCCGAGGTAGTCGGGTTGGGCGATGCGCGCGCCGTCGGCGAGCCGTTGGTAGAGCCGGCTGCCCCGACCGCTGCCGAGGATCGTGCCGAGCACGGTCGTCGCGTCATATCCGGGGGTGCCGAACGGGTGGGTCCGGTAGGCCAGGTAGTGCCGGGGGGCCGGCACGTCGGCGGTGACGGTCTCCCGCACCGGGCCGCCGAGCGGGGGCGGCTGGCGGCCGTCCGGGGCCGGTGGGATGTCGTCGCGTGGCGCGATCGCGCCGAAGTACTTGTCGGCGAGGCTGAACACCTCGTCGGCGTCGGTGTCGCCGACGACGGTGAGCACCGCGTTGTTGGGCGCGTAGTACATCTCGTGGAACGCCTGGAAGGTGGCCAGGTCGGCGGCGTTCAGGTCGTCCATCGAGCCGATGGTGGCGTGGTGGTACGGGTGGCCGGGCGGGTAGAGCAGCGGCAGCATCCGCAGCCAGGCGTCACCGTACGGCACGTTGTCGTAGCGCTGCCGGCGCTCGTTCTTGACCACTTCCCGCTGGTTGTCCAGGGTTTCCTGGGTCAGCGCGGGCACCAGGGCACCCATCCGGTCGGCTTCCAGCCACAACGCCAGGGCCAGGTGTTCGGCCGGCACCGTTTCGAAGTAGTTGGTCCGGTCCGGGTTGGTGGTGGCGTTGAGCGAGCCGCCGGCCCCCTGGACCAGCTTCATGTGCTCGGTCTTGGCGACGTTGACCGAGCCTTCGAACATCAGGTGCTCGAAGAGGTGGGCGAATCCGGTCCGGCCGGCCGGTTCATGCCGTGAGCCCACGTCGTACCAGAGGTTGACCGCGACAACCGGTGCACTGCGGTCTGAGCTGACGACGACCCGCAGGCCGTTGTCCAGTCTGGTGGTCTCGATCGGCCAGGGGTACCCGTTGGGCGACATGGGCCCGACGTTAGCCGATCGGGGCGGTCGGCGAGCGCACCGGCACGGCCGGCGACGGTACCGATCCGTCCCGGCGATCCGTCCCGGCGATCGGTCCGGGTCGACCGGTCCGGTCCGACCGGCGATCAGCCCGGCGGCTCCGGCGTGGGCGCGGTCTCGGCCGAGGTACGCCGCTCCAGGATGGTGTCCGGGGCGGCGTTCGGGTCGGCCTCGCGCCGGTCGGAGTCGTCGAGAATGGTTTCGGCCTGGCGGACCGGGTCGTCGCTGCCCGCCGCCTCTTCCTCGGGAAGCAGGTGGCGGGCGCGGGACTCGATCCGCTCGGTCTCGGCGTCGTCGAGCGATGCCAGCGGCGGGCTGACCCAGGAGTCGTCGGTGTCGGTGTTCATGGGTATCGGGTTTACCCACTGGTGGCGGTGGCCACGCCTGCCGGGCCCAGGACCGCCGGCCAGGAGACGGTCAGGACCGCCGATCAGGAGACGATCAGGACCGGAACGGGCCGCGTACCTCGTAGGTGATCCCGCCGGACGACGACCCGGAGGTGCCGCGCTGGGAGGAGAAGTAGAGCCGGGTGCCGTCCGGGGAGAACGCCGGACCGCAGATCTCCGACGACGACTGCCCGCTGATCCGCAGGAACGGGGCGACCCGTTCGTCGGGGGTGATGACGCAGATCTCCATGTTGCCGCCGTCCTCGGCGACGTAGAGGTCGCCGCCGCGCGAGCCGGTGATGTTGTCCACCCCGGTCAGCGGTGGGGTGCCGGAGATTAGCGAGTCGTCGTAGGCCAGGTCGATGCGTTGGTTGACCGCGTCGTACGCCCAGACCCGGTTGTCGCCCTTGGTGGTGAACCAGCAGACGCCGTCGGCGTAGTGGCAGCCTTCGCCGCCGTTGAACCGCTTGGCGCCGGAGACCTGGTTGCGGGTCGCGGTCGGCAGGCCGTCCACGTCGGGGACCCGGGCCCAGCTGACCGGCCCGCTGGTGGCGGTGCCGGCGACCAGGACCTCCAGGGTGCCGGCGGACAGGTTGCCCCAGGTGGTCGGGCGGAAGCGGTAGAAGCAGCCGTTGCTTTCGTCTTCGGTGAGGTAGATGACCTGGCGAACCGGGTCGGCGGCGGCGGCCTCGTGGTTGAACCGGCCCATCGCGTCGCGGCGGACGGCAGTGGTGCCGCCGAGCGGGTACGTCTCGTAGACGAAGCCTCGGCTGACTTCCTCGCAGGACAGCCAGGTTCCCCACGGGGTCGCTCCCCCGGCGCAGTTACGGTTGGTGTTGGCCAGGATCCGGTACGCCGAGACGATGCCGCCGCCGGAGTCGAACCGGATCGCCGAGGCGCCGCCGGTGCGGGAGATCTCGGAGTTGGAGACGTAGACCCAGCCGGAGCCGGCGATGAAGCAGGCGCCGCCGTCCGGGGCGTCGTGCCAGACGTACGAGGTGGTGCCGACCCGTTGCCGCGACCGGGCGACGATCCGGCTGGTGAATCCGCTGGGCAGGGCGATGCCGTTGGCGTCGGGGCTGCCCAGTGGCCCGTACGGGCTGGCTCCGGGTTGGGCCGGGGCAGCGAAGGCACCGGTCCAGAGGCTGCCGGAAAAGGCGGCGGTGCCGGCGCCGACCACGGCGGCGCGCAGCATGGTACGACGGTCCATCTCGACCTCCGTCAACAACGACAATGATCGATAGGCTAGCCACGCTCGGTGACCGGACATATCGACATCGGTTAACGCGAGGCAAGAAGCCACCGAAGTTCATGGTGGCGTCGCGGCGCGAGTCCGGTACAGTGATCGCCGTGACGCGTGTGTATCGATGGTTTATGCGGCCGGCCCTGGTGCCGGTGACGCGGCCTTGATCTGACGTCACCCCCTCCAGAGCCGGCCAAGGGCAGGGCGTCCGCCCCTGCCCTTTCGCATGCCAACGAGCAGCCGGCTCGCGCCTGGGGACGCCGGCCCCCAGGGAGGTCGGCGGAAGGAAGACCATCGTGATCCCGTCCGGACGCGTCACCGACCAACGCATCGACCGGGTCGTCCCGCTGACCACCCCGGCCCTGCTGCACCACGAACTCCCCCTCGACGAACAGCTCTCCGCGCGGGTCCTGGAAGGCCGACGAGCCGTCGCCGGGGTGCTGGACGGCCAGGACGATCGACTGCTGGTCGTGGTCGGTCCCTGCTCGGTGCACGACCCGGCAGCCGCCCTGGAGTACGCGCACCTGCTCGCCGCCGCCGCCGAACGACTCGCCGACGACCTGTTGATCGTGATGCGGGTGTACTTCGAGAAGCCCCGCTCGACCGTCGGCTGGAAGGGCCTGATCAACGACCCGGGCCTGGATGGTTCCGGCGACGTCAACTCGGGCCTGCGGATCGCCCGTTCCCTGCTGCTGGAGGTGTTGCGCACCGGCCTGCCGGTCGGTTGCGAGTTCCTCGACCCGATCACCCCGCAGTACATCGCCGACACGGTCGCCTGGGGAGCGATCGGCGCGCGGACCGTCGAAAGCCAGGTGCACCGGCAACTCTCGTCCGGGCTGTCGATGCCGATCGGGATGAAGAACCGTCCGGACGGCAGCGTGGAGACCGCCGTCGACGCGATCCGCGCCGCTGGCGTACCGCACGTCTTCCCCGGTATCGACATGTCCGGAACCCCGGCGATCCTGCACACCCGGGGCAACGCCGACTGTCATCTGGTGCTCCGAGGTGGCGCGGGCGAACCCAACTACGACGCCGAATCGGTCACTGCCGCGTTGTCCCTGCTGAGCGCCGCACGGTTGCCGCAGCGGCTGGTCATCGACGCCAGTCACGGCAACAGCGGCAAGGACCACCGCCAGCAGCCGGTGGTGGTCGAGGACATCGCCGAGCAGTTGGCGGGTGGGCAGCGCGGCATCGTCGGGGTCATGCTGGAGTCGTTCCTGGTGCCCGGCCGCCAAGACCTCGATCCGACCCGCGACCTGGTGCACGGTCAGTCGATCACCGACGCGTGCCTGGGCTGGGACCAGACGGAGCAGGTGCTGCGGCGGCTGGCCGAAGCGGTCGGTGACCGCCGCTCGGCCCTGGCCACGGCGACGCAGTAGTCCGACGTCGTCGACCGGCGTCCTCGACCGAGTCCGGGGTCCGGGGTCCGGGGTCCGGGGTCCGGCGTCCGGGGTCCGGGGTCCGGCGTCCGGCGTCCGGCCCGCGTCGACCGGCAACGCGTCGACGTTGGCCGGGCCTCGGGCCGGCGCTTCGTGGCGCCGCTACGCGGTCGTCACGGGCCGGCGCGGCCCGGCGCGTCGGTCGGCCGATGCCCCGCCACCCGGGCGGCGATCCAGACGAAGAAGACCGCCAACGCGACCTGGATCGCGTGCCGCAGCCAGTCGATGCCCCGGGTTTCGCCGATCCCGAGCCAGGTGGCGAAGACACCGCCCAGCAGCGCGGCGGCGATCCCGACGCCGATGGTGAGCCACACCGAGATGTTCTGCCGGCCGGGCAGCAGGAGCCGACCCAGCGCGCCGATCACGGCACCGGCGACGAGTGCCCACAAGATGGTCCCGATCATGGTTGCACCTCCTCGGCCGAGCCTAGGTGGGCAGACCTCGGGTGTGTGGCGGGAACGCCGAGGTCGGCAGGGTGAAACGCCGAACCGCCCCCGGCCAAATGGCCGGAGGCGGTTCGGTGGTGTCGGCGCGCAGGTCGCCTCTCGGCGAGTGGCACGACGCGGCTCCAGCCGGACGGTATTCCGCGACGGCGTGTAGGTGAGGCCCGGGGACACTGGACGCGCCGACGATCCAGTCAACCACGACCCCGGCCCGGATGTTCCCGGCGTCGTCGGGTGGGCTGGCTCACCCGTGCGGTCCGGGACCCCGGAGTTTGCTGATCCGGCACCGGGGTAGCAGGCACGGGTGACCGACGACTCCCGTGCCGGGCTCTATGAGCTGCTGGACGACATCTATCTCGGCAAGGAACGTGTGAGCCGGGGCGAGATCGCCCGGCGGGCGGTCGCCGCTGAACTGCCGGCGGACCTGCTCACCAGGATCAACGCCCTACCAGAGGGCGAGTACGCGCAGGACGAGGCCGAGGAAGTCCTGCGCCAGCCGATGGAAGAGAGCTGACCTGAGATGTCCGACCAACCCGAACCCCGGCCCGCGCTCGGCCAGACCCCGCAGGGCGAGGTCCCGCAGGAGGCCGCGGACTCGGACTTCGCCAGCGAGCACGACGACACGGCGGTCTCGGACGACATCATCGAAGGGACCGACCGGGACCGCGAGCCGGAGTCGCCGCGCGGCTGGGCCGGGCTCGAAGAGCCCGGCCTGACGGTGGACTGACCAACGAACGGGCCGGACTGACCAACGAACGGGCCGGACGGGCGGGTCACCGCTCCGCCCGGCGCGCCGCCGAGTACGCCATCTGCAGGAAGTCGGAGGCGGCCACCACGGTGAAGCAGGTGGCCACCAGCCGGGTGGTACGCGGGGCGAGCACCAAGCCGCTGGTCATCGCGGTCGCGATCCAGACGGCCAGGCAGAACGGACAGCTGACCATCTCACCGAAGACGTGCCGGGACCCGCTGCCGTCGTCCCGTACCTCCTCGGCGACCTCGCCGCCACCGATCGGCTCGTGATAGCGGGTGAACGGTGCCCGCAGCGGACTGGTCACCGCGTCCTTGCTGATCACCCGGCTCAACTTGTGGGTGGCGACGCTCAACAGCACGATGTCGCCGACGTCCACCCGTGGCGGTAGTCGCCGGCCGGTGGCCGCCACGACGACGCCCACGGCGCCGACCGCGCTCAGATAGACGGCGAGCGCACGGCTGTACCCGCCGAGCGGTCGCTCCTCCGTCGGCGCGTACGCCCGCAGCAGCCGGCCGCGCTTCTCCCGCCACCGTTCACGCACCCTCATCGCGGATCCTCCCGCTCAGCCGGCGTTCAGGTTGTCGGTCACCGCGTCGACCAGTCCGGTCAGCGCCTCGTCGGCGATCCGGGTCAGTTCCTCGTGCGGCAGGTCGGCGTCGAGCTCCAGCCGCATCATGGCACCACCCGCTTGTACGGCGTACACCTGCACAGTGGCCGCCCACGACGTGCCGGTCGCCCTCCAACGGGCCTGCAGTCGGTCGGCCGACACCTGTTCGCGGCGCGCCTGGTGCAGCGGCGCGGGCATCCAGGCGGTACGCCGGTCCGGATCCGTCGCGGTGCCGAAGGCGACCTCGGGGGGCGCCGACACGCCGCGTTCGGCGCTGGCCGGCACCTCAGCGGCCGTCACGGAGGCGGGCCGGGTCGATCTCCCGGCCCGGGTGGCGGGTCAGGTACTCCGTTTCCAGATCGGCGGTACGCCGGAGGTGGGTGGCGAGCGCCGCGTCCGTTCCGTGCCGCAGCGTGTCCAGTCGGGTCCGGTGCAGACTCGTCATCTCGCGCAGCAGGTCGTCGTCGGTGAGCTCGACCGGGTCGACACCGGGCTCGTCGACGACCGGGGCGACGCCGTAGCCGTCCGTCGGGTCGACACCGGCCGTGTCGGAGCCGGTTCCGCCGAAGCGGCTCGGCTCGGGTCGGGGTTCGAACGGAACGCCAGCGGTCGACGGCGAGTAGTCGCCGTACCGTACTGATTCGGTCATCACGTGCCTCCTGGGGGTTCGACGAGGCCTACACCCTGTAGGGGTTCCCTGCCGGCCACCGGCCAAACACCGGGACCGTACGACCGAGGGCAGCCGGCGGACCGCACGATCGGCACCACCGCACCGGAGTGTCTACGACGGCTCGTCGGAGAGCGCGCCGGGTGGGCGGTAGGCTGTAGGACCATGCGGCAGCTCTGGACCCCGGCGTGGATCCTGCGGCACGTCGGCGCCGTGACGCTGGTCGTCAGCTTCCTCGCCCTGGGCTGGTGGCAGATCAGCAGGGCCGCCGCCGGAAACACCCTGAGCTGGGCCTACGCTGTCGAATGGCCGGTCTTCGCGGCATTCGTGGTCTTCATCTGGGTTCGTGAGATGCGTCAGGCGCTCCGGGGTGCCGGCGGCCGACCCGCCACCGCCACGACCTCGCCGGACGGCGACCCAGCCTCGCCGGACAGCGAAACGACCTCACCAGCGACGAACAGCTCCGGTCCCGAGGGAGGTGGCTCCGTACCCGAGCGGACGGACGACACCGCCGAAAACGGCCGCGTACCTCGACCGGGGATCCGGCGACCGGTCCGCGTCCGGTCCGCCGTCGCCGCCCGAGCGGCGGTCGGCGGACCAGGTACTGACCCGGCGGAACACGACGCGGAGCTGGCGGACTACAACCGCTATCTGGCGTGGCTGAACGCCAACCCGGGAGCCCGGGCCAGTGACTACCCCGGCTGACGCCGGTCGACAGGCCTGCGGCGGGCGAACCGCCCACTGCGGGAGAACCGAAAGGACGGAACCCAGTTGTCTGCCGCACTCACCCGGTACCGCCTGATCGCCTACGTGGTCGGTGTGGTGCTGATCGCGCTGATGGTGGTCGGAATGCCGTTGAAATACCTGTTCGATCAGCCTGTCGTGGTGGAGACCATCGGTCCGGCGCACGGTTTCCTGTACATGATCTATCTGGTGGCGGTCTTCGACCTGGCCAGACGGGCCAACTGGTCACTCGGCCGGATCCTGGCGATCATGCTCGCGGGAACCGTGCCGTTCGTTTCCTTCTACGCCGAACGGGTGGTGCACCGCTGGGTCCAGGCCAGCCGGCCGGAGCCCCGTACGGTCACCACCGGCTGAGCCCACGGACCCACCGTACGAGCGACCCGCCCACCGGGCGGACCCACGGCACCGTCGACGTGGTCGCCCGGCCGACCACGGTGCCGTCGGGGCGGACCGCCGAGCTGGCGGACCGCCCCGACGGACGATGGGTCAGTCGGCGTCACCGCCGACTCGACCCGGGCCACCGGCGCTGAACCGGGCCACGAAGGCCGTCCATGCCGGGGCGGAGAACTCCAGGTGCACGTCCGGATCGGTCGAGTCACGTACCCCGACCATCGGTCCGATCCCGGCTACCTCGACGCACGTGGTCGCCTCGCAACGGCGGCTCTTACGCCACACCGGACCGGCGGTGCTGATCCCAGTCAACCAAACTCCTTAAAAGGGCATTACTGCATAATTGCCATCAGAACCCTCGGCATTTGGGCGGACTGTATCAGCTTCGGATCTTGGCCCGACGGTGGGGAGATCGGTTGCCGGAGCGGAACATTCGGCCCACGATCCGGGCCCGCCGTCCATAGCAGACCGGATCGGCTCGGTGTAGCGTGCAATGAGGTGGCAACCAGCCAGGTGGCACTCTGCTAACAGGTGGCACTCTGCTCAGGAGCGCACTCACCGCCAGGAGCGCACTCACCCTCGGAGCCGGCTCACCCCCCGGAGCGTTCCATGCCTGCCCGACACCAGGGACCGACGATCGGCCGTCGCCGTCTTCGTGCCGCGCTGCGACGGGCCCGCGAAGCCGCGGACCTCACTCAGGATCACGTGGCACGCCAGATGGACTGGTCCCTGTCGAAACTGATCAGGATCGAGTCGGGATCGGTCAGCGTCTCGACCAACGACGTCAAGGCCCTGCTCGACCTGTACGGCGTACGCGACCACCAACAGGTCGCCCAGATGGTCGAACTCGCCCGCGCTGCCCGTCGCCGGGCCTGGTGGAGCGGATACAAGGACCGGGTGCCACCGGCCTACGCGGCGTACATCGGCTTGGAGGCGGACGCCGCCGTGCTGCAGTACTTCCAGCCGATCAGCTTTCCCGGGCTGCTACAGACCGAGGAGTACGCCCGCGCGGTCATCCCGGCCGACGGGCCGCACCACGTGCCGGCCGCCGAGATCGAGAGCCGGGTCCAGATCCGGCTGGCGCGCCAGCACGCGGTGCTGCACGGCGCCGATCCACCGCAGATCGAGGTGATCCTCGACGAGGCGGCCCTGCGACGGGTCACCGGCGGAACCCGAGTGTTGCGCGAGCAGTTGCGGCACGTGGCGACGATGTGCGCGAGAACCGGGATCACCGTACGGGTCCTGCCGTTCACCGCCGGCAGCAACACCGTGCTCGGTCCGTTCGTCATCCTGCGGTTCGCCGACCACGAGGACGGCGACGTGGTCTACGTGGAGAGCGCGCTGGTCGAGGAGATCATCGACCGACCCGCCGACGTCCGCTCTTACCAGCACGTCTTCGACCGGCTGAGGGCCGAGTCGCTCTCCCCCGCCGACTCGGTCGCGCTGCTGCGACGAATCGCCGAGGAGCTCGGCTAGCATCGGGGCCGAGGAGCGCGTCCGAGGTCGGGTCCGTCAGTCGTCCGCCGGTCGGTGCCGATCCGGCACCCACGGCTCGATGGTGACCATCGCATCGTTCGGTCCGGACAGCCGGGACACCTCCCTGGCCCGCATCAGCGCCCGGCTCACCTGGCCGTACTGACGCTCCTCGTCGCTGCTGAACAGCAGCATCATCCCGCCCCGATGCCGGCCCCAGAGTTCGAACGACCGTGGTCGCAGCCGGTCCGCCAGCCAGGCGATCCCGACCGGGATGAAGGCAGCGACCAGCAGCGCGAGGTAGGCGAGGGCACTCACCTGGTCCAGGCCCCGGGTGAAGCCGATCACCACGGCGATCACGGCCAGCACGACGGCGACGACTCCGCCGGCCCGTACGGCCAGCGGGTCCCGGGGCCCCCGGGCGGTCCGCAGGTCAGTGAGGTCTGTGATGGCGAACCGCCGACCGGCCACGACGAACCATCGGGTGGTCACCTCGATACCGGGTTGGCGGTAGAACGCACGGCCGGGCACGTCGGCGCTGGTCGCGGTGACGTCGGCCGCCGTCTCCTCGGGCCACGCCGCGCCGACGAGGCGACCCCGACCGTCGCGGGCCGCGAGTACGCTGTCCCGGCCACCGGAGGTGCGGGGGCGGGGGACGGTGTCCCGCCGGGGGACGGTGTCCTCACGCCGACCGGCTGGCCGGATGAGCGGGGATCCCCGGCGAGGCGGGGTCTGGCGAGTAGCACGCATGGCGGCCTCCGAGGGCTCGAGCGGCGCTGACCTTGGGTCCATTGTGCAAACGGCGAGCTACTCAATGGAAGCATCGCAATCTGCCACCTAGCAGACTGACGGACGGCAGGACGCATCCTGGACGTCGATTCGAGCCTTTGGTAGCGGTTTCTCCTGCTTGACGGCTACCGATCAGCGCGCAGACCGACTAATGCCACATCTCGCCCACGATCCGTGCGGCGGTTCGGAGGACGCCGGAATTCCCCGACCCACCACCTTATTCGAGGCTCCTCAGTGACTCAGAAATGACATGTGGCCACTTTCCGTGACCCTCCCGACGATCGAGCCGCCCGGATGCCAACCATCACATTGGCGGCCCTTTCCGGAGTACATCCTTACCGCTAAATTGGACCCGCTGGTCCGGTCGCCAGTCACCGACCGTGGTGACGCCGGCCCAGTGCCGCCGAATCATCACTCCCCAGTGACGCACAGTAATTCTTTGCACGTACTGGCGTGGTGGCCGGGGACCCAAGGTGCACCTGGGGTGAATCCGCGTCTCGCGGTAGGGCGAACTTCCCGTCCGAATCCGTCAGCTAACCCGGTAGGCGGCAAAGGAAGAGGGGTTCTGCGTTCTTGTCATCAGCGCGGATTCTGCTGCGCGCCGTCATGCTGACCGGAGTCACCATCGGTCTGGTGGTCCCCGCCACGGTGGCGTCCGCCCAGCCCACCGTCAGCGAACTCACGCAGCAGATCAACAAGGAATCCACCGAGCTCGCGAAGGTGGTCGAGTCGTACAACCGACTCAACGAGGAGACCAAGGCGACCCGCGCGGCGATCGAGGAGATCGACACCAAGCTGGGTCCGCTGCGGGCCGAACTGAGCCAGGCCGAGATCGAAGTCGGACAGATCGCGGTAACTGCGTACAAATCTGGCGGAATGAGCACCGCGAGCGCACTGCTCGACGGCACCTCCGACACGTTCGTGCACCGGCTCGACACCCTCGATCACCTGGCCCGGGATCGTCAGCAGCGACTAACCGACTTCACCAGCACCCAGGCGACCTACCTCGCCGAGCAGGAAAAGCTACAGGCGGCGCTGACCAAGCAGGAAGCCCAGGTCACGGAACTCTCCGAACGCAAGAAGGCGATCGAGGAGGACATCGACGAGCTGTACGCCAAGCGGGAACGAGCGTACGGCGCGGCGACCGAGACCGGCTCGTCGTACACCGGCACCGTCCCCTCGATCTCCGGCGCGGCCGGCGTGGCCGTCGAGTTCGCGTACGGAGCGATCGGCAAGCCGTACGTCTGGGCCTCGAGCGGGCCGAACGGCTACGACTGCTCGGGGCTCACCCTCGCCGCGTGGCGCAAGGCCGGCAAGAGCCTGCCGCACAACGCCGCGATGCAGTGGGACGTGGTGGCCAAGATCAACCGTGGCTCGTTGCAGCCCGGGGATCTGGTCTTCTACAACGGGCTCGCCCACGTCGCGCTCTACGTCGGCAACGGCAAGGTCATCCACGCTCCCACCTTCGGCCGCAGCGTCGAGCTGGCCAGCGTGGACATGATGACCCCGTACGGCTACGGCCGGGTGCGCTGAGGTCCTGCCGCCTACCAGGCCTCGGCTGGACACACCCAGGCCTCGGCCGAGCACCACGAGTACCGACGAGAACGTCGGCGGCCGGCGATCCGATGGGATCGCCGGCCGCTGACGTTCGGTCGGTGTGGCTGCCTAGGCGGCCTGCAGGCCCTCGGCCCGAGCCAACTCCCGCAGCCGGCCGAGAGCCTGGATCTCCAGCTGGCGGATCCGTTCCCGGGACAGCGAGAACCGCGACGCCACCTCGGTCAGTGAATGCTCCCGACCGTCTTCCAGGCCGTACCGGGCCCGCATGATGCCGGCGGACCGGTCGTCGAGATGGTTGAGCAAACCTTCGATCCGCTGCCGCTCCAGCCCGGTCAGCACGATGTCCTCCGGCGACGGCGCGTCGCTGTCGGCGACCAGGTCGCCGAGGTTGGTGTCCCCGTCGTCACCGACCGGGGTATCCAACGATACGGTGTCCTGCGACCAGCGAACGAGCTCGTGCACCCGCTCGACCGGTACGCCCAGCGATGCCGCGATCTGCTCGGGCTCGGGATCCGAGCCCAGTTCGCGGGTGAGCTGGCGGGCGACGTTGCGCATCCGGTTGACGTCCTCGACCAGGTGCACCGGCAGTCGGACGGTCCGCTCCTGCTGGGCGATGGCCCGGCTGATCGCCTGCCGGATCCACCAGGTGGCGTACGTCGAGAACTTGTAGCCGCGCTCGTAGTCGAACTTCTCCACCGCCCGGACCAGACCGGTGTTGCCCTCCTGGATCAGGTCCAGCATGGGCATGCCCGACCGTACGTAGCGCCGGGCGATCGACACCACCAGCCGCAGGTTGGCGCGGATGAACAGGTCCTTGGCCCGTTCACCGTCGACGACCAGCCGTTCCAGCTCCTCACGGCTCACGCCCGGCCGCGGCATGCCCTGCTCCAGCAGGTGCTCCGCGTACAGTCCGGCCTCGATCGCCTTGGAGAGGTCAACTTCCCCGGCCGCGTCGAGCAGCGGCGTCCGGGAGATCTCATGCAGGTAGACGCCGACCAGGTCCCGTTCCTCGGCAACCTCGTCGGTCCGCAAAGCCATCGTCTTCTCCACGTTGCCCACGGTCCCCTCGTTTACCCCACTTGCCTTGTCACCTGCGACGCGCATCTCCATCAGCCTCTCCCCCGACACGTCTGCCCTCCGGTCCGGCGTACCGTTGTGGTGGTGCCGCCGTACGGCGCTGACACCTACACAACAGATGAGACGTGCCGGGGATTCCGTCTCGTGAGTTGAAGCTGACATGATTGCCTGAGTAATTGCTGTGAGCGGGATTGACGTTTCCTGCCAGGTGCCGCCCTGGCGCCGTACCGCCAGCTCCGTCGCCGCGCCCGCCAGCTCCGCCGCCGCCTCCGTCGCCCGCGCCGCGAACGGTCGTCGCGCGCCGCGACCAACCGCCGGTGGCCTGCTAGCGGCCGGCGCGTGGTCGGCGGGACACCTGGCTGTCCAGCAGACCATGACCAGCACGGCGTCGCAGCGATTCCCGTCACTGGCCTACCTGCGATCCTCGTCACTAGCGGCGGTCACTCGTCCCATCCGGCCTGGAGTACGGTTCTATCGGGTACCCGGTTCATCGCGGCCGGCGGTTCGCCGAGCGGCACGGTGTCCGCTACCGAGCCGGGCGGTCCGGCCCTGCGGTTGTCCGACGCCGGTGTGGCGACGATGCGACGACGAAGGTGGAATTTCCACTTCCCTCGTCGATCACCGACTAAACGGGTACCCGGCTCGACTTCCGATTGCAATCGCATTCCCGACGCAAGCCTCAATCAGGATTTTCGTCGCAAATTACGAAGCCGGTCCGGCCGGCGGGATCCGCCGGACACCATCGAGAGTACGGTGTGCCGATGAGCGATCGCACCGTTCTGGTCACCGGTGGCTCCGGCGGACTGGGAAGCGCCGTGACGGCTACCCTGCGGGCCAGCGGCTGGCGGGTGGTGTCAGCCAGTCGCCGCGTTCGTGGCGGCACCGCCGACGACCGGCCGGCCCCGGGTGACGCCACCGTCGCCGGGCCCGCCGTCACCGAAGTGGCGGCCGATCTGACCGAGCCCGACGGTGCGGCTGCCGCCGTGCAGCACGCGGTGAGCGACCCGGACGCACCGTTGCGCGCGGTGGTGAACCTCGTCGGCGGCTACCACAGCGCCGGTCTGATCCACGACACACCGGTCGCTGACTTCGACCAGATGCTGCGGGTCAACCTGCGACCCACCTATCTGGTGACCCGCGCCGCCCTGCCGTACCTGATCGACGCCGGCGACGGCGCCATCGTCTGTGTCTCCTCCCGCGCCGCCGGTACGCCGTTCGCCGGGGCGGCTGGTTACGTCACCGCCAAGGCCGCCGTCCAGGCCTTCGCCGCGGCGGTCGCGGTCGAGTATCGACAGTTCGGCGTACGGTGCAACACGGTCGCGCCCGGAGTGATCGACACCCCGGCCAACCGCCGGCAACAGCCGGCAGCCGATCACGGCGCGTGGGTCGACCCGTTGGAGATCGCCTCGGTGGTCAGGTTCCTGATCAGCGCGGACTCCGCCCCCACCAGCGGCGCCGTGATACCGGTGTACGGCCGCGGTTGATCAGCCCGACGGCCGTGGCCCGGCCGGTGCCACGCCCCGCCACCACCGTCCGCGAGGCACGGCGTCCGGACGGGACAGCCAGGCCGCCAGCTCCGCTCGGATGAGTCGAGCGACCTCGTCGGCACTGCCGCTGGCGTCGATCACGACGAAGGCAGCGGCCTCCGGCAGCGACTGGTAGGCCGCCGCGCTACGGACCAGGAACTCCAGGGATTCGCTGTCGGTGCCGCGAGTCTCGATCCGCTGGCGTGCCTCGGCCGGCGGCAGCCACAGCAGAAACGTCACGTCCGGCTCCGGAAAAGGTCGGTAGACCAGTCGGGCAAGCGATTCCCAGGCGGACGCGCCATGGGTGCGGATGCTGGCGTACTGGCAGGCGGCGTACCGGTCCATCACGGCGACCTTTCGCGGCGAACCCACCACCGACCGGGCGATGGCGAGCCACCGCAGCAGCGCCTCCAGGAACAGCAGCCCGCCCCGACCCAGCAGGCGCCGCGCGTCGGGGCGGCCGAGCCGGACCGCGAGGCGGTCGAGCCAGCGGCGTCCACCCGCGTTACGCCAGTAACGCGCCGGTAGGCCGGCGGCGGTCAACTCCTCGGCCAGTCGGTGCGCCTGAGTGGTCTTGCCCACGCCGTCGATGCCGACCAACGCGATCCGCCGTAGTGGGGGCGGGCTCGGCGTCGTCGCGGGCGCGGGCGCTGGGGCTACCAGAGTGGACGCCGGACGCACCGGCGAGGACGAGAGTCTCGAATCATTGGTGGGTGGCGGCTGTCGTCGTGCCGGAGGCAATGTGGCGAGCACCTTTACCACGGTACAAAGCTGCCGCACCTCGTCCACCGTGCCCGCGACGGCATCAACGACCCCCACGGCCGGCGACCGGCGGACACGCGACCGGGTGGGCCGACCCGGACACTCCGCCGTGAAGCGGACCCCGGGCATGAAGCGGGACACCCACAAGGTGTGAACTCTCGGCGGGCCGGGTAGGGGTGAACTCCACCACAGGACCACGCCACGGCACCGACCGCCGCTATACACCACCCAGCACGGGAGCACAGATGGTTCACCGAGAAGACGACGGGCTGCTGTACACCCTGAAGCGGGTCGCCGCCGTACTCAAACAGTCGGACATCCCGTTCGTGCTGGGTGGAAGCTTCGCCGTCTACGCGCACGGCGGGCATTCCAGCGATCACGACGTCGATTTCCTGATCCGCGAGACCGACGTCGAGCCGGCGCTCGCGGCCTTGGTCGCCGCCGGATTCACCGCCGAGCGGCCGCCCGAGGACTGGCTGGTCAAGGTCTACGACGACGGACGGATGGTGGACCTCATCCATCGTCCGATCGAGACCCCGGTGTCCGAGGAGACGTTCGCCGAGAGCGTCGTCAGACCGGTCGACGCGATTCACCTTCCGGTGCTGTCGGCCACCCTGCTCATGGTGCACAAGCTGATGAGCTTCTCGCAGCACTATTGCGATTTCGCCCGGGCGCTGCCGTTGGCCCGGTCGCTGCGGGAACAGATCGACTGGGAACGGGTACGCAAGGACACCGCGCACTCGCCGTACGCCGATGCCTTTCTGGTGTTGCTGGATCGGCTGGACGTGGTGCCGGACAACCAGCGGGAGGTAAGCGATGACCAGAGCATCCGAACCGCAAGCCGGTCCGCCGGACCAGGCCAGCCGGATCGACGAGTACGCGGAAGCGGCGGTACAGCGCCTGCTCAGTGAGCACGCTGCCGTCGCCGAGCAGGGCATCACCGTCGTCCGCCGGGAACACGAGTTGGTGCTCCGCGGTGAGGTGGAGAGCGACCACCGGCGGGACGAGATCGTCCGACTGGTCGCCGAGCGGTTTCCCGACGTCCGGCTGAGCAGTGACATCGGGGTGATCCGGGCGCAGGCCCCGAGCGAGGCGGAGGAGCTGTCATGATCCGTATCGCCGCCGTGGGCGACGTGCACATGGACACCGACGTACTGGGGCGTTTCCGCCCGGCTCTCGCCCAACTGGCGGACCAGGCCGACGTGTTGCTGCTCGCCGGCGATCTGACCCGGCACGGCACCGAGGCGGAAGCACGCTGCGTCGCCAAGGAGTTCGGTGGTCTACCGGTGCCGGTCGTGGCCGTACTCGGCAATCACGACCACCACTGCGACCAGGTGCCACAGGTGACGAAGGTCCTCACCGAGGCGGGCATCACCGTGTTGGAAGGAACCGGGGTGGTCGTCGACTGCGCCGGTGGCCGGCTCGGCATCGCTGGAGTCAAGGGCTTCGGGGGTGGTTTCGCCGGACGCTGCGCCAGCCAGTTCGGTGAGCCGGAGATGAAGGCCTTCGTCGGCACCACCGCGGCGTCCGCCGATCGGTTACGGTCGGCCCTCGCCGACCTGGACTGCGACGTACGGGTGGCCTTGACCCACTACTCCCCCGTGCCGGAGACCCTCGTCGGCGAGCCGTTGGAGATCTACCCGTTCCTCGGTTCCTATCTGCTCGCCGAGGCGGTGGACGCGGTTCCGACCGCGCTGGCCGTCCACGGTCACGCGCACTTCGGCAGCGAACGGGGCATCACCCCCGGTGGCGTACGGGTGCGAAACGTGGCGCATCCGGTGATCAAGCAGGCATACAGCGTCTTTCATCTCAGCGAGTCGATAGTCGACCGGGATTGACGAAGGTTTCCCGAGCCGACCAGACGGGTACTCAGCAACCATGGAGCTACTTCTCTGGATTCTCGCAGTCGTACTGGTCGTTGCCGGCGTCTTGGCCCTGTTCCGCCGGCAGCTGCTCTGGGGCATCGTGCTCATCGTCGTCGGGCTGCTCGTCGGTCCCGGCGGAGTCAGCTTGTTCGCTTGACGATGCCCGGCGCCCCGGCATGACGCCCGGCCGCCACCTGTCTGCCGTACCTCTCCCACCCTCCCGAACCTGCCGGGGCCGTCGAGCCCGGATCCGGTCCTCCCCGAAGCGGACCGGCGACGACGGCCCCGGCACCAGCTTTCTACCCGTGGAAGGCGAGGTTCCGCCCGTGGAAGATCACGCGAGAACAGCCACCACCGTGTCTGGTTCGCCCGTACGGGACACCAACCGGCCCTGGTGGGGTGTGTTCGTCTTCGTGGCGATGGTGGCTGTCGCGGCAGCGGTCGGCGCACTCGCCGCTTCCGGCGCGTCGAGCGAGTACGCCGGCCTGGAGCAACCCTCCTGGGCGCCACCGTCGTGGCTGTTTAGTCCGGTATGGACTATTTTGTATGCCATGATAGCCATCGCCGGTTTTCTGGTCTGGCGACGGCACGGCGTATCGGTCGCGGTCGGCGCCTGGGTGGCCCAGCTGGCCCTCAACGCGGCGTGGACGCCGCTGTTCTTCGGCGCTGGTCGGTACGGCCTGGCATTCGCCGAGATCGTCCTGCTCTGGCTGGTCATCGGGGTGACCGTGACGCTGTTCTGGCGGATCTCGCGAGTGGCAGCCGTGCTCATGTTGCCCTACTGGGCCTGGGTCACCTTCGCCGCCGCGCTCAATCTGGCCATCTGGCGACTCAACGCCTGACCGCGAGCACCCCACCCGAAACCGGACGGGCGGGCACCCCCGCCGTGCCGAACACCTGTCGAATGATCGAACATCTGCTATGCCTGGCTGATCACTCAGTCAGGCCATCACCGCGTCCGGACAGCCCGGGACCGGCGAGGTTTCCGAATTGTTACAAGCCGAGATGCTCTCAGGGCTAGACGGAGATCCGCTGCAAGCGCTTACATGTGAAGACGCCCAGACAGCAACGACCGGCGTGATCAGGTCACGGGACTCGCGGCCACGTCGGCTAGGAAGGGAGAACGCACATGGCGGTCTTCACCAGACCACGCCAGGCCTTCGCGCTCGCCAGCGTGCTCGGGCTGGCACTCGCCTCGACAGCGTGCGTTTCGGAGAGCGGCACCAACGCTGACCCGGAATCCGAGGAATGCGCCCCATACAGTGACTACCAGGGCAACGACGGCACCGAGGTGACGATCTACGCCTCGATCCGCGACGCCGAGGCCGATCTGCTCGAGGAGTCCTGGAGCGAGTTCGTCGACTGCACCGGCATCGACATCCGCTACGAGGGCAGCGGCGAGTTCGAGGCCCAACTGCAGGTGCGGGTCGACGGCGGCAACCCGCCGGACATCGCCTTCATCCCGCAGCCGGGTCTGCTGCAGCGCTTCGCCGACTCCGGCCAGCTGCAGGCCGCCTCGGACGAGACCAAGGCGATGGCCGAGGCCAACTACAGCGAGGACTGGCTCAACTACGGCACCGTCGACGGCACCTTCTACGGCGCCCCGCTCGGCTCCAACGTCAAGTCCTTCGTGTGGTACTCGCCGAGCATGTTCGCCGACAACGGCTGGACCGTGCCGGAGACCTGGGACGAGCTGATCGCGCTCAGCGACGAGGTCGCCGCGACCGGCACCAAGCCGTGGTGCGTCGGAGTCGAGTCCGGTGACGCCACCGGTTGGCCGGCCACCGACTGGATCGAGGACATCATGCTCCGGACCCAGACGCCGGAGGTCTACGACCAGTGGACCACCCACGACATCCCGTTCAACGACCCCCGCGTCGCGGAGGCCGTCGACCAGGCCGGGTCGATCCTCAAGAACGAGGAGTACGTCAACGGCGGCTTCGGTGGGGTCTCCAGCATCACCGCCACCGCGTTCCAGGAGGCCGGTACGCCCATCCTCGACGGTGAGTGCGCGCTGCACCGGCAGGCCAGCTTCTACGCCAACCAGTGGCCGGCAGGCACCGAGGTGGCCGAGGACGGCGACGTCTTCGCGTTCTACTTCCCGACCAACGACCCGAGCGCCGGTCAGCCGGTTCTCGGCGGTGGCGAGTTCACCGTGGCGTTCGCCGACCGGCCCGAGGTCCAGGCCGTGCAGACCTACCTGGCTTCCTCGGAGCACGCCAACAGCCGGGCTTCGCTGGGCAACTGGGTGTCGGCCAACAACGGGCTGGACATCGCCAACGTGGAGAACCCGATCGACCGGCTCTCCGTGGAGATCCTGCAGGACGAGAACACCACGTTCCGCTTCGACGGAAGCGACCTGATGCCGGCCGCGGTCGGCGCCGGTACGTTCTGGCGCGGCATGGTCGACTGGCTCAGCGGTCAGAGCACCGCCGAGACCCTCGACTACATCGAAGGTTCCTGGCCCGCCAACTGACACCACGCGGCCGGTCCGCCCCGGAGACGGGGCGGGCCGGCCGCACCACAGCCGGGATCGGTCGACGCACCGTTGGGAGGGCGGATGTACTTCGACGTCGCAGAGCAAGTCCCGAAGCTGATCATGCTGCTGTACGGGTTGCTCGCGTTCGCTGTGATCGTCGGTGGGCTGCTGCTGTTACTCGACGCCGTACCGAGCTGGTTCGCGCGGCGCCGCGAGCAGCGGCTACTCGCGGTGAGCGCCAGCACCGGCGGTTCGGTGCCGATCGGTCGACCCCGGCGCGGCTCCGAGGGCCTGTTCGGGATCTTCTTCCTGTTGCCGGCCCTGCTGCTACTCGGGATCGGCTTGGTCGTCCCGGCGCTGCGGACGACCGTCCTGTCGTTCATGGACGGGCGCAGCGAGAACTGGGTCGGGCTGGACAACTACCAGTGGATGTTCTCCCAGGACGAGATCATCCAGGTACTCACCAACACCCTGATCTGGGTGTTCCTGGTGCCGACGATGGCGACCGCGATCGGCCTGATCTACGCCGTACTGGTGGACAAGGCCCGGTTCGAGGCGCTGGCCAAGTCGCTGGTCTTCATGCCGATGGCGATCTCCTTCGTCGGCGCCAGCATCATCTGGCGGTTCGTCTACGCGTACCGGGGCGGTGAGCAGGAACAGTACGGCCTGCTCAACTACGTGGTCACCTTGTTCGGGTTCGAACCGCAACGCTGGTTGCAACTCGACGCACCCCTCAACACGCTGCTGCTGATCGTGGTGATGATCTGGATCCAGGCCGGGTTCGCGATGGTGGTGCTCTCCGCGGCGATCAAGGCGATCCCCGGCGACATCATCGAAGCGGCCCGCCTCGACGGCGTGAACGCCTGGCAGATGTTCTGGCGGGTGACGATGCCGAGCATCCGGCCGGCGCTGATCGTCGTCGTGGTGACCATCTCGATCGCCACCCTCAAGGTCTTCGACATCGTCCGGACCATGACCAACGGCAACTACGACACCGGTGTGATCGCCAACGAGATGTACAACCAGGCGTTCCGCTACGGCCAGAACGGATACGGCTCGGCTCTGGCGGTGTTCCTGTTCGTCCTGGTCATCCCGATCGTCATCTATCAGATCCGCAACCTGCGCAAGCAGCGGGAGGTGTGAGCCCATGACCACTACCACGCCCCCCGTGGCCGCCCCGGCCACCAGCGGGGAGGAGCAGCCCCGTACCCGGGTCGGCCGGGTCCGCAAGCGGCTCAACACACCCGCCGCGACGATCGTCGCGATCGTCATCGCGGTGATCTGGACGATCCCGACCTTCGGCCTGTTCGTCTCGTCGTTCCGACCGGCGGAGGAGATCCGGACCACCGGCTGGTGGACCTTCTTCACCAACCCCCAGGTCACCCTGGAGAACTACCAGGACGTGCTCTTCGGTCGATCCTCGTCGTCCGGGCAGCTCTCCAGCTACTTCATCAACTCGCTGGTGATCACGATCCCGTCGGGGCTGTTCCCACTGGCGTTCGCCGCGCTCGCCGCGTACGCCCTGGCCTGGATCAACTTCCGGGGCCGGGACCTGATCTACATCTGCATCTTCGCCCTGCAGATCGTGCCGTTGCAGATGGCGCTGGTGCCGCTGCTGCGGTTCTTCTCCCAGGGCACCACGATCGGTGGCATCACCCTCACCCCGGCCTGGGGACTGGACAGCTACGAACGCTATGTCCAGGTCTGGTTCGCGCACACCTGCTTCGCCCTGCCGCTCGGCGTCTTCCTGTTACACAACTTCGTGTCGCAGCTGCCGAAGGATCTGATGGAGGCGGCCCGGGTCGACGGCGCCACCCACCCGAAGATCTTCCGGACCATCGTGCTGCCGCTGATCGCCCCGGCACTGGCCGCGTTCGGCATCTTCCAGTTCCTCTGGGTCTGGAACGACCTGCTGGTCGCGTTGATCTTCGCCGGCGGCGAGAGTCGGGTGGCACCGTTGACGGTACGGCTGGCCGAACTGGCCGGCACCCGGGGCGACGAATGGCAACGGCTGACCTCCGGTGCGTTCGTCTCGATCATCGTGCCGTTGATCGTCTTCCTCTCGCTGCAGCGGTACTTCGTCCGAGGGCTGCTCGCCGGAAGTGTGAAGGGCTGAGTCCGGGCCGCCCGGGCACCACCGGGCACACGCCGAGTCGACCCAGGACCAGAGACCCATGACCAGAATCGACGACGTCGCCCGACTCGCCGGGGTCTCCACGGCGACCGTGTCGCGGGCCCTGCGGGGCCTGCCCACGGTCACCGAGGCGACCCGGCTGCGGGTGCTCGACGCCGCCGCCCGCCTCGGCTACATCGCCTCGCCGAGCGCGTCACGCCTCGCCGGAGGCAAGACCCGGGCCGTCGCCGTCGTGGTGCCCCGGATCACCCGCTGGTTCTTCAGCACGGTCGTCGAGGCCGCCGAGGACACCCTGCAAGAAGCCGGCTACAGCCTGCTGCTCTACAACCTCGGCGGTCGGGAACGGACCCGGCACCGGCTGTTGCAGACCGCCAACCTGCACCAGCGGGTGGACGCGATGATGCTGATCGCGACCCCGCTGGAGCCGTCGGACTTCGCGGCGATCACCGCGTCGGCGATGCCCGGCGTCACGGTCAGCTCCGGCACCGTGGTGCCCGGCTGGCCGAGCGTCCGGATCGACGATGTGGCGGCGGCCCGGTCCGCCACAGCACATCTGATCGGGCTCGGGCACCGGCGGATCGCCCACATCTCCGGCAGCTCCGCCGACGAACTGGCCTTCACCACTCACCTGGACCGGCGACGCGGCTACCAGGAGGCGCTGATCGCCGCCGGGCTGACCACGGATCCGGCGCTGGACGTGGAGGGCGACTTCACCATCAGCGGCGGCGGACGGGCCACCACCGAACTGCTCCGCCGCGACCCGCTGCCGAGCGCGATCTTCGCCGCCTGCGACGAGATGGCGTTCGGCGCGATCGCCGTCCTGCGCCAGGCCGGACTGCGGGTCCCCGCCGACGTCAGTGTGATCGGTGTGGACGACCACGACGTCGCCCGCGTCGTCGGCCTCACCACGGTGGCGCAACCCGCCGCCGAGCAGGGTCGGCTCGCCGCTCGCGCGCTCCTCGGCCCGTTACGCGGCGCGGGGCGCGACGAACCGGTCGCGTCGGTGATCCTGCCCACCCGACTGATCCTGCGAGAGTCGACCGCGCCGCCTGCGGGAACGCGGTGAACCGAAAGCCGGCCGGACCAGTGAACCGAAAGCCGGCAGACCCAGTGAACCGAAGATCAGCAGGCAAGATGGACCGCTACGTGAGGCGAGGAGTACCGCAGTGAGCACCCCAGCAGCCCGTACCCGCGACGACGCCGCCACCCGATGGTGGCGGCAGGCGGTCATCTACCAGATCTATCCCCGGTCCTTCGCCGACTCCGACGGCGACGGCATCGGCGATCTGCCCGGTGTCACCGCCCGGCTGGACCACCTGGTCGCCCTCGGCGTCGACGCGGTCTGGCTGTCGCCGTTCTATCCGTCGCCGCAGGCCGACGCCGGCTACGACGTCGCCGACTACCGCGACGTCGACCCGATCTTCGGGCGGCTCGCCGACGCCGACCAGCTGATCGCCGAAGCGCACGACCGGGGCCTACGGGTCATCGTCGATCTGGTGCCCAACCACACCTCGTCGGCACACCGGTGGTTCGTCGAAGCCCTCGCCGCCGCACCGGGCGACGCCGCCCGGCAGCGTTACATCTTCCGCGACGGCCGGGGCCCGAACGGCGACCAACCCCCCAACAGCTGGCACTCCGTCTTCGGCGGACCCGCCTGGACCCGGACCGAGAACCCGGACGGCAGCCCGGGACAGTGGTACCTGCACCTGTTCGACGCCGGCCAGCCGGATCTCAACTGGGACAACCCGCTGGTACGGGACGAGTTCATCGACATCCTGCGGTTCTGGCTCGACCGGGGCGTCGACGGGTTCCGGGTGGACGTGGCACACGGCCTGGTCAAGCAGGCCGACCTGGCCGACTGGCACTACCCGGAGGAGACCTACTCCGGCGAACACGTCGACCTGCCCCGACCACCGATGTGGGACCAGGACGGCGTCCACGACGTCTACCGGCAGTGGCGCGAGGTGCTCGACGGGTATCCCGGCGAGCAGATCCTGGTCGCCGAGGCCTGGGTGCAGCCCGCCGAACGCCTCGCCGCCTACGTCCGCGCCGACGAGATGCACCAGGCGTTCAACTTCGAATACCTGGAGGCGGCCTGGACCGCCGACGCGCAGCGTACGGTGATCGAACGGTCGTTGGCCGCCGCCGACGCGGTCGGCGCCCCGACGACCTGGGTACTGTCCAACCACGACGTGCTGCGGCACGCGACCCGGCTGGCGCTGCCGGTCGGCGCCCCCCGGCCGAACGGCATCGGCGCGGACGACCCGCAGCCGGACCCGGCGCTGGGGCTACGCCGGGCCCGCGCCGCCAGCCTGCTGATGCTGGCCCTGCCCGGCTCGGCCTACCTCTACCAGGGTGAGGAGCTGGGGCTTCCGGAGCACACCACGCTGCCGGACGAGGTCCGGCAGGACCCGACCTGGCGACGCAGCGGGCACACCCAGCGGGGCCGCGACGGCTGCCGGGTGCCGATCCCCTGGGAGGCCGACGCCCCGTCGTACGGGTTCGGACCGACCGACGCCAGTTGGCTGCCGCAGCCACCGGTCTGGGCCGAGTACGCGGCGGACCGGCAGGTCGGGGTGCCGGGCTCGACGTACGAGATGTATCGCACCGCGCTGGCGCTGCGCCGCGAACACGGTCTCGGTGCCGGCGAACTCCGCTGGTTGGATTCGCCGCCGGACGTCCTCGCGTTCCAGGTCGGTGCGTCGAACGGCGAGTCGACCGGCGACGAGCCCGGTGGGCTGATCGTGATCACCAACTTCAGCGCCGGGCCGGTACCGCTGCCACCGGGCCTCGAACCGGTGCACGTCAGCGGCCCGCTCGACGACGGTGACCGGGTGCCGACAGACATCACCGTCTGGGCTCGGCAGCGTCGCTGACCGGCTCCGGGCCGGCGGCTGACGTACCGCCGCCGGCCGCCCGGCCGGTGAGCAGGGTGTGCACGTCGTCGATGTCACACGGGGCGGTCCGGGACGCCAGCCAGTACATGATCCCGGTCGGGACGAAGAACAGCTGGAACACGGCGAGCCCGACCGCGTAGTTCATCGGCGGCGGCACCGCCCCACCGATGGCCCGCAGGGCGACCGGCAGCAACGCGTTGCCGGTCGCCCGACCGACCCCGTTGACCAGGTTGCCGAGGCTGTAGACGGTGCCCCGGTGCTCCGGCGGGTTGACGTCGGCGATCAACGCGAACCAGTTCGGCGAGTTGGCCGAGGTCAACGCCAACGCGAGCAGGGCGGTCAGGAAGGCCAGCCCGATCGTCGGCTCGCTGAACACACCGCGCAGCACGGCGGCGGTCACCGTACCCGCGCCGGCGCCGTCGGGCACGTCGATGCGCATCGGGACGAAGAACAACACCAGGTAGAACGGCACCGCCGCGAGGATGCCGACGGCCGCGACCAAGGCCCGGCCCCGAGGGGTACGCCGTTGCAGCCGGTCGCCGACCAGTCCACCGACGATCGACAACGCCCCGCCGAGCTGGAACAACGTGGCGAAGACGCTGCCGACGACGATCGCCGTACCGGCGGTGTAGCCCTGGTCCTCGGCGCGGGCCCGGAACAGCGCCGGCAGCCAGACCAGTGAGCCGAACGCCACCTGCGCGGTGAGCCCCTGCGCCACCAGCCAGACGTTGGTGCGTCGCCGGGCGATCGTCGGCAGGTCGGCCCGGCTGATCCGGTGCTCGTACTCGCCGCCGGCGGCGAACCGGCCGGCCAGCTCCGGCTGGCTCTGCCCGCGCCGCACGTCGACGGTGAACAGGTACGCGACCGTGGCGACCAGCCCGGCGGCGGCGAGCACCAGGAACGGCCGCCGCCAGTCGGCGTGCCCGAGCAGTCCGCCGAGCAGGGTCCCGGCGAGGGTGCCGACGCCCTGCGACAGCCCCCAGAAGCCCATCACCAGACCCCGCCGGGCCGGGGTGATCAGGTCGCTGACGACGGAGAACCCGACCGAGGCGACCGCGCCCAGCCCGATGGCGGCGACCAGTTGGGCGGCGAAGAACAGCGGGTAGCTGCCCGCGAGGGCGGTACCGGCCGCGCCGAGGCCCCAGATCACCGTACCGGCCATCAGCAGCGGTTTGCGGTTGCCGCGGTCGCCGACGTACGCCCAGCCGACCGCAGCGATCGCGCTGACCAGGAACGTCGCGGCGGTGACCGCGCCGATCGCCCCTTCCGGTACGGCGTACGTGTCGGCGATGCTGCCGTACAGCGGCGGAACCAGGCCGATCGCCACGTTGTCCAGCGAGGCGAGCACGATGAACACGACGACGCTGTAGATGCGGTGCGCCCGCCCACCGGTCAGCGTCATGCCGACGAGTATGGATCAGCGCACCCGACTGCCGATGGTCGGGCACAGGCTTCCCGCCACCCGATTACGGACCTCAACGCGACACGCCTGACCCGAGTGCCCGTCAACGATCTTCAGCCTCTGGACGATCTCGGCGTTCGTCGAACACTCGGTGATCTTGATCGGTTGACGTGCGACGTAGGCCGACGGCGACTTGCCGACAGCCGCCGCCCGCTCCTTGACCGGCTCGGCGACATCATCGGACATGTCTCGGATATTCAGCGTGGCGACGAAGGGCGGCTAGCGCCTTGCCAGCTCGCCGCAGGTCACCTCGGACAGCACGTCATGATGCGCGGGACACGCCTTGGTCCGGTGACCGGTCGACGAGCCGGTACGACGGCAGGTCGCGTCGGCGGATCAGCCACTCGGCGACGATCACGTTGGGCAACCAGGACAGGAACGGCACGGCGGCGTAGGCGGTCTCGAACAGCAGGTCCGGGTCCGTGTCCGGTCCGGCGAACGGCAACTGTACGACGATGAGGACGCCGACCCACGAGCGCAGGGTCACAGCGGCGAACGTCAACGCGTAGTTGCGGATCATCCAGGCCTGGTGCTGGCGCAGGTCCCGCCGCCGCGCGGTGTCGAAGCCGCGCCACGCCGTGTACGCCCACAGCACCGCGACCGCACCGAACCCGAAGAAGCCGACTATCCGGGCGTGGTTGAACGGCAGCATCACCAGCGCACACACCGCCGCGACGCCGACGGTGAGCAGGTACGCCACACCGACCGAGCGGTGAGCTAACGGCCAGCGGCGGCGCAGCCGCTGGGAGAACTGCCACGGCCCGAGCAGCAACGCGAGCGACCCGAGGGCGACGTGGACGTAGAAGGCCCACCGGACCGGCAGCGGCGCGTCCACGTAGGTGCCGGCCAGCCCGGCACCGTCGTCGGCGAGGGCGCGCAGGTCGGCGCTGGCGTAGGTGTACAACGAGAACCCGCCGATCGCGAGCGAGGTGAGCAGCACCGCCGTCCAGCCGGTGCGGGACCGCCGTACCGGTCTTCTGCTGGTTGTCCGCACCGGTGGTGACGCCATCACTGCCGTGTCGCTCATGACCGCCCCCTGGCGAGTATGTAAGTGCCATTCACAATGTAAGTGACGTCAACATACGGCCTGATGTTAATGTCGTCAACATGGCAGCTGGGGCCACTCGCCGGACGTACCACCACGGAGCGCTACGCGATGCGCTGCTCGCCGGTGCCCGGGAGCTGTTGGCCGAGCGCGGAGCGGAGGGCTTCAGCCTCAACGAGCTGGCCCGGCGGGTCGGCGTCAGCTCCGCAGCGCCGTACCGGCACTTCGCCGACCGCGAGGCGCTGCTGTCCGCGCTGCGCGACGAGGGGTACGACGCGTTCGGTGCCGCCCAGCGCGCCGCCGCCGCACAGGCCACCGACCCCGCCGACCGGATCATCCGCCTGGTCGCCGCGTACCTGCGCTTCGCCGAGGAGAACGACGCGATCTTCGGCATGATGTTCCGGTACTGGTCCTGGGCCGAGGTACGGCCTGACACCTTCGCGCCCCTGGTCGACGCGGTGGCCGAGGCACAGCAGGCAGGTTTCCTGCCCGACGGTCAGTCCGCCACCGCGCTGGCTCGCACCATCTGGTGCACCGTCCACGGCCTGACGACCTTGCGTCTCACCGGTGGTCTGACGAAACTCGGCCTGGACGCCCCGACGGACGAGTTGATCCGCGACACGTTCGCGGCGATCCTGCGGCCCTCGGATAGCTGAGATCCACTGCCGGCGAAGCGCCACGCACAATCACCATGATCACCGTGGACCCTGACGACGCTAATTGGTAGGGGTCTTCAGGTCGGAACGTCGATGATGGATGATGCCCCGGTGCTGTGGTGGCTGGCAGGGCTGGTGGACGACGATGACGAGGGGTCGGCCGGCAGCCTCTACTTCGTGCCCTTGCGGGGCTGGGCCGTCGTCACAGCAATCATCGGGTTGATCCTCACCGTGGCCAACGTCATTCACGCAATACGGCTCTGACGCGATCCGAAAGCCGGATTCGAGCTACCTGCAACCTGCCGATCAGCGAACCATCCGTCGAGGACCTCGACAACACGACGGACGGTGACCGTCCTGGATCGACGACGACCACGCCGGTCGGGACAACAGGACCGTCAGACAGCGGAGTACAGCCGGGTTAGCCGGCGGTGGCCCGGTTCAGGACGTGGTCGCGGGCGTCGGCGTACCGGGCCCGGATGGCAGGCACCGGATCGGCGGTGTACTCCTCGGTGTCGGCCGGGGTCCAGTCGGGCGCGTCCGGGGTGCCCACCGCCAGCCAGGCGGCCTGCCGGGCCGCGCCGTCGGCGACATACTCTCCCGGCGGCGGTACCAGCACCGGGCAGCCGAACACCTCGGGGGCAATCCGGCGTACCGCCAGAGACCGCGCCCCACCACCGACCAGGATGACCCGGTTGATGGCCGCACCCTGGGCGACGATCGCGTCGAGACCGTCTGCGAGCGCGCAGAGCAGCCCTTCGACGGCGGCCCGGGCCAGATGCGCCGGAGTGGTGTTGGCCAGGGTCATCCCATGCAGGGCGGCGCTGGCGTCCGGGCGGTTCGGGGTGCGTTCGCCCTCGAAGTACGGGACCAGGACCAGTCCGTCGGCGCCGGCCGGTGCGCCGAGCGCCAACTCGGCGAGCCGGGCGTGGTCGACGCCGAGCAGCGCGGCGGTGGCGTCGAGGATCCGCGCCGCGTTGAGGGTGGCGACCAGCGGCAGGAACCGGCCGGTGGTGTCGGCGAAGCCGGCGACCGTACCGCTGGGGTCGGCGGCCGGGGTGTCGGCGACGCTGAACACGGTGCCGGAGGTGCCGATAGACACGATGACGTCGCCGGGGCGGGCACCGACGCCGAGCGCGGCGGCGGCGTTGTCGCCGGCGCCGGGGCCGAGCGGGGCGCCGGAGCGCAGCGCGCCGGCCAGGTCGGTGGGGCCGAGCACTGTCGGCACCAGCGGCGTCCGACCGAAGGCGTGTTCGAGCAGATCCGGCCGGTACTGGCCGGTCGCGGCCGACCAGTAGCCGGTGCCGCTGGCGTCACTGCGGTCGGTGCGCAGCGCGGCGAGGTCGCCGGTGCCGGCCAGCCGCCAGGTCAGCCAGTCGTGCGGCAGGCAGACGGCGGCCGTACGGTCGGCGGCGGCCGGCTCGTGTCGGGCCAGCCAGCGCAGTTTGGTGATGGTGAAGCTGGCCACCGGCACCAGGCCGACCGCGTCGGCCCAGGCATGCCGGCCGACGAGCCCGCCACCGAACTCGTCGACCAGTTCGGTGGCGGCACCGGCCGAGCGGGTGTCGTTCCACAGCAGGGCCGGCCGGACCACCTGGCCGGCTTCGTCCAGGCAGACCATGCCGTGCTGCTGACCGGCGACCGCGGCAGCGGACACGTCGTCCAACCCGCCGGCCGCGTCGACGGCCTGTCGCAGCGCCGCCCACCAGGCGTCCGGATGCACCTCGGTGCCGTCGGGATGCCCCGCCCGGCCCTCACGGACCAGCTTCCCGGTGTCCGCGTCGCGGATCACCACCTTGCACGACTGGGTCGACGAGTCGACACCGGCGACGAGGGTCACGGCTGGGCCTCCAGGAGGATCGGGCGGGGTAGGCAGGCGGCGCGGTCAGGCAGGGGTCAGCGGATGGTCAGGACCGGGCGCCGAGCAGGTGCTCGACGGCGAGCTGGTTCAGCCGTACGAAGTGGAAGCCCTGCTCGGCGACGGCCTCCGGGTCGAAGTCCTCGAAACTGGCCCGGTCGGCGAGCAGATCGGTGTAGGTCTCCCCCGGGCTGAGGGTGGGCACGGCCAGGTCCGGGACCTTGCTGGCGGCCAGAGCCTCCTGCACCTCGGGGTCGGCCCGGAACGCCGCCGCCCGCTCCTTGAGCAGCAGGTACGTGCGCATGTTGGCGGCGGCCGAGGCCCAGACGCCGGTGTAGTCCTCGGTGCGCGACGGCTTGTAGTCGAAGTGCCGGGGGCCGTCGTAGGCGGGGCTGCCGTCGGGGCCACCGTTTTCCAGCAGGTCGACCAGGGAGAACCCGTTGAGCAGGTCGCCGTGGCCGAAGACCAGGTCCTGGTCGAACTTGACGCCGCGCTGGCCGTTGAGGTCGATGTGGAACAGCTTGCCGTGCCACAGGGCCTGGGCGATGCCGTGGGTGAAGTTGAGCCCGGCCATCTGCTCGTGGCCGACCTCGGGGTTGAGGCCGACCAGCTCCGGGTGGGCGAGGCTGGAGATGAAGGCGAGGGCGTGGCCGACGGTGGGCAGCAGGATGTCGCCGCGCGGCTCGTTGGGCTTGGGCTCGATGGCGAAGCGCAGGTCGTAGCCGCGGTCGAGGACGTACTGGCCGAGCAGGTCGACGGCCTCCCGGTAGCGGTCGAGCGCGGCCCGGATGTCCTTGGCGTGGTCGTACTCGGAGCCTTCCCGGCCGCCCCACATGACGAAGGTCTTCGCGCCGAGCTCGGCGGCGAGGTCGATGTTGCGCAGCACCTTGCGCAGCGCGTACCGCCGGATGGAGCGGTCGTTGCTGGTGAAGCCGCCGTCCTTGAAGATCGGGTGGCCGAAGAGGTTGGTGGTGACCATCGGCACCACCAGGCCGGTCTCCTCGAGGGCCTTGCGGAACCGGGCGATGTGCTGGTCGCGGCTGGCCGCGTCGGCGCCGAACGGGATCAGGTCGTCGTCGTGGAACGTGATGCCATACGCTCCCAGCTCAGCGAGCTTGTGGACCGCCTCGACCGCGTCGAGTGGCCCTCGGCTGGCGTCGCCGAACTGGTCGCGGGCCTGCCACCCGATCGTCCAGAGGCCGAAGGAGAACTTGTCAGCCGGAGTGGGCTGGACTGCCATGGTGACCTCCACGTAACACGGTCGATTTGTTTAGTCATTGAATTATTTTCCTCGGTTATGGCATTGTCAAGAGCATGCCCGCCGCTGATCCCAGTTCTGCCAGGTCCGGGTCGACCCGCAGTCCGGCTCGACCCGACAGCGCCCCCGAACCGCACCCTGGCACCCCGGACGGGCGCATCGGCGGCCCAGCCCGGCAACCCGGCGGCGGGCCAGCCCAGCAACCCGGCGGCGGGCCGGCGCAGCGGTCCGGACGCCCACTGCGCCAGGCCGGTCTGCGGGAACACCACCTGGGTCTGGTGATGCGGCAGGTGGCGGCCGCCCACCGGCCACCGTCGCGGGCGGACGTCTCCGCCGCGACCGGCTTGACCAGGGCCACCGTGTCGGCGCTCGTCGACGAGCTCATCGTCGGCCGGCTGCTCACCGAGGTGGACCCGCTGCCCCGCAGCGGAGCCGGTCGCCCGGCGACCGGTCTGGTCCTCGCCGACGACGGCCCCGCCGGCCTCGGGCTGGAGATCAACGTCGATTACCTGGCCGCCTGCGTGGTCGACCTGACCGGGGCGGTCCGGCACCGGGCCGTACTCCGTGCCGATCAGCGACCCGACGCACCGGAGCGGGTACTCGCCCGACTCGCCCGACTCGCCCAGACGGTCACCACCGCACCCGAGGTCGCCGGCCTGTCCCTGGCCGGCGCGGCGGTGGCCGTACCCGGGTTGGTGACCCGGGCCGGCACCGTCCGGCTGGCACCCAACCTGGGCTGGCAGGACATCGACATCCCGACGGTGCTCTCGACGCTGCCCGAACTGGCCGGTGCCCCGCTGACGGTCGACAACGAAGCCAACCTCGCCGCGCTCGGCGAACTCCACGCCCGCTCCGACGATCTCACCGACTTCGTCTACGTCTCCGGCGAGATCGGCGTCGGAGCAGGGATCGTCATCGACGGCCAACTGTTCCGGGGCGCACGGGGCTGGAGCGGAGAACTCGGCCACATGGCGGTCCGCCCCGACGGGCCGGCCTGCCGGTGCGGCGCGCAGGGTTGTCTCGAGCAATACGCCGGCCAGGAGGCCTTGTTGCGCGCGGCCGGTCGCGGCGGTTCCGGGGGGTCGGCGGCGACGGCGCTGCGCATGGTCGAAGGGCAGGCCACCGCCGGTGATCCGGCGGTGCACCGGGCGCTCGCCGAGGCGGCGACGGCGCTCGGGGTGGTGCTCGCCGGGGTGGTCAACCTGCTCGACGTGCAGACCGTGGTGCTGGGTGGGATCTACGCGCCGCTGGCCCGGTGGCTGGCACCGGGAGTGTCGGCGGAGATCAGCCGGCGGGTGCTCACCGCCGGCTGGTCACCGGTGACCGTACGGGAGTCAGTGCTCGGCGCCGAGGCCGCGGTCACCGGTGCCGCCGGATCGGTGGTCCGGGCGGTACGCGACCACCCGGCGTACTGGCTGGGCTCCCGATGACCGACAACCCGACGACCCCGACGGCTTGGCCGCCCGGCGGCCGGCCAACTCGCGATCAGTAAGCCCCCCGGCCGTTGACCACCGCGCCGAAGGTCTTCCACAGGATCGTCAGGTCACTGGCGAGCGACCAGTTCTCCACGTAGTAGAGGTCGAGACGGATGCCGTCCTCCCAGGAGAGGTCCGACCGGCCGCTGACCTGCCACAGACCGGTCATTCCCGGCTTGACCAGCAGCCGCCGGGCGACGTCGCCGTCGTAGCGGGCCACCTCGCTGGGCAGCGGCGGTCGGGGACCGACCAGGCTCATGTGTCCAAACAACACGTTCGCCAGCTGCGGCAGTTCATCGAGCGAGTACTTGCGCAGGAACCTGCCGACCCGGGTGATCCGGGGGTCGTCGCGCATCTTGAACATCAGACCGTCGGTTTCGTTCTTGGCCGCCAACTCGGCCAGCAGGGCATCGGCGTTGACCACCATCGTCCGGAACTTGAAGACGTGGAACTCCTCGCCGCCCTGACCGACCCGGACCTGCTTGAAGATCACCGGTCCTCGGCTGTCCAGCTTGATGGCCAGCGCGAGCAGCGCCAGCACCGGGAACGCGAGCGTGAGCGCGAGCAGTGAGATGGACCGGTCGACGAAGCCCTTGACGAGCTTGCGCGTTCCCCGGAACTCCGGAGCCTCCACGTGGATCAGCGGCAGTCCGGCCACCGGCCGGGTGTGGATGCGCGGGCCGGCGACGTCGGTCAACGCCGGGGCGAGCACCAGATCGACACCCGTGCCCTCCAGTTGCCAGCCGAGCCGGCGGAGCCGGGTGGCGGTCAGTTCCCCGGAGGCGGTGACCGCGACGGTGTCCGCCCCGGTCGCCTTGGCGGCGTCCGGGATGTTGCGGAACGATCCGGCCACCGGTACGTCGCCGAGTCGCTGCGGCACCGGGGCCAGCAGTGCGTCGGGTATGCAGGCACCGACCACCTGGTATCCGGCGTACGGCTCACGGCGCAACGTGTGCACCAGCTCGAGTACGTGCGGGGTGTCGCCGACCACCAGGACCCGGCGAAACCAGCCGCTGCCCTGTGCCCGGCGTCGGTGCAGGTACTTGCGGGCCCCGAACCGGCCGGCGACCAAGCCGACCGTGCCGACCGACAGGGCCACCGCCAGGTAGCCACGGCTGATCTCGACGCTGGCGACGTACCCGATGATCGCCACGGTGCCGGCGAGTCGCAGGCTGGCGGTGATCACCCGCCGGTACTCGTCGGCGCCGTAGCCGAGCACCCGGTCGTCGTAGCATCGCAACAGCTTCAGCGACCCCAGCCAGGCCACCATCAGCAACGGTGTCACCAGCACGTACGGCAGATCTGCGCCGGTGGCCTGGTCGGTACCGAAACGCACCAGGTAGCCGGCTAGGACTGCAACACTGAGGATGCAGAAGTCGAGGGCGGCGATCGCCCGAATGTAGGCACGCTGACGCGCGTGCAGGACTGTGATTGGTGCCTCCGGAGTGGAGTCCGGTTGCACCACCACAGCATTGACCAGTGTCGCCGACGTCACTAGCCCTCCCCAGCTCGCTCGAGTCGACGCGTCCCCCCGGGCACCTGGCTGGCCCGTCGTTGGTACCGGCGGTGCCAGGGCACCCCGATATCTTGGCGCACCTGATGGTACGGCCGAAGCTAGCGACAGATTACTGTCACAAGACCAGTTGATCTCCACATCAGAAGTACAATATGGAGCCACTTCACAACCCTGAGTGAGAATCAATTGGGAGGAAGTTCATCAAATCGCCCACTTGGTCTCCCGATTGTCTAGTCAGCGGAGTGTCATGTCGACGATCAGCGGACCACAGTCGGCCGAAGCGCGATCGCCTTGAGGAGGATGTCGCCGATGTTGGCCGGATCCTCCGTCACGAAGACACCTCCACCCGTGGTATTGGTGATCGACTCCAGTTCCTCCTGACTGACCTCGTCGCCGATTCCGATGAAGATGACCTGGATCGGTCGCTGCGGGTCGGCCGCGTCGGCCAACTGTGCGAGCAGCTGATCCCTGGTCAACCCGTTGTCGTCCTCGTTCCTACCATCAGTGAAAACCACCACCGAGTTGACACGCCCGGGTGCCCAGTCTTCCTGCACCGCGAGGTACGCGGCGAGGGTGGTGTCGAACAAGCCGGTGTTGCCGTTGCGCTTCGGCACGACCTGCGGCAGGGCTGCCTCGAGAACGGCCCGCTGGCTGCTCAACGGCCCGATCGGCACCAGCTCCCGCCAGTCCTGGGTGCCCTGCAGCTCGGTGGAGAAGATCCACAGCCCGAGCGCCCAGGAGTCGTCGAACAGCGCCATGCCCCGGCGGGCGGCTTCCCTGGTCACGTCGGCCCGGCTGGCGTCGTTGGCCGTCGGTACGGGCTGCAGCATCGAACCCGAGACGTCGATCACCGCCAACATCCGGGCGGGCAGGGTCACCGCGGTCCAGGTGGCGAGCGCCCGGTCGATCACCACCGGGTCGAGCCCACCCGCCGCCGTACCGCCAGCATCGCCAGGCGCGGTCGTGACCGGGGCCGTTCCGGCCGGGCTCGGCGCTCCCTGGGGCGCGACGAATCCGGCGCCCCAGGTGCCGTCCGGCGACCGCAGACCCTGGTCGCCGAGGCGGTCGCGGAACAGGGCACCGCGCAGGACGTCGAAGAAGCCGGACGCGGCGGCGGCGGTCGCCGGGTCGGCGCCGGGCAGCACCGCGTACGGGTAGTCGAGCGACATCGGCGCCGGGTCCAGGTAGAGCGCGGCCAGCGCGATAGGTGGCTGGGTCGCGTTGTACTCGATGACGTCCTCCTCGGACAGCGCGGCGGCACCGAGCGAGGAGGCGATCGAGGCCGGATCGGCCGACCGGGGGAAGCGGGCCAGCAGGTCGTCGCGGAGCGCGGACCGGCCGGTGGCGAGGGTCCGCAGCGCGGCGGTGGTCGCCTGCTGCGCGTTCTCCCCCGCCTCACCGGCGGCCGCGGCGAGCGCGAGCAGACCGGCGAGCCCGGCGGCGTCCCGGGTGGGTTCGACGATCCCGGTCCGCAGGTCGGTGCCGGTGGTGATCTGCTGCAACAGATCGGTCCAGGTGAGCTGCTGGTTGGGCCAGCCGAGACCGGCGGCCAGCGGCTCCGGCATGGCGACCACGACGGGGCTGCGCGCCACCGACTCGGTGTTGGCGGGGGTGAATCCCGGAGCCAACGAGCCGAGCCGCAGCAGCCAGGTGGACGAGTCCGGCACCCACACGTCGGGCGCGACCGCCGTACCGCTGGCTTGCCCGACGCCGGCCAGGGCGACGCCGTGCTGACCGGCGACCACGGCCGCGACGTCGACCGGATCGGTGGCGGTGATCTCGATCGCCACGCAGGTGTCACCGACCGCACCGCCGTCGGTACGCCACTGGTCGGCGGCGGCCCGCAGGGCCGGCGCGACCTCGGGCGCGGCGGACAGCGTCAGGGGCAGTTCACCAGAGCACGACGATCCGGCGAATCGCTGATAGCCCAGCCATCCTCCGGCGGCAACGACGACAAGCGCCATCACGGCCGCGATGGCGCCTGTTCCGCTGACCTTACTTCGCATCCGATGGCGGCCTGGCACGGTCCCATACTCCGGATCCGCAGGCCAGGGTGGTAGGTACGTTCGGACGATAGTTACGGAGCAGAAACACTGGCGGACCGTTTAGTGACTTGCGGTAGTGACGCCACTTCCGTTAGTGCCGCGAAACCGGCAACTCGGCCATGACCTCCAGAAACACCCGGCCGGTGGCGCACCACCCGATCGACCTTGGGTCACCAGGGAACAGGCAACACGCACGTGGGGGTCAGGACCGGCACCGAATCACCGAGCGCAACCGGAACACCACTGGAATCGTCAATCACATAGACGCCAATCGAATCTGAACGCTCGTTAGCTACATAGAGGTGCGGCCCGATCACAGCGAAATGCCGGGGCCACCGACCACCGGTGGACACCTCGGCCACGTACCGAGGGGCGGCGGCGTCGGCGAGATCGAACACCGCGATCGTGTCGACGCCACGGTTTGCCACGTACAGGAAACGCCCGTCCGGCCGTACCGCGATCTCCGAAGGCTGCACCGGCCCATGCTCGGCGCTCGCCGCGACCCGCTCGCGCTCGACCAGGCCGCCGGTCCCGTCGATCTCGTACGCCGTGACCGACGCGTCCAACTCGCCGACCAGGTAGGCGTGCCCGCCGGCCGGGTGCCGGGCGAGGTGGCGTGGGCCACCGCCAGGCCGGGTAGGCGACGCCGGGTCGGGTTCCGCCAGCGTGCCGGTGGCCGGATCGAGCAGGTAGCGGTGCACGGCATCCGCTCCCAGGTCCACGACGTACAGTCCCGGTCCTCCCGGATCCGGCGACACCATGTGCGCGTGCGGCCCCTCCTGCCGTCCGGAGTCAGGCCCGGAGCCGGTGTGCTGCCGCAGGTCGCTACGGGGCTCGACGGCTCCGGTGTCGGTCAGCGGATGCACCGCGACGCCGCCGCTGCCGTAGTTGGCGCTGACCAGATGGCCCCCGGTGCCGGCGACCGCCAGGTGGCACGGGCTCGACCCGCCGGTGTCCTGGCTACCGAGCGGATGCAGTTCGCCCTCGTCGTCCACGGACCAGGCTCCCACCGCGCCCTGCTCGACCTCGCTGACGGCGTACAGGACCCGTTGGCGTGGGTGGCGGGCGAGAAACGACGGGGACGCCGTCCGCGCCACCACGGTCGGCGGCTCCAGCCATCCGGTCGCCGGATCCCGGCGGGCCCGCATGATGCCGGCGCCGCGCCCGTCACCGTCGGCCGTGTAGCAGCCGAGGTAGACGGTCGTCACCGACGATGATCGATCCACGTTCACCCGAATTCCTCTCTTCTCCACCCGCCGACGATCCTATAGGATCTTTGATCTACCCCGGCTGGTTGCCGGCCAACCACGAGGAGTACGCGTGCGGCCCGCCCGTCGACTCACCCTCACCGACGAGGTGTACGAAGCCGTCCGTGCCCAGGTGATGGATCACGTCGTCGCGCCCGGCGCCCGGATCAACATCGACGCCCTCGCCCGCGAACTGCGGGTCTCCCCCACCCCGGTCCGGGAGGCCCTCGCCCGCCTCGAAGCCGACGGCCTGGTCCGCAAACGTCCGCTGGTCGGCTACACCGCCACCGGACTGCTTACCCGCGACGAGTTCGACGAACTCGTCGACATGCGGCTGATCCTGGAGAGCGCCGCCGCGCGCCGGGCCGCCGACCGGCGCCGCGAGATCGACATCGACCGGCTGCGCGACGCGGCCGACCTGCCCGGCCCGGTGCCGGACACCCAGGGGTACGCGAGCATCGCCGCCTTCACCGCCCAGGATGCCCGGTTCCACCACCTGCTGGCCGAGGAATCCGGCAACCGGATGCTGCACGACGCGGTCGTCCGGCTCCGCCCGCACCTGCACCTGTTCCGGCTGCATTTCCCCACCACCCACTACCAGACCAGCGAAGCCGAACACCACCGGATCGTCGACGCCGTCGCCGCCGGCGACCCGGACCGGGCGGCCGACGCGGTACGCGACCACCTGCTCGCCGCCCGGGCCCGCCACCTGCCCCACTTCCGGCAGGCGTGACATGCGGATCGCTCTCTTCGTGACCTGCGTCAACGACCTGCTCTTCCCCGGCACCGGGCAGGCCGTGGTCCGCCTGCTGGAACGGCTGGGGCACACCGTCGAGTTCCCGCTCGGGCAGACCTGCTGCGGCCAGATGCACGGCAACAGCGGCTACCGTACCGAGGCGATGCCCCTGGTCCGCGCCTTCGTCGAGGCGTTCGAGGACCACCCGGTGGTGGTGGCGCCCTCCGGCTCCTGTGTGGCGATGGTCCGGGAGACGTACCCGCGACTGGCGGCCGGCGACGCGGCGCTGGCCACCGCCGTGCGCCGGCTGACACCCCGGGTGTACGAGCTGTCCGAGCTGCTGGTCGACGTGCTCGGGGTGACCGACGTCGGGGCGTACTTCCCACACCAGGTCACCTACCACCCGACCTGTCACGGGATGCGGATGCTGCGGCTCGGCGACCGCCCGCTGCGGCTGCTGCGCGCGGTCCGCGGACTCGACCTGATCGAGCTGCCCGACCAGCGAGAGTGCTGCGGATTCGGCGGGACCTTCGCGGTGACCAACGCGGCGGTGTCGGCGGCGATGACGGCCGACAAGTGCCAGGCCGTCACCGACACCGGCGCCCGATATCTGGCCGCAGCCGACAACTCCTGCCTGGCGCACATCGGCGGCGGACTGTCCCGTCGAGGCTCCCCGGTCCAGGTCGTCCACTACGCGCAGATCCTGGACAGCACCGCCACGGAGGGGCCATGACCGGAACCGGCAACATCGTGACGCGGCTACCGTTCCCCACCGCAGCCGCCCGCGAACTCGACGACGCCCAACTCCGGGCGAACCTGCACCGCGCCACCCGTACCATCCGCGACAAGCGGGAACGGGTCGTCGCGGAGGTGCCGGACTGGGAAGCGCTGCGGGCCGCCGGGGCGGCGATCAAGGACGACGTGCTGGCCCGACTGCCCGAACTGTTGGAACGCTTCGAGGCCGCCGCCACCACCGCCGGCGCGCGGGTGCACTGGGCCCGGGACGCGACCGAGGCCAACCAGGTGGTGACCGAACTGGTCCGGCGGGCCGGTGCCGACCAGGTGGTCAAGGTCAAGTCGATGGCGACCCAGGAGATCGGGCTCAACGAAGCACTGGCCGCAGCCGGCGTCGAGGCGGTCGAGACCGACCTCGCCGAGCTCATCGTGCAGCTGGCCGACGACACCCCGTCGCACATCCTGGTGCCGGCCATCCACTACAACCGCAGCCAGATCCGGGACATCTTCGCCCGACGGATGCCCGGAATCGACCCGTCCACCCTCACCGACGACCCGCCGGCCTTGGCCGAAGCGGCCCGCCGGCACCTGCGGCAACGGTTCCTCTCCGCCACGGTGGCGATCTCCGGGGCGAACTTCGCCGTCGCCGAGACCGGCACCCTGGTGGTGGTCGAATCCGAAGGCAACGGCCGGATGTGTCTGACCTTGCCGCAGACCCTGATCTCGGTGGTCGGCGTCGAGAAGATCGTGCCCACCTTCCGAGACCTGGAGGTGTTCCTCCAACTGCTGCCACGCTCGTCGACCGGCGAACGGATGAACCCGTACACCTCGATGTGGACCGGGGTGACCCCCGGCGACGGGCCGCGTGAGGTGCACGTCGTGCTGCTCGACAACGGCCGCGCCGACACCCTGGCCGACCCGGTCGGCCGTCAGGCCTTGCGCTGCATCCGCTGCTCCGCGTGCCTCAACGTGTGCCCGGTCTACGAACGGGTCGGCGGCCACGCGTACGGGTCGGTCTACCCCGGCCCGATCGGGGCGATCCTGTCCCCGCAGCTCACCGGCCCCGACGCCGGGGCCAACCGGACCCTGCCGTACGCGTCGACCCTCTGCGGGGCCTGCTTCGACGCCTGCCCGGTCCGCATCGACATTCCCGAGGTGCTGGTGCACCTGCGCCAGCGGGGCGTGGACGCCGTACGGAGCCGGCCCTCGGCGCGACGCACCGCGATGCGGGCCATGTCCTGGGTGCTGCGGGACCGGCGCCGCTACACAGCCGCGCTGCGGGCGGCCCGGCGGATCGGCGCGCCGCTACGCCTGGCCGGCGGTCGACGCACGGCGATCCGTCGGCTGCCCTGGCCGCTGGACGCCTGGACCGCCAGCCGGGACGCCCCGCTGCCAGCCCGGCAGAGCTTCCGGGACTGGTGGCTGAGCCGGCCGCCCCAAGACCAGCAGCCGACACCACCAGACGACGGCAGCCGCCCGCCGGCACCACCGGACGACGCGGCACCACCGGACGACGCGGCACCACCGGACGACGCGGCACCACCGGACGACGGCGGGAAGGTACCGCGATGAGCGAGGCGCGCGACGAGATCCTGAGCCGGCTACGGGCGGTCCGCGACCAGCGGCCGGTGCCGGTCCCCCGCGACTACCTGACGGCCAGTGCCGCCAGCGGCGCGGATCCGGTCGCGTTGCTGGTCGATCGGCTGGTCGACTACCGCGCGACGGTGCGCCGGTGCGGCCGCGCCGAGCTGGCCCCGGTACTCGCCACCGTGCTGGCCGACGTTCCCCGGATCGCGGCACCGGCCGATCTGCCGACCGGTTGGCTCACCGACTACACCGGCGAGGTACGGCGCGACGACGCCCCGGTCCCACTGACGGTCACCGAACTGGACCGCCCAGGGCTGGCTGTCGTGACCGGCTGCGCCGTCGCGGTCGGCCAGACCGGGACGGTGATCCTCGACGCCGGGCCGACGCAGGGTCCACGCCGGCTCACCCTGGTCCCCGACCATCACGTCTGCGTGGTCGGCGCCGACCAGGTGGTGACCGGACTTCCCGAGGCGTTGGCCCGGATCACCGATCCGACCCGGCCGCTGACCCTGATCTCCGGCCCTTCCGCCACCAGCGACATCGAACTGAACCGGGTGGAAGGCGTCCACGGGCCGCGCCGACTCGACGTGATCATCGTCGAGTCGGCCTGATCCTGGTTGTCGAGTCGGCCTGATCCTGCTCGTCGGGCCGACGCGGGCCGACGCGGACCGACGCGGACCGCGCCCGGTCAGCCGGTCGGGACCGGTTGACCGCGCCGGTACGCGACATGCTCCACCAACTCGATCAGTACCTGCTTACCCGAGTGGCGATTACGCGCGTCGCAGAGCACGACCGGGACATCCGGGTCGAGATCGAGCGCCTGGCGTACCGAGTCGGGACTGAAGTGCTGGGCACCTTCGAAGCAGTTGACCCCGACGACGAACGGGGTGCCCCGCTGCTCGAAGTAGTCGACCGACGGGAAGCAGTCGGCCAGCCGGCGGGTGTCGGCCAGCACCACCGCGCCGAGCGCGCCGAACGCCAGCTCGTCCCAGAGAAACCAGAAGCGGTCCTGGCCCGGGGTGCCGAACAGGTAGACCTGCAGGTCTTCGTTGATGGTGATCCGACCGAAGTCCATGGCGACCGTCGTGGTGCGCTTGGCCTCCACCCCAGAGGTGTCGTCGGTGCCCAGGCTGGCACTGGTCAACACCTCCTCGGTCTGCAACGGCCGGATCTCGCTGATCGCGCCGACGAGGGTGGTCTTGCCGACCCCGAACCCGCCGGCGATGAGGATCTTCAGCGCCAGCGGGATTCGCCGCCTCGGCTGGAAACGGTCAGAGCGCACGGAGTCCATTGACCACCGCCTTGAGGATGTCGTCGTGGGGGTGATTGGCCGAGGCCGGGGGTTCGTAAAGGGCGATCAGCCCGGCCGAGAGCAGGTCGCCGAGCAGCACTCGGACCACGCCCAGCGCCAGGTCCAGGTCGGCGGCGAGGTCCGCCACCGAGACCGGCTGCTGGGCGAGGCCGAGGATCCGGCGATGTTCCGGCTGCAGGTAGGCGAGTCCGTCGGCCGCCTCCGGCTGACCGGCGACCACGAAGGCCAGCAGATCGAAGGTGGTGCCGGTCGGGCGAACCCGACCACCGGTCACCGTGTACGGGCGGACCACCGGACCGGCGTCGGAGTCCAGCCAGTCGTGGTGCGGCCCGTCCGTGTCACCCCGCATCGGATGACGCCGCGGGCGGGCGGGCGGAGGCGCTGAGGTTCTGACCCACCCGGGTGACCAGCATCGCCATCTCGTACGCGATGAGACCGATGTCCGCGTCGGCGGCGCTGAGCACCGCCAGGCACGCGCCGTGTCCGGCTGCGGTGACGAACAGGTACGCCGACTCCATCTCGACCACGGTCTGCCGGACCGGACCGGACCCGAAGTGGCGACTGGCGCCCTTGGCCAGACTCTGAAAACCGGCGGCCATCGCCGACATGTGCTCGGCGCCCTCTTTGGTCAGGCCTCGGGACGAGCCCATCAGCAGACCATCGGCGGAGAGCACCACCGCCTGCTGGGCGGCGGGGACCCGCTCGACGAGGTCGTCGAGCAACCAGTCGAGGTTCATCGCATGCCGTGTCGTGTGCACTGCTACAGCTCCCTCTCGGACTCGTCCGTCGCCACCGGGGGCGGTAGCACGGCACTCGGCGGCGGGGTGGCGGTACCACGGGCCGGCGGCACCTCCCCGGCGGGGGAAACGGGGGTGGTTTCCCCGGTGACCTCGGCTGCGCGGCGCCCACGGGCGGTCCCGGCTTGCAGCGCGGACATCAACGCCCGTACCTCCTGTGGTGACCGCTGCGGTGCCTCACGGCCCGGCTGCCGGGCGACAGCGGACTGCTCCGGCGCCTGCCGCAGCTGGGGTGCCAGGCTGGACTGCCGGACCCGACGCGGTAGCCCGTCCTCGGTGGTCTCCGCCGGCCCGGTCGGTCGCGTCGGCAACGTGGTGGGCCGGCGACGGGCCGGCAGTTGCGCACCGGCGGGTGCCGCCGGTGCGGCCTGCGTGGCTCGTGCCGGCGGTGCGGTCGGTGCCGCTGGTGCCGCTGAGACCGGGGCCGTCGACATCCCCGGCACCGCAGGGACGACCGGTGTGCCTGACGCCGGAGTCGTGGTCACCGTCGAGGGGGCGGCGAACAGCTCGGTACGGGACGGATCGGTGGCGCCAGGATCGCCACCCGGTCCATCCGTACGCCCGCTCGGGGTGGGCGCGACGGCGGTCAACGCGGTCGGTGGTCGTCCCGACGGCAGCGCCAGCACCTCGGACTCTGGTGAGATCAGCTCCGCCGGGATCAGCGCGACGGCGGTGATCCCGCCGTACGGCGACGGCCGCAGGTTGACCCGTACGCCGTGGCGGGCGCCGAGTTGCGCCACGACGAACAGACCCAGCCGGGCGCTGTTGTGCGGGTCGAAGTCCGCTGGCTGGGCAAGTCGCTGGTTCGCCTCCTCCACCGCCTCCGGGTTCATCCCGAGGCCACGGTCCTCCACTTCGATGGCGTACCCGTGCGGCACCGACTGGCCGATGACGGTGACCTTGGTCTGCGGCGGGGAGAACGACGCCGCGTTCTCGATCAGCTCGGCGAGCAGATGGATCACGTCGCCGACGGCCCGCCCGGCGACCGCCGCCGACTCGACCGTCGTGACGTGCACCCGGGCGTAGTCCTCGATCTCCGAAACCGCTCCCCGGATGACGTCCACGACCGGTACCGGGTTGCGCCAGCCCCGGCCCGGGGTGGCGCCAGCGAGAATGACGAGGTCCTCGGCGTGGCGACGCATCCGGGTGGCCATGTGGTCGACCCGGAAGAGGTCTTCCAGCTCCTCCGGGTCGGTGCTGCGCCGTTCCATCCGGTCGAGGACGGCCAGCTGCCGGTGGAGCAGGGCCTGGCTACGCCGGGCGATGTTGAGGAAGGTCTCGTTGAGCCCGCGCCGCAGGGCCGCTTCCTCGACCGCCGACCGGACCGCCGTCCGCTGCACCTCACTGAAGGCGTGCCCGACCTGGCCGATCTCGTCGGCGCCGTACTCCAGGGGTGGCGCCTCGGCCGCGACGTCGACGTCCTCGCCTCGACGCAGTCGGGCCACCACGCCGGGCAGCCGTTCGCCGGCGAGTTCCAGCGCGGTGGCCCGCAGGCCGGTCAGTCGATGGATCAACGACCGACCGACCCGCAGCGAGATGACCAGCGACGCGATCACCGCACCGAGACCGATCAGCCCGGCGGCGGCGAGTCTGGCCAGGATGGCGATGGCGGTCGGCATGGTGCGCTCGGCGAGGGCGTCCGCGGCGAGAAGCTCGAAGTCGCGCAACTGCTGCTGTACGGACTCGTAGTTGGTCCGCCAGCGAGACTCGTCGATCGGCAGACCATCGGTGCCGGCACCGGCGTCGAGCAGCGTCTCCTGCATCCGGCGCAACGCGGTGAACTCCGCGCCACCGGCCAGCCGGTGAAAGCCGCCGCTGTCGGAAGCCGGCAGTTCCGCTACCGCCCGGTCGAACAGGAATCGCTGGGTGGCGACGATCTGCGCGAGCTGACGGTGCTGCGTGGTGGTGAACTCCTCCGCCGCGAACGCACCGGCGAGCAGGGCGTCCGACCGGCCCAGGATCTCCCGGGCCAGACCGATGTCGGTCAGGGCTCGGGCCTGCCGGTTGAGCTCGTTGTCCGGCAGGTCGGCCAGCGCCCCGAACATCCGGAACGCGGTGTCGGCCAAGCCGCTGTACATGCCGAGGGCTCCGGCGGCGTCCATCTCACGGCGTTCCACGAAGCCGCGGCCGGTCGGCAGGATCTCCAGTTCGGCCAGGGTCTGCTCGATCCGGGTGTCGAGTACCGACGGGTCGGTGGCGTCGGGGTCCGGGGCCGCTCGGCGCCGGAACTCCGCGACGGCGGAATCGGTGGCCTCCCACTGAGTGCGCAGCGCCGCCAGGTCGCCGGCGCGGCTCCCCTGCTCTCGCGCCGGCCGGGAGAGATACACCACAGAGATCCGGCGTTCGCGCTGGATTTCGGCGATCACGGCTTCGCCTGGCCGGCCGACGTCGTCGAGCAGGGTCTGCGCGCCGAGCAGGCTCAGCGCCGGACCGACGGTCAGCGTGGTGGCGAAGATCCAGAGGACGAGCAACGCGGCGATCGGCACAGCGACCAGCGCAACGATCTTCGAGCGGATCGACCAGTTGCGGGTATTCATCAGACCTCGCCGGCGCGGTATGTGGCAGGACTGACAGCGGCAGCCGGCCCGATCGTCGGCGTGAGCCGACGGTCAGGCGGCGTCCGCGCCTCCGGAAGGATACGTAATTAACGGCTCAGGCACTACCAGAGATACCCAGCGGTCGATTGTGGGCACACTCCGTACCGGACACCACCAGACAGGTACGGGCGGAGCGGCCCGAGATCTGGAGTGGGTCACGTCTGCCTGCCGATGGGTCAGGTCTGCCGCCCGTCGTCGCCAAGAAGTGTGACGAACCTGGATTGAGGACCACGTCGCGGCGGGAATACCAGGGTGAGAAGGAGGAACGCCATGTCGCCCACCGAGATCGTCGTCACCATCGTCGTCGTGCTCGTCGTCGTCGCGGCGGCCGTCGTGATCTGGACCCTCGCGCGCCGCCACAACCTTCGCCGCACGTTCGGTCCCGAATACGACCGCGCCGTAGCCGAACAGGACAATCGAGGCGCAGCCGAACGGGAGTTGCGGGAGCGGGAACGCCGCCACGCCGAGCTGACCTTGACCCCGCTCGGTCCGGAGTCCCGGGCCCGGTACTCGGCCGCGTGGGAAGAGGTCCAGGCCCAGTTCGTCGACGCGCCGTCAGCCGCCGTCGGCAACGCGGACGAACTGCTCACCCGGCTGGTGGCCGAACGCGGCTACCCGACCGGGAACTACGACGAGCAGATTGCCCACCTTTCCGTCGAGCACGCCCGCACCCTGGGCGCGTACCGCGAGGCCCACGAGATCCACCTGGCCAACGAACGCGGCGAGGCGAGCACCGAACAGTTGCGCCAAGCGGTCGTTCGCTATCGCGCGCTCTTCGCCGACCTGCTCGGCGAGGATCCGGTCCGCACGGAGCCGACCCCGACCAGCACCGCGGCCGAAGCACGAACCGAGGCAACCGCTGAGGCATCGACCCGCTGAGGAGACCATCATGGCCCGCCCCGACCAGCTGCACGACGACCGGACCGAGGTCGTCACCTACCACCAGCACGATCCCGACCAGCCCGACCAGCACAATCCCGACCAGCACGATCCCGACCGGCGGAACGGCTACGACGACGAGCACGACCCGGACCGGACGCAGGTCGTGTCGGGCGTGGTCGAGCCGGATCCGCACCAACCGGTGCATCGTGAGCCGATCGAACAGCCGACGGCGTTCGGCGCGGCCACCGTCGGCGGTGCGGTCGCCGCCTCGGCGATGGCCGGCCCCGAGCGACTGCACGAGCCGCGCGATCCACGCGACGAGGACACCGTACGAGACGGAGACGGACCGCTGCCGGACGACAGCCGTGCCGTACCGGCGGTCGCCGACGCCGACACCAACGCCGACATCGGTGACGAGGAGACAGCCGACGACGGCCGCACCGCTCCGGTGGTCGGCCACCTGCCGACGGACATGCCGACCGACGTCGCGGTCGAGACGCCGGCCAGCTTCCTCGCCAGCGACGAGGCCGACGCCTTCCGGGACCGCTGGCGGGATGTCCAGTTGCGCTTCGTCGACGATCCCCACGCGGCGGCGGGTGAGGCCCAGGCACTCACGGCCGAGGCGGTCGAGGCGCTCACCGCCGCCCTCACCGCCCACCGCGACGATCTGAACGGATGGACCGGCACCAGCCCGGACGACACCGAGCAGCTGCGTCTGGTGGTCCGGCGATACCGAGACCTGCTCGACCGGCTGTTGGCGATCTAGCGCCGATCGCGCTGCTCGACCTGTCGGACACCCGGCCCTCGACGCACCGGCGTCGAGGGCCGACGGCTGTCCGGCGCATATCCGGATCACCGCCGGGTACGCCGCCGGGAGCGACCACCGACGGGAGGACCGACGATGACGGACCGGGATAGCGCGCTCGGGCAGCCGCCACTGGAGGAGACGCCCGAGGTGGCGGCGGCGGTTCAGGACGACACCACGGTGCCGTCGCTGGTGACCACGCCGGACGAGGAACCCGATGCCCCTGCCTTCCGGCAGCCCGCCGAGGCAGGCGGCCCGCCACAGATTCGCACCGGTGCCGACCAGCCGTGGGATCCGGAGGACCTGTCGATCGCCAAGGGCGGCGACGCCACGGCGGATCAGGTCGACCGGGCGCGCCGAGAACTCGAACACGACGGTCCAGCGGCGATCGAACGCACCGTTCCCTGATCGGGGTCCACGCCACCTGCTCCGCTGATCGACGGAACGGCGCGGGGCCCGATGCGACTCGGACGTCGGCATCGGGCCCCGCTGGTGGTGCGAATCAGCCTTGGTCAGGCGGCTGTCGCGGACTCAGCCCTGTTCAGGACAGCGGTGGGTACGCGTTGGCCATCAGCTCACGGAACTGCGCCGAGAACCAGTGACCAGAAACCGGCGCGTTCGGCAACGCACCACTCATGTTGTTGTTGTTCCGCGGGTTACCCGTGTACGTCGGGTCGCACATCCGGTCGAAGCCCTTACCCTCGTCGTTCGGGATCTCCGAGCTCGAACCATCCGACTCACCCGGCGGCTTGATCCACACGTACGCGTCGATACCACTGGCCGGCGCGGCGGTCGGCCGCTCACCCAGACCGGCACCGGACTGGTTACACCAGTTGCCCTTCTGGAACCGACGGTCGATCCGCGACTCGTCCACCCGGGTGTTCACGTCCCCGGCGCTGCTCGGACCGGTCGGCCGGTCCGGCCCACCCCACCCGTTACGCGACGTGTCGATCAACATCCCGATGTTCGAGTTGAACCCGGCCTGCACCAACCGCTGCCGGAACGCCTGCGCGAACGACAACTCGTCGTTGTACATGTTCCAGTCGATCCACGTCGACGGACGCGTCGTCGAGTCCACCGTGATGTACGGCTCCCGCAACGCCGAGTAGTTCGCCGTGTTCGTGATGAACCCGTGCACATCCGACGGCGACGCCCCGGACGCGTTGGCGGCCTGCGCGATGAGCTGCGCCGACGGACCGAAGTTGTCGTCCCAACCGATCCAGCCGTGGTGCCCGGCGTCGATGTAGTTGTACACATTCGGCACATCACCGAGCTGAGCGACCGCGTACCCCACACCACTGACGTAGTTACCGTTGGCCAACATCACGTCACACTCAGGAGTAGCCGTCGGCCGACTACCCACATTCGTCACCAGGTTCGGCAACGAATCGATCTCGATCACCGCGACGATCCGCAGAGCCGCGTACGCCGGCCGCGCCACGATCTCCGCGATCGGATCGATGTACTCCGTCCGATAGACGTCGATCTCCTCCGGACCGAGCTCACCGTTGGACGCCAACGCCGCACAGTCACGACCCGGCAGGTTGTAGATCACCACCTGGAACACCAACGGCCGACCACCGTTCGCCGCGTCCTGCCGCACCGCCTCGTCGAGGTGATCCGCCAGACCCATGTCACCCGTCGTCGGACTGTTGTTGCCATAGATAGCGCTCGTCCGGTCCAACCACACACCGGTCGGCTCGTCCGCGATCCGGCTACCACCCGGCTCCGCCGCCGCGTTCGCACTCCAGATCGGATTCACGTACACATCCGCACCCACATACGGGTTGTCCACCCGCGGACCACCCGTCGGAGGCGGCGACGTCGGAGGCGCCGTCGTCGGCGGCGCCGTCGTCGGCGGCGCCGTCGTCGGCGGCGCCGTCGTCGGCGGCGCGGTGGTCGGCGGCGCGGTGGTCGGCGGAGCCGTGGTCGCCGGCGGGGTGGTGCCGACGATCTGGCCGGTGCAGGCGACCCCGTTGAGCCGGAACACCGTCGGGGCGGTGTTGGTACCGGAGTAGCTCGCGTTGAAACCGGGGTTCACGGTGGCGTTGGTGCCGAGCGACCCGTTCCAGGCCGCGTTCCGCAAGGTCACCCGGGTGCCGCTCTGAGTGAACTCGCTGTTCCAGGCTTGCGTGATGCGCTGGTTGCCGGAGTAGTCCCACTCCAGGTTCCACCCGTTGAGCGCGTCACCGAGGTTGGTGACCGTGAGGTTGGCGGTGAAGCCGGTGTTCCACTGGTTGACCGTGTAGGTGACGCGACACCCGGCTGCGGCGCTGGCCTGGGTGGCCGCGACGACTAGCACGCCAGAGCCGAGTACGACCGCGGCGGCGGCGGACAGGCCGCGACGCATCCGCGAGCGCCCAGCGCCGCGTAGTGGGTTCAGATTCATGCGGAGTTTTCTCCTCGCGACAATTTCTGGTCACCGACATCAACTGCCGGGACCGTGGTGAGGTCGGTGCGCCACCCGCCGTCAGGTAACGACGACCGGTGCGACGCGATCGCCGGTCCGGACGTGTCCGGTTGCCCTCGGCGACCTGGTGTGCTTGGCTGGCTCCGCAGCGCCAATCGATCATCATCATGTCATGGGAACGCTCCCACCGCAACCATCCGGAAACCTGCCAGTGACCAGGCGGAGTCGACCAGGACGGTCGCGAAGAGCCGAACCGGGCAGGTCAGGGTCGGTAGCGCAGCCGCCATCCGAGAGGCCACCAACCGCGTCGACGAAACCGGGCGCAGCCGTCCGGACCGCACGACGCGCAGTCCGTACCGCGCCGGTGATGCAGGTGGGCCGCGCGGGCGTGCCCACAGACGCAGATCGCCCTCACCAGCGCCTCACCACCGCGCTCCGGGCCGGGGCATCGCCGTACGCCGCCCGCGACCCGCCGCCCGGCGGACGCCGGGCCGGGATCGCCGTCGCACCCCTCCCACACCACGGTGACCCACGCCACTCAATCCGCCTTTGCCCGAAATAACCGTCATATCTGGTTGTTGACGATGCGTGATGGACCGCTAGACCAGTCCGGCGGCGCGCGAACGGCCCCGTGCCACCATCCGTCCCCGCACCGTCACCCCCGGAGGAACGGCATGTCCGTCACCGCCACCCCCCTGTCCGCCGCGCCAGTGGTCGAGACGCCAGCGGCCGAGACCATCCCCGCACGGTCACCCGCCGTCACCGTGGTGATCCCCGCGCTCAACGAGGAACGGAACCTACCGCACGTCTTCGGCCGGCTGCCCGCCGACATCGCGGAGGTGATCCTCGTCGACGGCGGCTCCGTCGACCGTACCGTCCAGGTGGCCCGCCGACTCCGACCCGACGTCAGGGTCGTCGAGCAGACCCGTACCGGCAAGGGCAACGCGCTGGCCTGCGGATTCGCCGCAGCCACCGGGGACATCGTGGTGATGATCGACGCGGACGGGTCCACCGACCCGGCCGAGATCCCCGACTTCGTCGCCGCGCTGCTGGCCGGGGCGGACTTCGCCAAGGGCTCGCGGTTTCGAGCCGGCGGCGACAGCCACGACATCACCCCGCTGCGGCGACTCGGCAACGAGGGCCTCAACGGAATCGTCAACCTGCTCTTCGGCACCCGCTTCACCGACCTCTGCTACGGCTACAACGCGTTCTGGCGCCGGGTGCTACCGGCCCTGGACCTGCCTGATCCAGGCGTACCGGCACTGTCCGGCGGACGCAAGCACTGGGGCGACGGGTTCGAGATCGAAACGCTGATCAACATCCGGGTCGCCGACCAAGGGCTGCGGATCGCCGAAGTGCCGAGCGTGGAACACCTGCGCATCCACGGCGAGAGCAACCTCGACACCGTACGAGACGGGACCCGCGTGCTGCGCACCATCCTCAGCGAGTTCGGCCGCGGCCTCGGGCACCACCGCCTGCGGCCGGGCCGACAGCAGCGGCAGCAGGCCGCCGTACCGACCGCGACCGTGATCAGGGAGGGCTGACCGATGCGCCCGCCCACCGTCAGCGTCGTCCTGCCGACCCACCACCCCGAGCGACTCACCGGCCTGCGCGCCGCCGTCGACTCCGTCCGCCGACAGGACCTCCGGCCGATCGAGATCATCGTGGTGGTCGACCATCATCCGGAACTGGCCGATCGAATCTCGCGGGAACTACCCGAGGTGACCGTGCTGGCCAACGCGTACCAGCGAGGGGTCTCCGGCAACCGCAACACCGGCGCGGAGCATGCCCACGGCGAACTCGTCGTCTTCCTCGATGACGACGTCGTGGCCCGTCCCGGCTGGCTCGCCGGACTGGTCGCCGCCTTCGCCGAGCCGGCGGTGATCGGGGCCGGCGGGGCGATCGAACCCGCCTGGGAACGGCACCAGCCGGACTGGTTCCCCGACGAGTTCCGGTGGGCCGTCGGCGGCTCCTACGCCGGTCAGCCCGACCGACCCGGCGCGGTGCGCAACGTCTGGTCGGCCAGCATGGCGGTACGCCGCGAGGCGTTCCTCGCCGCCGGCGGGTTCCGCACCGGTTTCGGCAAGGTCGGCGATCGGGCGCGACCCGAGGACACCGAACTCTGCCTGCGGATGAGCATGGTGACCGGCGGCCAGTGGTGGTACGTGCCGCACGCCGTGATCTCCCACGGCGTGCCCGCCCGCAACGCCACCTTCCGGTACTTCCTGCGCCGCTGCGTCGCCGAAGGACGCGGCAAGATCATGATGGCCAGGTTGCTCGACGGCGCGCCCAGCCTCGGTGCCGAGCAGGACTACCTGCGCCGCACCCTGCCCCACGCGCTGCGCCGGGAAACCGTGGCGGCTTTCGGCCGTGGCAGACGCCGGCACGCTGCCCGCGCCGGCGCGATCCTGGCCGGTACGGGCGGGGCGGCGCTCGGGGCGCTGATCGAACTCGCCAGCCGCCCCCGCGCCGACGCCGCCGAACCCACCGGATCCATCCGTGTCCCGACTCCGTCCCCCCAATCGATCGGAGCCGTCCGATGAATTCGCGTTTCTCAGCCGCCGTCCCGTCCGCTACCGCTGGACAGATCCCGTCCGAGCCCGGACGGTCGTCGGCCACCGACCGGATCCCGGCCACCGTCGTCGACCTGGACGTCACCGGCACGCTACCCGATATCGCCGGATTCGACCCGGCCGGTCGTCGGGTGGAACGCGCCTGGCTGCTGGTACGCCAGTTCACCCAACCGATCGGCGCGCTGCTGCTCGACGTACCGCCGCAGGGGCTGACCGGTGCGGAGCTCGCCGCCACGATCGACCAGCGGATCCCACCGGCGTCCCGACCCGAGCCCGGCTACCTGGCCCGCCGCGCCGACGTCCTCGCCGACGCGCCGCACATCACCGTGGTCGTCTGCACCCGGGAACGACCGGCCGGGCTGGCCCGCACCCTGGACAGCCTGCTCGCCCAGCGGTACCCCCGGTTCCGGGTGCTGGTGGTGGACAACGCCCCGGTCAGCGACGCCACCGCCCGCGTCGTCGCCGACGTCGCCGGTCGCCCGGTCTCCGTCGACTACGTGCGGGAACCCCGGCCAGGGCTGTCGCACGCCCGCAACCGGGCGATACGCGCCACCGCTGGCGAGATCGTCGCCTGGATCGACGACGACGAGGTGGCCGACCCGGACTGGCTCGCCGAGATCGCCCGCGCGTTGGCCGACCACCCGCACTCCGACGCGGTCACCGGTGCGATCGCGCCGGCCGAGCTGGTCACGGACGCGCAGCTGTGGTTCGAGCAGTACGGCGGGCACAGCAAGGGTCGGGGCTTCACGCCGGACGTCTTCTCGCCGGCGACCGCGCACCGGCAGAGTCCGCTGTACCCGCTGCCGCCCTTCGGTGCCGGCGGCAACATGGTCTTCCGGCCCGGCGTGCTGGAGCGCGTCGGCGGCTTCGACACCGCGCTCGGTGCCGGCACCCCGGCGATGGGCTCCGAGGACACCCTGGCGTTGATGCAGGTGCTGGTCGCCGGCGGTACGGTGGCGTACCAGCCGAGCGCGTTGGTGTGGCACCACCATCGCCGCGACCTGGCCGGACTCCGCAAGCAGCTGGTCGGCTACGGCACCGGGCTGACCGCCGCCTACACCAGTCTGCTGCTGCGAGAGCCTCGCCTGCTCGGACCGCTGCTGCGGTTGGTCCCGACCGCGTTGCGCGACATCCTCGGCGACGGGGACCGGTTGGCCGGACTCCGCGACGACTTTCCTCGTGACCTGATCGGCGCCAACCGGCGCGGCCTGCTCACCGGTCCGATCGCCTACCTGCGCAGCCGGCTCGCCGACCGGCGACTGCGCCGTCGCCTGCGGGACGCGGCATGACCACCGCCGTCGAGACCGCCGCCGGCACCGCCGCGCCGGACGCGGTGGCTGCGCTCACGCGGTCTGGACAGCGGCGACCGTCGGTCCTGCTGCGCAGCGCCGCCGCGCTGATGACGTCGACCGTGGCCAGCGCGGCGCTCGGCTTCGTGTTCTGGGTGGTCGCCGCACGATGGTTCCCCCCGGAGACCGTGGGCCGGGCCTCGGCGGCGGTGTCGGCGATGACCCTGCTGGCCGGACTCGCCCAGCTCAACCTGGTCAACCTGTACGCCCGGTTCCTGCCCGGCGCGGGTCGGCACACCCGGCGGCTGGTGCTCACCGGCTACGCCGCGTCGGCCGCGATGTCGCTGCTGCTCAGCGGCGCCTTCCTCGCGTTGGGTAGGGGTACGGGCATCGTCGGCCCGACGTCGGCGCAGCGACTGTTCTTCGTCGCCGCCGTCCTCGGCACGGCGATCTTCTTCATCACCGACGGCGTGCTGACGGCGCTGCGCCGGGCGGGCGGCGTACCGGCCAAGAACGTGGTCGCGTCGACCGCCAAGGTGGCGCTGCTGCCGCTGCTCGCCGGCACGGCCGCCGGCGACGGCATGCTCATCGCCTGGTCCGCGCCGATGCTGCTGACCATGCTCGGCGTCAACTGGTGGATTCTGGGTCGGCTCATTCCGGCGCGGACCCGTACGGCGCCCGCCGTGGCCGCCCCGGCCCGGCGCGAGCTGCTCGGCTTCGCCTCCGCCGAGTACGTCAACGGGCTGCTCACCAATGCGGTGGCGTTCCTGCCTCCGGTGCTGGTGGCCGGCGTGCTGGGGTCCACCGCCAGCGCCTACTTCTACATCCCGTGGGTGATCGGGGTGGCCGCCAGCACGCTGCTGTGGAACGTGGTCACCTCCTTCGTGGTGACCGCGTCCAGCGACGCGAGCGCCGCCCGCGCCCACGTCGACCGGGCGATCGCCCTGGTCGCGGCGGTGGTGCTGCCGGGCGCGCTGGTGCTCGGTACGGCGGCTGAGCCGCTGCTGCGGTTGCTCGGCGGTGACTACGCCACCGAGGGGGCCGCGACGCTGCGACTGATCGGGCTGTCCCTGCCCTTCACCGGGATGGTGCTGCTCTACTGCGCCTTCGCGATGATGGAGAAGCGGATGTGGCCGGTGGTGACGGTGCAGTCCGTGGGGATCGTCGCGTTCCTGGCGTTGAGCTGGTACGGGCTGCCCCGGGTCGGAATCATCGCGCCGGCTGCGGCGCTGGTTATGACACAGGCCGCGGTAGGGCTGACCCTGCTGCCGGGACTGATCCGGCGGTACCGGGCGACTGGAAATGCCGCGAACGCCCCTGACTGGGCCGCGCGTACCGCCCTGTCCGGGACCGTCACCGCCGGGGCTGTCACGACCGAGACCGTTACCACCGACACCGGGAGTGCCGGATGACCGATCTCGCCCTGCGTCCCCCCCAGGTCGACGCCACACTGCCCGCCGCGACGCCGTCCGCCGCCACACCGCCCGCTGCCCGTCGCGACGTCATCCGACCCGCTGCCCGTCGCGACGTCATCCGACCCGCTGCCGGTTTCGGCGCCGCCCCGCCCGACGGCATCGTCCCCGGGATCGGATCCGGCTCGGCGACGCTGGCCTGGACCGGGCTGATCGTGTCCGTGTTCGCCATGATCGGCCTGGCCGTCGGCGGCCCGACGCAGGCACCCGCAGCCGTCGCGTTCGCCGCTCTCGGCCCCGGTGCCGCCCTGTTCAGCCACCTTTCGGTGGGTCCGGCATCGTTCCGGTGGGCCTCGGCCATGCTGGTCAGTCTGGCCGGATACGCCGCTGCCGCGACCGTCTCGGTGTGGGCCGGCTGGTGGCAACCGCGCGCTTTGGTCGGCGCGCTGGCGGTCGGGGTGGCCGTCAGCTGCCTGTCCGCTCTGCTGCGCGGCCGGCGGCGGGCGCGGACCGACGCCGCACTCCAGGGGCGGACCGACGCCGCACTCCAGGCGCGGACCGACGCCGCACTCCAGGCGCGGACCGTACGCCGTACGCGGGCCGGGACGGCGGGACGGCCCGCCGCAGCCGTCCGCACGCTCCTCGCCCACGCGGCGATGATCGGCACCGCCCTGACGCTGTGGCAGATCGCGGTACGTCGTACCGAGGTGACCGAGGTGGGCGGCTTCGGGCTGCTCGCCACCATCCACCCGGTGTACCTGCTCGCCGTGGCGGTCACCGTCACCGGGTTCGTCATCGCCGTCGCCGGCCTGCCGGCACACGCCGACCAGCCGCCCGTACCCGCCGACGGGCCGCTCGCACGGAGTCGTGGGCTGGCGGCGGCCGGCTACCTGGTGCTGCTGATCGCGCTGCTGCACGGCACCACCCCACTGCTGCTCGACCAACCGCAGTACGCCTGGACATACAAGCACCTCGGGGTGATCGAATACATCGCCGCCGGCAACCCGGTCGGCGCGGCCCAGGACATCTACCAGCAGTGGCCGGCGCTGTTCGCCGGAGCGGCACAGCTCGGCGCGGCCGGCGCGGCCGGCCCCGCGACCCTGGCCGACTGGTCCCCGCTCGTGTTCAACCTGGCGGCCGCGCTGGTGCTGTACGCGATCGCGCGGACCCTCTCCGGTGACCGCCGGGTCGCGTACCTGACCGTCTTCGGCTTCCTCGCGGTCAACTGGGTCGAGGAGGATTACCTTTCCCCGCAGGCGTTCGGCTTCCTGCTCAGTCTCGGGATCATGCTGTTCGTGCTGGCTCGGCTCCGTACCCCGGTCGCCGCAGGATCGGCGGAGCGTCCGAGCGGCACCGGCGCGGTTGCGGGTACGTCGGGCCGCCGGGCCCGGGTCGGGGCGACGGTGGCGGCGCTGGCCCTGCTGGCGGTCCTCACCGCCGCCCACCAACTGTCGCCGTATCTGGTGGTGGCCCAGGTCGCCGTGCTGGCCGCGCTGCGGCTGATCCGTCCCCGCTGGCTTCCGCTGGCCATGGCGGTGATCGTGCTCGGCTACCTACTGCCCCGGTTCGGTTTCGTGTCGGAGGCGTTCGGGGTCTTCGACGGGTTCGACGTCTTCGCCAACGCGGCCGGCAACGCCGACGGCTGGGGGTCGACCGGCCAGGCGTACTCGGCGATCGTGGTCCGGACGTTGGCGCTGACCGTGTGGGCGCTGACCGTGCTCGCGGTGCTGGCCCACCGGCGGCGGTGGCGCACCGTGGTCGTGCCGGCGCTGCTGGCGGCCACGCCGTTCGTCCTGATCGCCGGGCAGAGCTACGGCGGCGAGGCGATCTACCGGGTGTTCCTGTTCTCGGCACCGTGGTGTGCGTACCTGATCGCCACGGCCGTGGTCGACCAGTCGGACCGGCGTCGGGCCGGCCGCCGGGGCTGGTTGGGTCCGGTCGCGGCGGTGACGCTCGCGGTCGCACTCGCCGTGTTCGTCCTGGGTACGGTGCAGGGCCGGCACGGGCAGCTCGTGGTGGACCGGCAGACCTCCGACGAGGTCGCCGCCGCCCGTGCGTTGTACGCCACCGCCGAGCCCGGGGCCACGATCGCGGTGGCCACGTCCAACTTCCCGAGCCGGCTGACGTCGGCGTACCCGGGGTTCAACACCGACGTCCCGGCCGGCGAACCGGACCTGGTGGTCGGCGCGGGCCTGCGGGGTGAGTCCCTCGACGGCGAACACCTGCCGGCGATCGAGGAGTTCCTGCGATCGTTCGCCGGCGAGCCCGCGTACCTGGTGATCAGCGACGGGATGCGGCGTCAGGCCGACTACTTCGGCTACTTCCCGGCCGGCTCGCTGGACCGCCTCGAACAGCTGCTGGCCGACCGGGACGGCTGGTCGGTGTTCCAGCGCGGCGAAGACGTGACAGTCTACCGCTACGCCGGGGCGTAGACGGCGACCCAGTCGACCTGCAGGTCGACCACGTCCGGGGTGGTCTCGTCCGGGCAGGCCTCCCAGGTGTGGCCGCAGTACCAGGCCTGGGACTGCAGGGCCAGCGCCATCGGCTCGTCCGGCACCTGGTCGCCGGTGAGCGTCGCCCACGGCTCGCCGTCGAGGGTGTAGACCAGCTTGTCCGGAGTCCACTCCAGGCCGGCGGTGTGCCAACGGGTGAAGTCACCGGGAACACTGCGCTCGATCGGGTCGCCGGTGACCGGGTGCAGTACGCCGTACATCCGGTCCCGGCCCTTGCCGTTGTCCTCGGCGATGTCGATCTCCGGCGGGTAGACGTTGTCGCCCGGCCAGAGCAGCAGGGCGTACGCGATCCCGGTGCCCTGGTCCATCCGGAAGCGGATGTCGTAGCGCCCGTAGGTCAGGGTCAGCGCCCGCCGGTTGGAGACGCCACCGGTGACGTAGATGTTGTCCCGCTCGGCTTCCCGCCAGCCGCTGATGGTCAGCATTCCGCCGCCGACCGCGACGTGACCGGGGTCGAACCAGCCGCCCGGGTCGCCGTCGGGTTGACCGGAGTAGGCGAACCAGTCGTCGCTCAGTTCTGCCCCGGTGAAGTCGTCGACGAAGATTTGCCGCCAGCCCGGCAGGTCACCTCGCGGCAGCGCGATCCCGGACGGATGCGTCGCGCCCGTTGGCGCGGTGGTCGTCGGCGGCGGGCCGTTGGGCGGTGGACCACCGGGCGGCGGGCCGTTGGGCGCCGGACCACCGGGCGGCGCGCCGGTGCCACCGTCACCGGGTGGGACCGACGGGTCGGCTGGTCCCGTACCGTGCCGCAGGATCGGTACGGCCACGCCGATGGCCAGTACCCCCGCCGCCAGGGCGACCGTCACCGCCGCCAGCCCGGCCCGACCGGGCAACCATCCGCTGGGTGGCCGGCGGCCCGGTGAGCGTCCGCCGCCGGTCACGACAGCTGACGACCGGCTCGCCGGACCATTCGTCGGGTCAGCCGCCACGCCGGCTGAGCCAGCCGCTTGGCCTGCGGAATCATCCGCGGACCCCCGGTGCGGACCAGGTCGAGCAGAGCGTCGGGGTCGTGGTCGCCGGTGGGCAACAGCCGAGGTACGGCCAGCCGACGATCACTCGGCCGGTAGCGACGCCGGCCCACTTCGCAGGCGTTGTCGTGGCCGGCCCGGCGGACCGCTGCCCGGACCCGCCAGTCGTGGTAGCCGTGTGGATAGCAGAACGAGCGGATCGCGGTGCCCAGGTGTTGTTCGAGACGGTCCCGCGCGATCGTGATCTCGGTGGCGGCGGTCGGCGGTGGCAGTACGTCGAGCGGATGGTGCAGCAGCCCGTGCGAGCCGATCTCCACCCGGCCGGACGCGGCGACCTCGGTCAGTTGCGACCAGTCCAGCAGCGGACCGAACGCCGTGGCCCACTGCCGGAGCCAGCTCGCCGGTTGGCCGAGATGGCCGACCGACGGGTAGAGCGTCGCGGCCGCTCCGGCGGCGTCGAGGAGTGGGAGGGCACGGGTGAGGAAATCGGCGTACCCGTCGTCGAAGGTGAGCGCGACCAGCGGTGGTATCGGGCTCCCGTGCTCGGCGATGGCCGCGTCGAGCAGGTCCAGCGCCTGGCTGAGGCCCACCATCCGGTATCCGGCGTCGGACAGGACGGCGAGGTGCTCCGCGAAGCGCACCGCCGGCACCGCCAACGGACGCAGCGGTCCCGCTTCGACCGTGGAGATCGAGTGGTACATCAGCACCGGTAGGGCTGGGCCCGCCGGCGCGACCGGCGCCGTCACACCGCCTGTCTACCCGGTCTGGGGTCGGCAAACCTCGCCGGCCCGCCCCACGGGGAACTCGCCGAGGAAAAACCGGCTACGGGGCGCCCGGACAGGGGTCGGATCAGCCCTGCGGCAGGGTGTTGTAGCCCCGGGCCTGAGCCTGCAGCTTGATGGTGTCGACCGGCAGTTCCATCCGGACGTCCGCTTCGGTGACCGCCGTCTCCAGCCCGAGCGCCTCGAACCGACGCAGGTTCTCCGCCACCGCCGACGTGCCGAGAGTCCGTACCGCGCGGTACGGTCTCGACGGCCCGGCGACCGGACGGTCAGTCCACCCAGCCGCACTTACGGGAAAAGCGCAGCAAGTGGCCGCGCAACTCGACGATCTGCGCACCGGTCAGGTACGGGGCGTCCGTCAGCAGGAGCTCGGTGACGCGCTGCAGGTACTCCGGCTCGGAAAAGATCTCACACAGCTCGTCGTCCGACCCGTCACCGGAGGCGCTGACGGTACGGCTGCCCTCGCCGGTCACCGGCCCGACCACATCCCGATCCTCCAGGATCTCCACGTCGTACGCCTTCGGACCACGACCGCCGTCGATCACCTTGAACGAAACCCGGGTGCCGGTGGCTACCCGGATGCCCCGCTGGGTCAACTCACCGGCGTGCACGAACACGTCGTCGCCGCCATCGTCTGGCGCGATGAACCCGTACCCTCGACCCTCATCGAACCGAACCACCCTGCCGACACCCATGCCGTCCTCCTTACCGAACCCATCCACTACCGCCACGTCACCGCCATCGGCCGGCAGCCGACACACCAGTACGGCCGGCAGCCCGTACGCTCGACGGTCGCCACCGTAGTACCCGTGGATCACCGCAGCCGCAGCCTTGCGGGCGCCCGTGCGCCCGGACGACCACTCCGGCAGAGTTCACCACGTGTCGCTGTCGACCATTCACCGCCGGTACGAAACGACGACGAGTCGCCCGGCCCGGATGGCAGACTTGCTGACGTCACCGTACCAACGAACTGACGTCCTGACGTCACCGTACCAACGAAGAGTGCCCAACGCCGACGACGACCGCAACCCTCGTCACGGCCGATGACGCCCCTTCGGGTCGGCGGCACCCGGCGGGTGCCGCCGACCCGAGACGATCAGGGCCGGTACGTCTGATCAGGTCGCGCTACAACGCAACACCGGACTGCCGTTTGTCCCGTTCCACGAGGCGAGGAAGCCGAAGGTGGTGCTGGCGCCGGCGGCCAGCGACCCGTTGTAGGACACGTTGCGGGCGGTCACCGACGATCCCTGACTGGTGATCGTCGCGTTCCATGCCTGACTGACCGACTGCCCGTTGGCGAACGTCCAGGTCACCGTCCAGCCGCTGATCGCCGCCCCACCGGCGGTCACCCGTACCTCACCTTGGAAGCCGCCCGGCCACTGGCTGGTCACCGCGTACGTCGCCGAGCAACCGCCGCCCGGTGGTGGCGTGGTCGGGTTCGGTGGCGGCGTCGTGGGATTCGGCGGCGGGGTGGTCGGGTTCGGTGGCGGGGTGGTGGGATTCGGTGGTGGGGTGGTCGGGTTCGGTGGCGGGGTGGTCGTCGGGCCGCCCCAGCCGGAGGTGGTGTCCAGCCAGGCCGCGCGGCGCAGCATCCAGTCCCGCATGAACTGGACCTGGCCCTGCCAGGTCGGCGCGGTCGGGGTGAAGAAGAAGCCGATCATCGGGCTGGTCAGGTTGGGCCAGCGCTGGAAGTTGCGCTGTGCCGCGTTGGTCAGTGGCGTGGCCAGGGCGTTGATCCGGGCCTGCAGCGAGGCGTCCGACAGCAATCCGCGACGCAACGACTGCCAGCGCAGTCGGACGTCGTTGACGAACGCGGGATCGCGCATCAGCTGGTTGAACCAGTCGTTCGCCACCGGCTGACGGGTCTGCTGGTACTGCCACCCGGCGGTCTGGTCGTTCTGGAAGAAGCCGCCCACCCCGAAGGTCAGATCGTAGTCCCACAGCGGGCCGGCGAAGATCTTCGTGTCCCGGTCCTTGTAGAAGTACGCGCTGCGGATGTAGGCGTCCATCTCCCGGCTCAGCTCGTTGAGGATCATCTGGTCCACGAACGAGGCGACATCGATGTACGCCCGGTATCCGGTCTGCGGATCGGCGAAATTCGGCGCCCGCAGTACGTCGTGGAACTGCTGGAGATGACCGCGCAGCCAGTTCGCCTGCTCCGGTTGCAACGGATCCGGATCAGCGACCTCCAGGTAGTTCCAGCAGCTGGCGGTCGGGCCGGTGCAGGGCAGGATCGGTTCCTCGGCGGCCATCCATTCGAACTTCCAGATGTAGCCACCGGTGATTTTCGGCAGTGTCCGGTCGTCTTCGTCCAACTGCTTGAGGTCCAGCCGGTTCTTCGAGTTCTTGATCGTCTCAACGATCATGTAGACGCCCATGTAGTCGTCGTTCCCGACCGGCGTGGCGTCGGTGTTCAGATAGAACTCGACGAAGCGGTACCGGGGTGCCGGCATGCCCATTTCCCGGCCCAGGTCGTAGACCAGCGCCTCGCGGATCAGCGACTTGTCGGGGAACGGTCCCCGGAGCACCCAGTCCGAGTCGGCCGGCATGCCCAGCACCGGATAGTCGGCGTCATCGTCGTCGTTGTCCCAGAACTCGATCCGGTACGGGGTCTTCTCGAACGTCGAGGACGACTGCCCGCGCAGCCGGAACCCGGCCCGGGTGGCCACCGCCGGGGTGCCACCCAACGTGGTCGTCCCGCTTCCCGGGTCGAAGATCATCGCCGCCGCGTCAAAGTACTCCCGATCCGGGCGGCCGGCGCCGTACGAGTCGATGACCATGACCGGGATGTCGTGGCTGGTGGTGACGGTCCGGGCGAGGTACATGGCGGTGCCCGGGTCCCCGGTGGCCGTACCGCCGACGAACGCCTGGGCACGCAGCTCGGTGGTGGCGGTGAAGCGCAGCGGCGTACCCGGGTAGAGACTGGACTGTGCGGTCGGCAGCTGGCCGTTGGTGGTGTAGCGGATCTGCGCGCCGGCGATGGCGGTGCTCAGCGTGACCGAGACCGCGTTCTGGAAGGAACCGCTGGGCACGGAGAAGACGATGTCGCCGACCAGCTCGTCGGCGGCCTCGGCGGCGGCCAGTTCGTCGGCCGCCGTGAGCCCGGTGGCGGTGAGCCCGGTGGCGGTGAGCCCGGTGGCGGTGAGCCCGGTGGCGGTGAGCCCGGTGGCGGAGCGGTCGGAGCCGGCGACCGGTTCCGCGTCGGCCGGTGACGTATGGGATACCAGTAGTCCGGCGACCAGCGTGGCCGCGGCGGCGAGGGCCACCGCTCGGACCACAGCCGTCGTGGTTCCGGCGCCGTGAACGGTCAGACGCACGATGCCTCCTGTTCGATTCGATGGGGCATGGTCGGCACCGGGTGCGGCGTCAGGCCCGACGGCCGACCGGACGGCGCGGTGGTGTCGCAGAAGTGCCGGCGCAGGGTGCGCCGCCACGGGCCGTCGGGGAGTTCCGGCCGGAGAGCGGCCAGACCGGTGGCGTACTTGGAGATGCGGATCGGACGGATCCCCCGCTGCCACAGGATGCGATCGACCAGGCAGGCGGCCGAGCTGGTCTTGGTCTCGACGACCGCGACCTGCGGCAGCGCTAGGCTGGCCGACCCGCACTGCCAGCTCAGCCCGGTGTCGACGGTGACCCGGCTGGCGCTGGCCGGCAGGAGCAGGGTGCAGCGCCGGTAGGTGGTCACCAACGTCGCGTCGAACGCACCGCCGGGTGCGATCGTCTCCCGGGCCAGTACCTCGTCGACGAAGGCGCGACCGGGTCCGACCGTGCCACGGTCGGAGGGGTGGTACGGCAGCCGGTGCTTGGTGATGCTGTCCCGGGCACCGTTGATCTTGACTTCGAGCCAGCAGTCGTCGGAGTCGAGGTAGGTGCGGGTACGAATCTTGAATCGCCGTCGACGGCGGTACGCCGCGCCGTGGTAGCTGGCCAGCCAGGGAGTGTCGAAGTAGACCGACTCGTAACGGAAGGACCGCTCGCCGTCGATGTCCAGCACTTGGGCGTGCGGTGTCAGCTGGCTCAGCAGCATCGGCAGCGTGGCGAGCGGTACGACGTACTTGCGGTCCACTCTGGTCTGCAGTGCAGCGCGGTCGACGAGCTCGGCCAGGCCGACGGGCTCCAGTTCGGCCAGGGACGAGGCGACCGGGAGGGTGATCATCGGTGTGCTCCCGCCGGTGCCGGGGCGCCGGCTGCCACCGGGGCGATCCGCCGCCCGGACAGCGAGTACCGTACGTCCACGATGGTCGTCTCGTTGACCAGGTCGAGCCGTTGGATGATGGCGGCGTGCACCCGGGCACCGAGTAGTTGCTCCAGCTGGGCGACGAGGGCCACCTGGTCGGTGACGGCCGAGTCGAGCACCATGATCTGGTGCCGGTAGTGCTTGAGCAGCCGGGGGTGGTCGCCGAGGAACATCACCGTGACGATGAGTGCCATCAGGCCGGCGCTGAGCCAGATGGAGGTGGTGCTCAGCGCGCCGAGGATGCCCAGGGCGAGGGCGGAGAAGTAGTAGGCGACCTCGTGTTGGTCCAGCTCCGTCGACCGCAGCCGGATGATCGACAGTACGCCGAACAGGGCCAGCCCGAGGCCGAGTCCGGCGCCGACGTTGCTGGCGCTCAGCGCGCTGGCGACGGCGAGTACGCCGACATTGACGCCGAGGTAGGCGACGACGAGGTCGCGGCGGCGGTGTCGGGGAAAATACAGCCCGAAGACGAGCAGCGCCACCGCGCCGATGTCGATCGCGAACAGGACGAGCTGCGTCATCTCGTTCGTTCCTCCTGGGTCGCCGTCGAGAGTGGCGGGGCGGATCCGCGCAGGCGTCAGCGACACTGCGTGGACGCCAGCTGAACACTCCCGGAACTTCCGGTAAACTTTCGGGAACTCTTCCGAAACGGTAACCACGACATCGATTCACGTCAATGCCTTGGGTTGGGTGTGACCCGATCCGCGCTGATTCGACCCGGTGGGTGTGCCGAGCGGACCTGGTCAGGAACCGCCGGTGTGCAGGTACGGCGCCCAGCGCAGCGGGTCAGCTGGGTACGTCACGCGCAGTGCCTCGACCGCCCGGTGCAGCGCGACCCCGACCGGCAGCTGACCCAGCCACGCCGAATAGAACGCCCCGGCGACCCGCGCCGCCGTCTCGTCCTGGACCGCCCAGCCGGTCGCCACCACGTCCCGGTAGCCGATCAACGACAGCACACCGGCCAGGTGCAGCGCCTCGTCGGCGAGCAGGGGGTCGCCGGTCGCCGTCTCACAGGCCGACAGGTACGCCAGCTCGCCGCCGACCGCTGACGACGCGCCGGCCAACTCCGCCACGGTCAACGGTCCGTCCCACAACCGCAGCGCGCTCCGGGCCGGATCCGTGCGATCCCGCACGGCATGGCAGGCCAGGTGCACCACCGGGTACCGGGCCAGCGCGGGCAGCAGGCGCGCACGGGTCACCTGGTCACCGGTCCACCGGTCCGACGCGGGTGGCGGCAGCAACCGGGCCAGATCCGCCAGCTCCGCGCGTACCGCCGGCAGGTCGGCCTGCCCCGGAGTGCGGGCCAGCCCGACGGCGAGCAACCAGGTCGACGGCCGGGCCGCCGGCACCTGCTCGCGCGCGCGCAACAGCGCCGCGACCGTCGGGGTGTACGAGCTGACCACCCGGCCGGCCACCAGCTCCGCCGCCGGGGTCGGCCGGGCATTGGTCCGCGAGTGCCGGCCGGCGGCATGCAGCGGCAGCAGCGCCAACGGCCCGGTCGGACACCACCACAGCCGAGCCGTCAACTCCTCGACGGGCACCGTCCCGGTGTGCCCGAGCGCGGCCAGCACCGGCTCGGTGACCCGCTCCCACAACCACTGCAGGACGTCGAGCATCGCGTGCCGGTCCGCCTCCCGCTGCGGCAACGGCCGCCGATCGTCGCCACTACCGCGAGCAACCGCCCCCAGCAGCAGTTCCGCCTGCTCGAGCACCCCGTCGAAGGTCAACGCGGGCAGCGGCACCACCAGCGGTTCGCTGGCGGCGGTGACCAGCAGGGCGTGGCAGCCGAACCGGCTGACGTTGACGACCGCCACCGGGCCGCGGTCGGCGGCCCGCCGCAACTCGTCGTACGACACCGGCGCGAACAGCTTCTCGAAGCCGGGAAGCGCGCGGACTTGGGCGATCAGAGCGTCCCACCGGGTGGCGAGCCGACGACGGTCAGCCGCAGTCGGCTCCCCGGCGGACCGATCGTCGGCCGAGCCCGGCCGCCGGCCCGGCTCGACGCCCGAACCCAGCGGCCGGCTCAGGTCGGCGCGCACCCGGGACAGCTCGTGCCGCAACCCTGGGTCGACAGCGGCGAGCCGGTCGAAGTCGTCGCGCAGCCGCAACGCCTGGCTCCACAGCAGCGACCGGCCCTGGTCGAGCAGCTCCACAGCCCGCCGAGGCTGCCCGCAGGCGACAGCGGCGCAGGCCGCGTCGCTGGCCAGACCGGCCCACAACGCCAGCTGCCGCTGCCGGGTGTCATCGGCCAGACCGTGCCAGGCGACCTGCGGCAACAGCTCGACAGCGGTGGAGAAAGCGGCAAGCGCCTCAGCGGGATCGCCGACCTCGAACGCCGCCGTCCCCCAGTGCCAGGCGGCCTTCACCCGTACGCCGGTCGGCGCCGCGCGGGTGCGCGCGGCGGCCCGGTGACTCGCCACGACGGTACGTCGCCGCACCGGAGCCGCGCCGTCATCCGCGCGCCCATCCGCGCGCTCATCCGCGCGCCCATCCTCGTCCTCGCCGAAGCGCTCCAGCCGCCGCGCGACGGCCATCCCGAGGTTGTCCAGGATCGCGGCCCGGACGGGACGCTCCGCCGCAGTGGCCGTCACCGCCTCGCTGACCAGCTCGATCGCCCGGTCCAGGTCCGCCGGATCGTCGGCGTACCGGGCCTTCACCCGCAGCACCCCGGCAAGATTTGACAGGTAGCCGGCCCGATCCGGGTCGTCGGCCGGGGTGCTCGTCACGGCCTCGGTCGCGGTGGCCAGCGCCTCGTCGAGATCGGCGGGCCGACCAGGGAGTGCGACGCTGCCCTGGCCGGCGGTCGCCTCGAATCGGCTGAGGAGCGCCAGTGCCAGGTTCGTCAGACAGCCGGCCCGGTGCGGATGCCCGTCCGAGGCGATGCGCAGCGCGGCCCGGCTGGCGTCGACCGCCGCGTCGATGTCCGCCGACACCGGCCCGTCGCCAACGGCAGACGCTGCCCCGTGCTGGTCGAGATCATGACGTTCCCGCAGCGTGACGCAGAGCGCAGAGTGGATCAGCACCGCCTTCGGATGCTCCGGTGGGCAGCGGCGGGCGCCCTGCTGGAACAGGTCGATCGCCTCGGTCAGGTCGGACCGGTCCCCACTGACCTCGAACCGGGCGGCCAACGCCGTACCGGCGGCGTGCAGGGTGTTGAGCTGGTTCGGATGACGATCGGAGACCACGGCCAGGCCCGCGCGAGCGGCGTCGACCGCAGCGTCGATGTCCGTGGGCCGCCCCAGCCGGCGAAACCGGTCCTTGTACGCCACCGAGAGGTTGGCCTGCAGATACGCCCAAGCCGGATGCGCGGCCGGTCGTCCGTCGGCCCCGGCTGTCCGGCACAACGCTGCGGCGTGCCGCAACAACTCGATCGCCTCGTCCACGTCGGACAAGTCACCGTCACGTTCGTGCCGGGCGATCAGTGCACCGGCGAGGTTCAGCGCCGCCGTGACCATGCTGGGATGGTCCCGAGGCGTCTGCCGTACCGCCCGTCGTCCGGCCTCGATCGCGCCGGCCAGGTCCTCGACCCGGCCGAGATGCTGGTAGCGGTTGGCCAGCGCGCCGCACACGTCCGCCAGCAGCATCGCCTGCTCGACCGAGCCAGCCGGTGCCGCCTCGATCGCCAACCGATCCCACTCGATCGAGGCGTCGAGATCGTCGGGGTCGCCGGTCCGCTCGAACCGCGTCGCCAGCGCGTCGGCCAGGTGCGCACGGTACTGCGCTCGTGCCGGATCGTCGGACGGGACGACGGCCAACGCGTGTCGGAAAAGCCGTACGGCAAGGTCTGCGTGCAACGCCCGGCCCGTCGCGGAGAACGCCACCAGCTCGATCATGCCCCGTCGGTCCGCCTCGGCCGCCGATTTCGCCTGGTCCGCCGCACGCGGTGGAATCCGGCGGAGAGTGAGCAGCCAGCCGAGAAAGGACATGCCGAAGGCGATCACGGCGGAACCGATCGACAGCGGACCGATGGTGAGTTCCAGGACGACGACGAGCGCCCCGGCCAGCAGCCCGGCACGCAACACCAGGCCCGGATAGGTGGTCGGCGGGTGCCAGAGCTTCGCCATCGGGGATGCCGCCTTTCCTCCAGCGGACACGCCAGCGGCGGGAGCCGCCCCATTGGCGGCGGGCACCTATCGTATTCACCGCAGCCACTGCCGCCGATGCGGACAGTCGGGGATGCGACCGACGGAAGGGCGGGCCGATGGCCGTCGAGAGCAGATCACCAGGCGGGGCGGCTCCGGTCGGCGACCTGACTCCGTACGCGTCGACCGCCGCGTACGAGTGGACCGAACGCGCGTACCGGATGCTGGTCGAGGGGCAGTTGCAGGCCCGCTCGTACGACACCGACCGGGTGCTCTCCTCGCATGTGTGGGGGCCCTGCCCCCGCTGTGGTCACCTGCTCGACCACCGTCAGGTGCACACCGCCGTCGCCGCCGGTCCCGGCCGGCAGACCGGGGGGCGGATCATCCCGCCCACCACACCGACGCTACTGGTGGACGTACCGTGTGGTTGCCGGCACACCCACCCCGACGCCCCGGACGGCACCCTCGGCTGCGGCGTCAGCTTCCGGATCGAGATCATCCTGGGATCCGCCTCGTGACCACCGACCCGGCACCGGCCGAGCCGGAAGCGTCGGCGGCAGCCAAGCCGGAGGGGTCGGCGGTAGCCAAGCCGGAGGGGTCGGCGGCGGCGCGGTTCCGGCTGCCGGCGGCCGCGCCCGAGCCGGTCAGCGACGCCGAACGCGCGGCGTTCGCGCAGCTCGCCCGCGAATCACTACCGGCGGTACGGGCCAGCGCCCAGTCCTGGCGCAACGGGCTGACCGCCCTGGTCAGCCTGGCCGCCGCCGGAGTCTTCGTACAGGGCCGCTCCGCCACCGCCGACCTGACGACGACTTGGCGCGGGGTGGTCACCGTGCTGATCGGTGGCGGTCTGGTCGCCGCCGGGATCGGCCTCTGGTACGCCCTCGCCGCCGAGGCCGGTGGTCGGGCGGCCCCGCTGACGCTGGCCGACATCCACAACCGGCACGCCTCGGTCGAGGCGTACCAGGTGGCGCAGGCCAACCGGGCGGCCGGCCGGCTGCACCGGGCCCGAATCGCCCTCGGGGTGTCGTTGGCGCTGCTGATCGCCGGCGCCCTGGTCACCTGGTGGGCCCCGGCCACCCCGGCGTCGACCCCGCCTGCAACGCCCGCCGCCGGGCAAGTCAGCGATCAGGCGCCGCAAACCGCCGGGTAGTTGTCAGCACCCGCTGTCCCACGTGACTTGTCTACTCCGCGTAGCAGGGCGACTCATGCGGCGGCTCCTTTGGGTGTTCCGTACGGTCCGCCGACTTCAGTGAGGATGCGTTCGGCCAGCGCCGCGAAATCGTTAGCCGCGGCTCTGACTGCCGCTTGATGCCCACCGAATGCGCCATCGGCTGGTTTAAGCGCGAAAACCGGTTTGTGAGCCTCGTACGACAACGGCATCAGACTGCGATAGTGCTTGAGCTGGGCAAGACAGTACGGATCCCCGTCCACCGAGGGGGCAGGTTCGCTTATGTCGAGAACGGATGTCCGGTACACCTCTGGGATCCGGGCCATCCACCGCTGATAAGCCTGAACCGGCTGGCCGAGCCGTACGCCGTGGCCCAGCACTACGTAGCCGGCCGGGGTCATCTGACCAGCTGGCAACTTCAGTTCGGCATCCGGATTGCGCGGGAGACGTGCCCGCCATTCGGCGCGCCAGTTCCGCAGTGCCGGGCCGAGGTTCTGCAGGCCCTGCACGCTGAACAGGTCGGGTGCCAACGGGATCACGACATGATCGGCCGAGATCAACGCAGCTCGGTTGATCGCACCAAGGTTGGGGCCGACGTCGACGAGCACCACATCGGCTTCGGTCCGTCGGCTGGCCCGATCGAGCAACCGCCAGAAGGCGGAGATGACCCGAAAGGCCCGCTCCTTGCCGTCCAGGCAGTCCGGCCACTGGTTGGACAGCTCGTCCTCGAACTTGGACAAGGTCAGATCGCCGGGGAGCAGGTGCAGCCGGTCATCGACGGCTACGAGGGACGGATCAGCGATGTCACCCAGGCCACGAATCAGCGGAGAAAGGCTGCCGTACACGGTATGGCCGCGTTCGGTGAGTGCCTTGCCGGCGGGCCACAGCTCGACCAACTGTTCCTCGTCCAGGAAGTTGGCCGTCAGGTTCGCCTGCGGGTCCAAGTCGGCGGCGACCACCCGCAAGCCCTTTCCCGCCATCATCCACGCCAGGTGGTAGACCAGCGACGTCTTACCGACGCCACCCTTGTTGTTGAAAAAGGCAATCACCGGTGCGGTCATCGCGCCTCCCTGATGATGACGCCAACGTACGAGGGGTCCGGGGTGAACTCAGGTCGGGGGTTTCCGTTGTCCGACAGTGTGCGCCGGGCGATCTCCAGGCCCGCTCCGAACTTCTGTACGTACCCGAGGCCGGCCGCCGCTTCGGCGAGGATGGGATTACGGTAGTCAGTGACGCCCGGCCGGCCGAAGTTCTCCACGGTGACAGCGCCATAGGGGCCGCCCGGCGAGTAAACCTCGACCCGGTCGTCGTACCAGGTGATCCGCACCGGCGAATTGGTGCCCTCGTAGTTGCGGTGCAGCACCGCATTTCGGGTGAGCTGCTGCAACGCCGCCAAGGGGTAGTCCGCCCGGCGGGCATCGCGCAGGGTCTCGCCGATCTGCACAGATATATGAATGTTCAACTTGATCAGCTCGTCGAGTTCGCGCAGCAGGTCCGGCAGTGCGCCGCTGAGCCGGCGTTCGCTGCTGATCGGAGCGCTCAGGTCGCCGCCCTGCACTCGGAGGAACTGGATGTACGCCCCCGGTAAAAGACGGGTCGGCTCCACGCCAAGGATCAGCAGACCGGCGTTGGTTGGCACGCCCTCTACAGTCGCCAGCCGCAGTGACGCCAGCCGCTGCTCGATGGTCCGGCCATTGGCCGCAAGCACGTCCTGCGGCAGGACGCTTGGCAGGTATTCGCGCTCGAACAGCGTCAGATCAAGGTCATCCAGGGCGGCACCGACTGCGGGGCGACTATCGAATGGCAGGTCGGCAGCGCGCTTACGCTCGGCAAGCCGGCGCTCCTCGTCCGCGGTGGCGATCGCCCGACGCGGTCCCACCCTGATCCACACCTGGCCATTGAACCGCACCGGCGGGCTGGGGCTAGGTTCCACCTCGACCACGGCCACCGCCTGACCGTCGACCTCCAGCCTCCGAACGCTCATGATCGGTGGTGGCAGGATTCGGCCCTGTCCCCGCAGGTCTGCGAGCTCCTGCAGCAGCCGGTCGGTGACGCTCAACCCGGCGGGCCGGCCGGCATCGGTCGCGCCGATGAAAAGCACACCGGAACCACGGTGGTCGGGCAGATCGTTGGCGAACGCACAGATGGCCTGGCAGGCCCGGTCCTTGGTTTCGGCCGTCCTCAGCGACTCCTTACGCTCGACCTGGTCGCTCTCCAGATCGGCGAGCAGCCGCAAAAGTTCGTCCGTGCTTCGCGCCATGTCGGTGAGCCTGCCTTACCTAGCGGCCCGGCTGCCACGCCGGACGGGTTGCGGGTGGGCTGGCCCGGCAAGCCACACGCCAGGCCTCCCCGTTTGGTTGCAGTGCTTCATCTTGCCAAACATCGGCGCAGGTAGTGGTAACGACTCAGCCGGTGCTGACAGCAGGTGACTCTGCTCGAAGAACGGGTGCCCGCAGGGCATACCTGCGCGGGTCTACCTAGCGACGCGGGCACGGTCAGCGGCGTACAGCTCGGTTGAGCCGCTGACCTGACCGATCACTCGGTGTCATGCAACTCTGGTCGGTGCTGCTTGATCCACCGCTCGACGTCCTCGGTGCGCCAGATCCGGCCCACTGACAGCACCACCACCGGGTCCGGGAACGACTTCGAGTTGGTGATCTGGTAGGCGCGGGTACGCGAGACGCCGAGCATCTCCTGCACCTCCTGGCTCGCCATCAGACGAAGCTCTCCCATACCGCCACGGTAAGAGCATGCGAACTGAACACATGTTCTCTGATCAGATGCACTCTTCAGATGCTCTACGCATGTAGACTCATCATCCGAGTAGCACTCGACGTTCGGGGAGGAAGTCGTGGAGCAGCGGAGCAGGCGGGGGCGGGTGGTGCCCCGGCAGGGCGTACTCGTGGAGCCGTGGCAGGTCAGGGCGGTGCAGTTCGAGACGCGGTGGCGTGGGCTGGACCCGGCGGCGGTGTACGCGTACCTGCGGCAGGTCGCCGACGAGCTGGACCGGCTCACCCGGCAGGCCGCCGTCGACCGCGCCGAGGCCGACCGATTCCGCGAAGGGTTGCGGCAGTGGCGGCAACGGCACGTCGGCTGCCGCTTCAACGACCCGCCCGCCGGCGTCTACCGCTCGGAACACCAGCGCCAGACCGGCGGCAACGGAGGTCACTGGTGAGCGACGAGCCGCGCTGGACCATCCACCTGCCGACCCGACTCACCAGCATCGAAGCCGCCGCCCGGTTCGCCGCCGCGCTGCGGGACTCGCTGGCCCACCTCGACGTCGTCGACTTCGCCGACACCACGCTGTCCGCCACCGACCGCCCGTCGCTGCGTACCCGGGTATGGGGTGACCTCGACCCTGACCCGGGCGGCGGCGACCCGGTCAGCGACCGCACCGCGCCGGCCGATGGCTGACCCCATCCCCCGCCAGGTCGAAATCGACCACCTAACGGAGCTGGTCGACCGGCACCCACCGCGCGCCGACGGCTGCGCCTGCGGCGACCCGCTCACCGGCACCGGCCGCTGCTGGCGCACCGACGTCGCGCTCACCCGGCTACACAATCTCGGCGTCCACATCGTCGCCGTCGACCAGTCGGAGGATGCCGGATGAGCCTGCACGTCCCGGTCCGCCCCAGCTGGGTCTGCGCCGGCTGCGGGCACGCCTGGCCGTGCCTGGACAGCCGGCGACAACTCACAATCGAGTACGCCGACGCCCGCGTCTCCCTGTCGATCTACCTCGCTACCAACATGTTCGAGGCGATGGCCGACCTGCCCGCCGGGCACGGCGGTGACCTCCGCTCGCGTTTCCTCGGCTGGCTGTGATGCCGTTGTCGACCCTGCGCCCCGGCGACGAACCGATGCACTACGACGACGGCTCACACCGCTGGATCCCGCCCGACCCTGACTACGACCAAGCGGCCTGGGACGACCGGGTACGCGAACACCAAAGTGAGCACCGCCGGCACCCGGATCCGCCCCCGCCCCGCTACCGTCTCATCCGGAGAGCCGCCGCCCGGTGAGGCGGCCCGGCCGCACACCAGCGGAAAGAAGGGGGTCGACGTGGCCCAGGCTGCGATCGTGCGACGAGTGTCCGCCGCCCGCGCTGCGAGCGTCGCTGGAGCATGGCCGGCGGCAGCGGCCGCTGTCGGCACCCTGGCCGCTGTGCTGGTGCTGGCCCGCCAGGCCCGCCCCGTCGTCGAGGCCGCCGCCTGGTCGTGGCGCTTCGCCGAGCAGGCACCGACCACCATCATCGGCCCGATCGGCACCGCCCGGCTGGCCGGCTGTGCGCTGCTGGTCGCGGTGCTGGTCGCCGGCTGGCACGCGGCAGCGGCGCTCGGTGCGGGCACCGCCGTCGCGGCCGAGCTGGCACTGCTGGTCACCGGGGTACGCGACCATGCGGCACCCGGTTGGCACCTCCTGCTCGCCGTGGTCGTCGCCGTACCGCTGGGCGGGTCACTGCTGCTTGCCGCCCGTGATGGCCGCGAGCAACGACCGCTTCCGGGTCGGTTCTGGGCCGCAGCGGCCGCGATGGGGCTGTGTGCATCGCTCAGCGCCGCCGGTACGCCGCTGGTAGCGGAGCAGTCCGACGGCCTCGTGCTCATCAGCAACATTCCGGTGGCGCGCATCGGGTTCGGCGCTCTGGCGTTGATCGCGCTGTTCAGTCTCGCGGCCGTGTCGGCGCTGCCGGCAGCCGTACGCCGCCGGGCAGTGGTGCTGCTGGCGACGGTGGCGGCCCTGCTGGCCACGACGCAGCTCGGCTACGACAGAGCGTTCGTGTCGGTGATCGACCACCCGGTCCTGGTCAACCAGCCGGTCATGGCGTTGATGCTGGCCGCCGTGGCAGCGACGGTGGTGCTGGCGCTCGGCGCACTCGCGGTACGCCTGCGAGAGGGACCAACGGACTTCGACCGCAGCCCGGGAGATCACCTCAGATCATCTTGACCTTGTCGAGGAAGACCTGCCAACTCGCGCTGCGGGCGGCCGGTGGCTGGAACAGCAGCCGATGGACAACGATCTCCTCTGCGACCCGTGGGCTGTCGGAGACCTCGTACGACCGGAAGTTGGCCCTGGCCCCCGCAGGCCGGACCGCTTTCCTCAGTTGTTCCTTCGCGTTCCGGATCTTGCCGACGTCCTTGCCCGTGTACTGGTCGGGCAGCCGCCAGGACCGGTGAACCGCCCGCACCGCCGTCGGGAAGAGAAACCACCACGCCTCGGTCTCCCAGGCCGGCACCACGGCAAGGACCGGCCAGGGCAACGGGCGGAACGCACCCTCGACCTTCTTGATCAAAGCCTGGTGCGCCGGCTCCACGTCATCGGCGTCCTCGTGCATCAGCACCGCACGGATCGGAGACCGTACGGCCTGCGCCCGCAGGACCGCGCTGACGCGGGTCGTCTGGCTCGGGATCCGGTCCGGCGGAACCTTGCGCACCAACGCCATCGGCTTACGTAGCGGCTTCAGGCTGCCTTTCGGCAGGTCAGGACGCAACGCCGAGACGAGGATGCAGACCACCTGGCGGTCGTTGTCATCCTCGCCCAGCACGACGACAATCGGCTGCTGCTGGCCGCGTGCTCTACTCACTCTGGGCAACCACCCAGCGCACCGGTGAACCACAGCTCGCCGAGCCCGATCTCGCCATGCAGTTCCCGTTCCATGGCCCGCACCGTGTCCGGGTCGATCGCCGGGATCCGCGACGCGGCGTCCTCGCCACGTTCACAGACGATCAACTCGTCGGGGGTCAGCCGGTTTACCAGCGGCGGCGAGTGTGTCGCAATCAGGAACTGGGTGCGTTCGGACGCCTCGCGCAGCAACTCGACCAACCGGTCGAGGATGTGGGGATGCAGGCCGTGGTCGATCTCCTCGATACAAGTGAGACGCGGCGGCGCCGGGTCGTAGAGCAGAGCGAGCAGCGCAAGAGCCCGGATCGAGCCGTACGACGCCTCCTGCAAGGTCGTCGCACCCGGCAGCCCACGCTCCACCAGGGTGAGTACGGTCCCCTCACCGGCACCACCGATCGGCCGGAACTGCAGGGCTTCCAAGCCCGGGATGAAGGCTCGCGCGTCGCGCTGCAGCGCGGCGAACTGGTCGCTGTGCTCATCGGCCAGGTAAGCGAGGAACGACGCCAGGTTGCTGGCGTCGTTGGCCAGCTGCCGGCTGCGCTGCTCCGTCGATGGCAGGCGGGCCGCAGCCACGTCGATGTCGAACACCCGGAAACTGGCGAACATGTCAGCGAGCGCTTCGACCTGCTCGCCGCCCTCCTCGGCACTGAGTTTGGGCAACGTCGACAATCCCAGCGAACCCTCGCGCAGACTGGCTTTCCGCTCCCCACCCTCGGGGCCATGGAAGGTGACCTGGTTGCCGGAGACCGCGATACGCCGGCCCGGGCCAGCGGTCCGCTTGAACGCGAATGTCTCAGAGCGCTGCAGGAAGTAGCGCTCCGTCTGGCCGCGTAGCTTTCCCCGGGACACACCGAGCTGGTAGTTGTCGGTGGCCCGCAAATTGCTGTTCTTGGTGACAGCGGCCTCCACCTCGATGGTGATGCTGGGCCGCTGGTCGCCACCGCCCCGGAACAGCACCCGGTCGAATCCACCGCGTCGCTCCAGCGCGGGCCCGAGGTCCTCCCGGGTGGCGTCGCCGAGGAAGGCGATCACGTCGAGGAGGTTGGACTTACCGGCGCCGTTGGGTCCGACGAGTACGTTGAGCGCGGCGAGCCGCACCTCCACCGCCCGAAGGCTGCGAAAGTTGCTCACCTTGAGCCTGAGCAGGTACGGGGGATGTCGGACGGCCACGGCAGCAGGCTACCCGCTCGGCGCAGCGCCGCCAGCCAGGCGCAGCAAGTTGCCCGCTTCGAATTGCCAAGGACACAGCCAGTCGCCCTCCGAGGTGTCCGATAACCGCCTCCGGCGGGCCGAACGAACACCCGACAACTCGTACGCCTGGCCGTTGTCCATTGACGCGCACTCTGGTTGCATTGCCCGGGTTCGAGGAGTGTGCACACTAGACGGGAGTAGCCGACGGTCGCGGCGCAGGAGACGACGCTGCAGAAGTTGCTCGAAGGCACCAAGCAGTACCAGGTGCCGCTGTACCAGCGGACGTACTCGTGGTCCGAGCAGCAGTGCAAGGGGCTCTGGGAGGACATCAAGAAGCTCGCCGAGGACCGCCGCGCCGACCCGGCCGCCACCCACTTCATCGGCTCGGTGGTGCTGGCACCCAGCCCCGGTCTCGGCCCGGTCGGGGTGCAGGAGTTCCTGGTCGTCGACGGGCAGCAGCGCCTCACCACCCTGTCGATCCTGCTCTGCGCGATCCGGGACCACCGGGCGAAGACCGAGGATCCGAAGCACCGGGGGCGCATCGAGCAGCTGTATTTGATCAACCAGTTCGAGTCCGATCCGCACCGGCTCAAACTCGTACCCACCCAGGCTGACCGGGACGCGTACCTGGCCTGTGTGGAGTCGACCCCGCAGGTCGGCGGCAGCGACCACGTCGGCTCGGCGTACCGGTTCTTCGCCAGCCGGCTGCGGGAGTACGACGACCCCGAGGACCCGTTCGACATCGCGCGGATCGAGAACGCCGTCATCACCGGGTTGGCACTGGTGGCGGTCACCGCGCAGGCCGGCGACAACGTCTACCGGATCTTCGAGTCGCTGAACAACACCGGCCTGCAGTTGACCCAGGCCGACCTGCTGCGCAACTACCTTTTCATGCGGCTGCCGACCCGGGGCGAGACCGTCTACAGGTCGCTGTGGTTCCCGCTGCAGGAGAGGACCTCGAGCTGCTCTTCTGGCTCGACCTGGTGCAGCGCGACGGCCGCGCCAAGCAGACCGACATCTATGCCGCGCACCAGAAGCGGCTCAACGGCATGCGCGGCGAGGCGGAGATCGAAGCGGAGGTACGCCGGTTCAGTCACCTCGGCGCGCTGCTGAAGATCATCCTGCACCCGCAGAACGAGCCCGACCCCGAGGTCCGGCGGCGGCTGACCCGGCTGCACGCCTGGGGCGCCACCACCGTCTACCCGCTGCTGCAGCAGGTGTCCTGGACCGACCAGCCCAGCCCTTTCCTACCGGTGTCATCACCCCTGGGGTAGCCTGCCCGGCTCGTGCTGCGCTGCTCCGGCGGACTTCCAGCGGCTGGGTGACGGCCTAGCTGAGCGAACGGCGTGATCGTTCATTCACAGGTTTCGCCAGGCTTTCAGTGATCGGTCTGATCGCCTCAGTCGCGGACGACAACTGCCAGATAGTGGCGCGCGTCACTATCGATGATCACGTATTGCTGAAGGATTGACCCCAAACAGTGACCATGCCTACAGTCGCCTCGTTGCATACATCTGTATCAGTCGATCTTCGGGGGAACCATGCCTGGCCTCGCGGTGGTAACTGGCGCAAGTAGCGGAATCGGCGCCGCGACGGCGGTCCGGCTCGCCGACGACGGTTACCACGTGGTCCTGGTGGCTCGCCGGAAAGCCCGGCTGGAGTCGCTCGCCGACAAGATCCAGGGACGGGTGGCCCAGGTCGACGTCACCGATCGGGCCGCCGTCCGTACGATGACCGACTCGATCCCCTCCTGTGACGTGCTGGTCAACAACGCCGGAGGCGCCTTCGGCGCGGACGAGGTCGCCACCGGCGACCCCGCCGACTGGGAACGGATGTTCCAGATCAACGTGCTGGGCACCCTGCACCTCACCCAGGCGTTGCTGCCCAAACTCAGCGCGGGAAGTGGCGGCACCATCGTCAACATCACCTCCACCGCCGCCTCCGTCAACTACGAAACCGGCGGCGGCTATTCGGCGGCCAAGCACGCCCAGCACGCGTTGACCGAAACCCTCCGGTTGGAATTGTGCGGACAGCCCGTACGGGTCGTCGAGATCGCGCCCGGCATGGTCCGGACCGACGAATTCGCGCTCAACCGGTTCCGGGGTGACGCCGCGCGGGCCGCCGCCGTCTACGCAGGAGTCGAGCAGCCGCTGTCCGCCGAGGACGTCGCCGCGTGTGTGTCCTTCGTCGTGGGACTGCCGGGGCACGTCAACGTCGACCGTTTGGTGGTTCGGCCACTCGCCCAGGCGGCACAGCACAAGGTCCACCGGTCCGCCATCGGCGCGGCCCCGGTCCAGCAGACCGCCACGGCACGGTCCGGTCCGCCGGGGGTCCCGGGCTGCGCGATCTGACCATCCGTCCCGTCCATCATCGTCGAGCCTGGCCGGGCTCGTCCGCCTGACCCACCGGCCGCGACAACCCACGCCCGTCCGACGCCAGTCGCACGTGGCCGCAGAAAGTGCCGTCGAAGCGCCTCATCCGCCCCTGTCCTGACGAGATCCGCAAGGAGCTGCTACCGCCATGTCCGCACGTGCGGCTTTGACCCCCCAGATGCTCCAGTACGACGACTTCGACGACCGGTCACAGACTCGCTGGTTGCCGTACCTCATGTACTTTCACCGCGCGGACTACCGGTCGGACGTGATCACCACCGACCGGCTCGGTTTCCGCCCGTCACAAGGCCCACAAGGACCCGACGGCGCCGGTCATGCCGGGCAGGCGTCGGCCGGGGCCCGGCTGCCGGACGGATCGGTCCGGTTGCTGGTCGGCAGCTCCAGCGCCTTCGGCATCGGGGTCACCGCCGACGACCAGACGATGGCCACGCTGCTGTGGTCGCGGTACGCGCCGTCGAAGCCGTGGCTCAACTTCGCCGGCCGTAGCTTCAACTCCACTCAGGAGGCAATGCTGTTCCTACTGTTCCGTCACCTGCTGCCACCGATCGACGAGATCGTGTTCTTCTCCGGCCTCAACGATCTGGCGTTGAGCCGTCTCCCCGCCGAGCAGCGCGGCGAGCACGGTGCCTTCTTCAACTGTGGCGAGTACTTCAACGCCATGGAGACGCTCCGTGCCGCGCACCGCAAGCCACAGGGCCGCCTCGGCCGCCGGCTACGGGCCGGCGGCGGCACCGCTTCCCCGACGGAACCCGAGGTCCGGCCACTGCCCGAACGGGTGTCGGGCGCGGTCGAACTGACCGCCCGCAACCTCGACAGTTGGCGGCTGCTGGCACCGGACGCCCGGATCTCGTACGTCCTGCAGCCGCTGGCGACCTGGATCCGCGACGACCCGGCGCCCGAGGAACGGCAGCTCTTCGGCGAGCTGGACGAGATTTCGAACTTCTGGCAGTTGTACGGCGACATCGCGACCCGGGAGACCGGCCGGACCTACGCCGCGCAGCTACGGGAGGCCTGCGAGAAGCGCGACATCAGATTCGTGGACATCTCACCGGCGTTGGCCGAGACGGTTTCGCCGACCGACTGGATGTTCGTCGATCGGGCGCACTTCACCGACCTGGGCTCGGACATCGTCACCCGGGTCCTCGCCGAACAACTGGAACTGTCCTGACCCCGGCCGCCCCTGACGCCGGCCGTCCTGACGACAACTCGTCTACCGACCGAAAGGTGATCCGATGTCGCTCATCAAGCGTCTCTTCGCCCGCATCTTCCGCCGCAAGCCGAAGCCTAACTCCGACGCCTCCATCTACCCCATGTTCTAGCCGGGAGGAGAAGAACCATGGACGGCCTCGACGCCAGGGGTGTCTACGCCTACGTCTTCGACCCCGAGCTGCTGCTACCGCCCCGCTGGGCCGACGAGATCGATCGGGAGGTCACCCGGTTGGCCGGACCCGCCCCCGGACCAACCGCCGGACCCGCCCCCGGACCAACCGCCGGACCCGCCGCCGCGCCGGCACCGTCGTGGGACGAGCTGGTGGCCGAGGCTCGGCAGGAGCTGGACCGGGTCCGGCAGCGCCAGGACGCCCTGTGGCGGCAGCTCGACGAACGGACCGAAGCGGTGCTGGTCCGGCGGGCGGTCGTCAGCTACGCGCCGATCGCCCTGATCGGCGGGGCGTGGTTGCAGTGGCTCAGCGATCCCAGCAACGCCGACGAGGCGCTGACCATGCAGGTGCTCGCGCTGTACGCGAACGACGTCGGCGTCGGCCGGCCACGTGCCGCCCGGGGCAGCGCCTACCTCACCTTGCTGCGGCACCTGTCGTGCTCGGAGAACGCGGTGCCGACCACGCGGCTGACCATCGATCCGAGGGTCCCGGACAGTGCCTTCTATCTGCCCGCGCTGTTGCTGGCGATGAGCCGGATGCCGGACCGGTTCCGGCCCGAGATCCTCGGCGCCGACCTGTATCTGCGAGCTGTCGGCCTGCCGCCGGCGCTGGCCGAGGTGCGCCGGCTGATGCCGAACGCCACCGACTGGGACCGGATCGACACCAGTGCGAGCCTGGTCGGGATCCGGGAAGCCGTCGACCTGCTTGGCGTCGACGGCACCGCCGGACCCCGCGTCGCCAGCGGATTCCGTTGGGCGGCGGCGGCGGACCGGCGGTTCGCCGAGGAGATCCTGGCCGACCTGACGGCGGCGCGGGATCCGGGGTACGAGATGGCGGAGCTGCTGCGCAACCGGGCCCGCGAAGGGCTGGTCTACCACCAGCAGTTCCAGTTGGCGGGCCGGTCGCTGTCGGACTGGCTCGCCGACGCCCGTACCGACCCGGGTCCGTTGATGGCCGCGCTGGCCGGCAGCAAGCTCGTCAAGCCGGGCCGCTCGGCGGCCAGTCCCCTGGTGTCCGGGCTGGTCGGCGAACGCGGGCCGATGTTCCGGGTCTTCTCCCCGGAGGACCTGGCAGTACTCCGCCGCTGGATCGACGCGCTACCGGCGGAGTCCCTGCCGGTCACCACCGCGACGGTGCCCGGACTCAATATCCGCGTCTCGGCACCGGCCGGCGACGACAGCCCGGTGACCGACGACGACAGCCCGACGACGGGCCGAACGGGGACCGGCCGAACGGGGCCGCGCCGGGGGGCGATGGGTCTGCGCGACGCCTATCACCAGCTGGTCCGCCGGGTGGACACCCCGCAGGTACGGCGATTCGCGCAGGACTACGTCGCCGGCTGGCTCGCCCGCTCCGCGCACGACCTGGCCGGTGCGGTCAACCAGCTGCCCGCCCGATGGGGCCCGGAAGGGCTGCGGCCCTGGCTGCAGGAGCAGCACGACCGCCACGCGGCCGAGTTCGACAGCGGCGGCACCGTACCGTCGCGGGAGGACCTGGTCGACGCCACGGTGCAGCTCGCCCCGCTGACCTTGATCGACGGCGCGTGGCTGCAGGGCTTCACCGACTACGAGCTCGCTTCCTCCGAGTACGGGCACTTCCTGTTCGAGACGTACTGGGACGAGCTGGGCAACGGCGAGCTCAAGCTCAACCATCCGTTGATCTATCGCGAGGTCCTCGACCAGATGGGAGTACGGCTGCCCCCGACAGGTTCGCCGGAGTTCGCCCACTCGCCGGTGTTGCGCGACGAGTCCTTCGAGTTGCCGGTCTACTGGCTGAGCGTCGGCCGGTTGGCGCGCACCCACGTACCGGAGATCCTGGGTTTGAACGTGGCGATGGAGCTGTCCGGGGTCGGCGGCAGCTACCGGCGGGCGCGGATCGCCCTGAAGGAGTACGGCTTCTCGACCCGGTTCGTCGACATCCACAACACGATCGACAACGTGGCGACAGGGCATTCCGCCTGGGCTGCCGACGCGGTGGACACGTACCTCGGGGCGATCGCGACCACCCACGGCGCCGAGGGTCGCGATGCCGCCTGGGCGCGGGTCCGGGTCGGATACCGCTCGCTCAACCCGCCCTCGGACTTCTGGGCCCGTCGGGCGCAGCGGCGAGCCCAGCGGGCCAACGCCGGCCGGCGGTAGCCGACACCACCCGTAGACAGATAGCCGATGCCAGCCGTAGCAGCAAAGCCTGACCTGGGGAGCATGCCATGCCTGACCTGGTTCTGGGAGTGTCCGCCTACTACCACGACAGCGCCGCCGCGCTGATCAGCGACGGCGTGCCGGTCGCGGCCGCCCAGGAGGAGCGGTTCAGCCGCCGCCGGCACGATTCGCGGTTCCCGGCCCGGGCCGTGCGCTACTGCCTGGAGCACGCCGGGGTCGACCTGGGTGCCGTGTCCACGGTCGCCTACTACGAGGATCCGCGACTGAAGTTCCGCCGGGTGCTGGCCAGCTACCTGGGTGGGGTACCGGCCGGCTTCGCGTCGTTTCGGCAGACACTGCCCGAGTGGCGGTCGTGGAAGCGGGAAGCGGATCGGACCGTCGCCGACGAACTGCGCGAACTGGGACTCGGTCCGGTGCCGCCGGTGGTGTGCCGTCGCCACCACGAGTCGCACGCGGCGTCGGCGTTCCTGCCCAGCCCGTACGATTCGGCGGCGGTGCTCTGCATCGACGGGGTGGGCGAATGGGCCACCACCACGCTGTGGCACGGGCGTGGGGCGACGGTGGAACCACTGGTCGAGATCCAGTTCCCGCACTCGCTCGGCATGCTGTATTCGGCGTTCACCTACTACTGCGGGTTCAAGGTGGACTCCGGCGAGTACAAGGTGATGGGGCTGGCCCCGTACGGCCGGCCGACCTACGTCCAGCGGATCCGTGACGAGCTCATCGACGTCAAGCCGGACGGATCGTTCCGGTTGAACATGCGCTACTTCGAGTACCTGCGGGGGCAGGTGATGACCGGGCGGGGGTTCGAGCGGCTGTTCGGCGGTCCGCGCCGGCAGCCCGAGGCGGCGCTGACCCAGCGGGAGTTCGACCTCGCCGCGTCGGTGCAGCAGGTGACCGAGGAGGTGGTGCTGCGGTTGGCGCGGACGGCCCGGACGATGACCGGGGAGTCGCGGCTGTGCCTGGCTGGTGGGGTGGCACTCAACTGCGTGGCCAACGGCAAGATCGTGCAGGAGGGGATCTTCGACGAGGTCTGGGTGCAGCCGGCGGCCGGTGACGCCGGTGGTTCGCTCGGTGCCGCGATGCTCGTCGCCGCCGAGCGGGGTGCGGCGCGGCACCGTCCGGGTCCCGGGCGGGACGCGATGTCGGGGTCGCTGCTCGGCCCGGCGTACGGCGACGAGGAGATCGCGGCCTACCTGGACGAGCGCTCGGCGCCGTATGTCCGGCTCACCGGGGACGAGTTGGCCCGGAGGGTCGCGGCGCTGCTGGACGCCGGCAAGATCGTCGGCTGGTTCCAGGGGCGGATGGAGTTCGGTCCGCGGGCGCTCGGGGCGCGGTCCATCCTCGGCGATCCCCGCAATCCGACCATGCAGTCGGCGATGAACGTCAAAATCAAGTTCAGGGAGTCGTTCCGGCCGTTCGCGCCGTCGGTGCTCGCTCCGGACGCCAAGGAGTACTTCGAACTCACCCAGGACAGCCCGTACATGTTGATCGTCGCGCCGGTCGCGGCCGCCCAGCGGGTCCAGTCCGACGCCCCGGCGGATCTCTCCGGCCTCGACCTGCTGCGGGTCCGACGGTCGACGATCCCGGCGGTCACCCACGTCGATTCCTCGGCCCGGGTGCAGACGGTGACGCCCGAGGACAACCCGACCTATCACCGGCTGCTGGCCGCTTTCAAGGAATTGACCGGCTGCCCGGTCGTCGTCAACACCTCGTTCAATGTACGGGGCGAGCCGATCGTCAACACTCCGGCCGACGCCTACACCTGCTTCATGCGGACGAACATCGATTATCTGGCCATCGGAGGATACCTCCTCGACAAGGCGGATCAGCCGCCGTGGCAAGAGAAGGACGACTGGCGCGACGCCATCCCACTCGATTGACAGGAGATGTCATCGTGACCGCACTGCTGTTCCTGTTCTATTTTCTCGTCATGACGCCGGTCGGCTGGTTGGCCCGGATCGGCCCGGATCCGATGCGGCGGCGCTGGCGGCGACAGGCCGACAGCTACTGGACACCGTCGCGGGTCGACCATGAGTGACCAGTCGACGGGTCTGGCCAGCCAGGCCAGGGTCCACACCGGACCGGGTGGTTCAGCCGCCGGGCCGGACCGCCCGGGAACGACGATGGCCTGGCCCGCCCAGCTGACCGAGACGAGCCTGGCGGTCTACCGGCACGCGGCGGCGACCGGGCAGGTCAGCGTGGAGTCCGTCGTGTCCACGTTCGCCTGGTCGCGCACGGACGCCGAACGGGCCTGCGCCACGCTCCTGAGCCTGCGGCTGCTGGAGCCCGGCCGGCAGCCGGGCACCTTCGTTCCGGTGCACCCGGATCGGGCCCGCGCACTGGCCAGCGAACCGCTGGTCGACGAGATCCTGGTCCGCCGCTCCGCCATCGAGTTCACCAACCGGCAGCTGGAACGAGCCGCTCAGGCCCTGTCGGACACCGTCCGGATCGGGCCGGACGGCGACGGGATCCGGGTGGTGTCCGATCCCGTACAGGTCCGCCGGGAGATCAACGAGATGCTGCTGGCCTGCACGGAAGAGGTGCTCGTGACGCAGCCTGGCGGGGCCCGGGGTCCACTGCCGGATCCCATCGACCCGGGCCTGCTCCGTCCGGGGGTCCGGTGCCGGATCCTGCGCCAACACACGGTCCGCGCCAACCTCGGCATGCGGACGTACGCCAAGGTGATCGCCGACCACGGCGGTCAGGTCCGGACCACCGGCGACGCGTTGGAGCACCTGCTGCTGGTGGACGGATCGGCGGTGCTGCCGCTGGCACCACCGCAGGAACCAGAGTCCGGCTCGGTGGTGCTGACCCACGCCCCGGTGGTCGAATTCCTCCGCCGTGGCTTCGACCGCGCCTGGTCGTATGCCACGCCGTACGCCGGCGACTGTGACGACGACTACAGGCGCATTTCCGCAGAGATCAGGATGTCGGTGCTCCGGCTGATGGCCGCCGGCCTGAAAGACGAGGCGATCGCCCATCGACTCGGATTGGCGACCCGTACCTGCCGCCGGCACGTCGCCGCGATCATGGAGGAATTGAACGTCACCAGCCGGTTCCAGGCCGGCGTGCGTATTGCCGAACTCGGCCTCTTGCCGTTGAATGAGGACGTGTCCGTCGCCGGCCGGGGAAGCGACTCCTATCCCTTCTGGTGACTCGGATTACCCGGCGGGCCAGCGTGCTGGCGGCCCGTGTTTCCTGCCATACGTGGCCGGGTTTCCCTGCCCACGAAAAGGTGAGGTCCGACGATGGAGGTCCGACGATGGTGGTGAGCACCGCCGCGGTGATCGGCATCGGGACGATCGCGCTCGGCATGGTCCTGACACCCGGCCCGAACATGATCTATCTGGCCTCGCGGTCGATCGTGCAGGGACGTCAGGCGGGGTTGATCTCGCTGGGTGGCGTGATCGCCGGATTCGTCGTCTACCTGGCGCTCGTCGCCGTCGGCGTGGCGGCCGTACTCGCGATCGTCCCGTGGCTCTACACCGCTATCAAGCTGGCGGGGGCGGCCTACCTGCTGTGGCTGGCCTGGAGCGCGTTACGGCCGGGCGGGCACTCGGCGTTCGAGCCGAGGGTGCTGCCACCGGACTCGCGGCGCAAACTGTTCACCATGGGGTTGGTGACCAATCTGCTCAACCCGAAGATCGCCATCCTGTACATGTCGCTGCTGCCGCAGTTCGTCGACCCGGCGCGCGGTCACATCATCGAGCAGACCATGATCCTCGGTCTGACGCAGATCGTCGTCGCCGGTACGGTCAACGCGTTGATCGTGCTGTTCGCCAGTTCCATCTCGCTGTTCCTCAAGCATCGGCCGACCTGGTTGCGCATCCAGCGCTACCTGATGGGTACGGTGTTGGCCGCCTTGGCGGTACGCGTCGCGGTGGCCGAGTGAGGGGTGCCCGTCGCGGTGCCCGAACGAGGATCGTGCGGGCTGCCGGACTGGCCCCAGCGCAACATGACCCCCTGGGCCGACCGCTCGGTGTAGATCTCGACCAGGTCCCCGACGATGACCGCCCGGTCCACCACCACGTACGCCCCGGTGAAGCTTTCGGTCACCCGCAGGCTCTCCCAGGTGGGGGTGGCGGCGGGCCGGCCGAGTAGGGCGGCGACCTTGGCGTCCAGCGCGCCGGGCCGGATCCGCTCGGTCGCCCGTTCGACGGCCACCCCGACCCCGGCGAGGGCGTGGTAGAGCGACTCGTGGCTGAAGTCGCGCTCCCGCAGCGACTCGGCGTAGGGCATCGGGACCCACGACTCCTGTTGGATGGCGGCTTGACCGTCGATACGGCGGAGCCGTTCCAGCCGCAGCGCCCGGCCGGCACCGAGCCAGCCAGCCACCCAGCTGGGCGGTCGCCGGAGCCCGACATCACAGACCACCGTGGTGACGTCGTGTCCCTGCTCCCGCAGGTCCTCGGTGAAGCTGCGCAACGTGTCCAACCGGTAGTTGGCCTGTGGCGAGGCGACCAGCGTCATCCGGCCGGCGTGCGACACCACCAGACCCCGGTCGGTCAACACCTCCAGCGCCTGACGCAGCGTCATCAGCGTGACGCCGTACGCCGCGCTCAGCGCCCGCTGCGCGGGCAGCGCGGATCCGGCCGGGTACTCCCCCGACCGGATCCGAGCCTCCAGGTCCGCGGCGATGGCGAGATACTTGGGCGTACGGCGGCCCGACGGCTCAGTGCTGTGGCTCCGAGCGGGCATGGGGAAACTCCTGATCCACGGCGCGGCGGACGGCTGCCAGCCAGGCTCCCGCAGTCGCCGGATCGGCCCCGTCGAGCACCTGTCGCATCAGGATAGAACCGATGACGACGCCGTCGGCCGCTCGGGCGGCGGCGATCGCGTGTCGGGCGGTGGAGATACCCAGCCCGAGCAGCACCGGCAGGTCGGTGCAGGCGGTCAGGGTGGCGGCCAGGTCGAGTGCCTCGGGGGCCAACTCGTCGCGGACTCCGGTGGTGCCCATCAGACTCACCGCGTACACGAATCCCCGGCTGCGGCCGGCGATGTCGCGCAGCCGGTCGGGCGGCGTGGACGGGGCGGCCAGCAGGACGAGGTCGACGCCTTCGGCGGCGGCGGCCGGTTCGAGGTCGTCGAGTTCCTCCAGCGGGACGTCGGGCACGATCAGGCCGCGTACGCCGGCCTGGGCCAGGGCCGCGCAGAACCGTCTCGGGCCGTGCTGTTGTACCAGGTTGTAGTAGGTCATCACGATCAGTGGGACGTTGGTGGAGACCGTCGCGAGGTCGGCCAGGATCCGGCGGACACCGGCGCCGCCGGCCAGGGCGACGTCGTTGGCCCGCTGGATGATCGGCCCGTCGAGCATCGGGTCGGAGAACGGCAGGCCGATCTCGATCGCGTCGGCGCCGGCCCGCGCGTACGCGTCGAGGTAGGCGGTCCAGTCGGTGCTGATGCCGCCGGTGACGAACGGAACGATCAGCTTGCGGTCGCCCCGACGCAACGCCTGGTGTGGGCTCGTCCCGGGCAACGTCTGCTGGGTCCCCGGCGAGATCTGGTGCGGGCTCAACCGGCCTCCATCATCGCGGGGATGTCCTTGTCGCCGCGACCCGAGAGGGTCATCAGCACGGTGGCTCCGCTGGGGAGTTCGCCGGACTCGGCTGCCTGGATGATCCAGGCCAGGGCGTGGGCGGATTCCAGGGCGGCGATGATGCCTTCGGTCCGGGCCAGGCGGACCACGGCCGCGCGGACCGCCTGGTCGTCGACGGCGACGTAGCGGGCCCGGCCGAGGTCGTGCAGGTGGGCGTGTTCCGGCCCGACGCCCGGGTAGTCGAGTCCGGCCGCGATCGAGTGGGCCTCGGCGATCTGGCCGTCGTCGTCCTGCAGCACCATCGACCGGAAGCCGTGCACCACGCCGGCCCGGCCGGAGCTGATCGCCGCCCCGCCGGCGGCTTCGACCCCGACGAGCCGCGCGCTGGTGTCCACGAAACCGGCGAAGGTCCCGGCGGCGTTGGAGCCGCCGCCGACGCAGGCCACCACGTAGTCCGGCACCGAGGTGGTCAGCTCGGCGGCCACCTGGCGGCGGGCCTCGTCGCCGATGACCCGCTGGAACTCGCGGACCATCCACGGGTAGGGGTGGGGGCCGACGACCGAGCCGACGCAGTAGTAGGTGTCGTGCACGGTGGACACCCAGTGCCGCATCGCTTCGGTGCAGGCATCCTTGAGCGTACGGCTGCCGACGTCGACCGGCACCACCTCGGCGCCGAGCAGTCGCATCCGGTAGACGTTGGGGGCCTGGCGTTCGATGTCCCGGCTGCCCATGAAGACGGTGGCGCGCAACCCCAGCAGTGCGGCGGCGGTGGCGGTGGCCACGCCGTGCTGACCGGCGCCGGTCTCGGCGATGATGCGTGGTTTGCCCATCCGGTTGGCGAGCAACGCCTGGCCGAGGACGTTGTTGATCTTGTGGGAGCCGGTGTTGGCCAGGTCCTCCCGTTTGAACAGCAGGGTGATCCCGAGTTCGGCGGAGAGCCGCCAGGCCGGTGTCAACGCGGTCGGCCGGCCGGCGTGCACCCGCAGCAGCCGGTCGAGTTGGCGGTGGAACTCGGCGTCGGCCCATGCCGCCCGGAACTCGCGTTCGAGTTCCTGGCAGGCCGGGACGAGGGACTCGGGCACGTACCGACCACCGTAGGCACCGAATCGACCGGTGACGCCGGGGTCGGCCGCACCCGGTCCCGTGCGGGACACAGCTTCCATGCCGGGCGGGCCGGTGTGGAGGGCGCGATCGCGGTGGGGGGCGGGGACGAGTTGGCTCATGACGGTGAGCGTATCGCGTTCTAGAACAGAGTTCTAGAACAAAACACGAGTCACGGGTACGGCGACCCAAGCCGGACCCGCCCACCGAACGAGCCCGGCCGGCACTCCAACCGGAACCGTGCCGCGACGTCGAGCAGCGCCTTCTCCACGGTCGCGGTGTCCGCGCCGCCGAACCGGAACCGCGCCCCGACGTGCTCGTACCCGCCGATGCGGGGAATGGCCTGACCGGGACGAGGGACCCGGGACGCGTACAGGCACTCGATGTCGGCCAGCGCCGACGGATCGGTGGCCACGACCACCTCGCACGGCGCCGGGACCGGCGTCGGCACCAGCAGCCAGCCGCCGGTCCGCCAGGTGGCCGGCGGCGACAGCACCGGAGTCCGGCCCAGCTGCACGTCCACGGCGGCGGTCATCAGGTCGACACCGTGCACCTCCCGCCACAGGAACGGAATCTCCGCGCCGCCGACCCGGTAGCCCACCTCCAGAAACGTCGGTGCCACGTCGGCGTCGGCGAACGCCTCCATGTGGAACACCCACGGCTGATCGCTGAGGGCACCCGCCACCGCCGCCGTGAACCGGCCCAGCTCCGCCAGCAGCAGCGGGTCGTCCACCTCGACCGAGCCGAGCACCGCCCCGCTGGTGAAGGCGGCCGGCGCGTTGACGTACCGCGACGCCCGCCACGGACCCAGCTCGGCACCGGTCCACAGCCCGTCGATGTGGTAGATCGGCGCGGGACAGAAGCGCTGGACCAGCCGGGGCTCCGGCGGCAGGTCGGCCAACCGGGACAGGTCGGCCGCCGAGTTCAGCACCTGGATGCCCCGGCTCGCCGTACCGCGTCGCGGCTTGACCACCACCGGCCAGCCGTGGGACTCGGCGAACACCCGTACCGCGTCGACGTCCGGCGCGTCGGCGAACGCCAACGTCCGGACGCCGGCGTCGGCGACCAGCCGGGTCATCACCAGCTTGTCGCGGAAGCGGGCGACCGCCGACGGGTGCTGCCCGGGCAGGCCCAGCTCGGCACGTAACCGGGCGGCGGTGATCAGGTCGCCTTCGTTGAGGGCGACCAACCGCTCGGGGTGCCCCCACCGGTCGATCAACCCGCGCACCGCGCCCCGTACCTGCTCCAGATCCTCGATGTCGCGCACCACGACCGCCGCCGTCGCCCCGGCCGGGACCGAGTCGCGACCGAGTGCGGTGGTCACGTAACTCACCCGGTGGGCGTCGTGGTCGAGGTAGTCCGCGTAACGGGCGTAGCGGTCCCGCCACCGGTTCAGCACGATGATCTGTCCGGTCATGACGCCCTGCTCCGCGCCTCGTCGTGCACCCGGTGGACGGCGTAGCTCGCGGTGGTGACCGCCGCACGGGCATGCGACAACGCCTGGCGGGCCGCGTCCAGGTCGCCGACCGGCAGCATCACCACGAGTTCCGCGGCGGAACTGATCAGGTGCATCGCCGTCTGTGACAGCGGATCGTCGTCGCCGAACTGGGTGACGACGCACCGGTGGGCCAGCCGCAACAGGGCGTGGATGTCGTACCCGGTCTCCTCGGCCACGGACTCGACCACGGACTCGGCCACGGACTCGACCACGCCCCCGGACTCGCCCACGGTGACGGCCTCGACCATGTCCCGCTGGTCCAGGTCAGACGACATCGAAGCGGATCCGGTCGTTGACCGCGTCGCAGCGGGCGACGGCGTCGTCGGCGTCCCGGCCCGTCGCGATGACGTAACCGCTGGTGCAGTCGGCGACGGTCAGCAGCGGCGGAACGGTGTCGCCCGCGCTCTTCTGGATCACGACCCCGACCTCGGCGTCGCGCAGCTCGTCCAGGTAGGGCAGGAACACCTTGGGCACCACCCCCTTCGGCAGGTACTTCACCGCCGCGTCCAGGTCGTCGGGGACGTGCACGCCGCGTACCGTCCCGGGATCGGGGGTGAAGAAGCGCACCGCCGCCGCGGCGATCGGTTCCGGCGACGCCGCCGGCAAGGGCTCCAGACCCAGCGGTACGGTCAGCATCATCCGCTGGATGTCGACCCCGAAGGCCCGGCGGACCAGCTCGGGTGCGCCGCTGCCGGCCAGCCGGGCGTGGGACTCGAGAACCCGGGGCCCGTCGGCGGTCAACACGAACTCGCTGTGCGACGGCCCTTCGGTCAGCCCGACCGCGTCGAGCAGCTTGGGGGTCAGCTCGCGCAAGGCGGCGAGCTGGGCGGTGGCGAACCGGCTCGGGGTGCTCACCTCCCATTCCACGAAGCGGTCGTTCATCCGGTACTCGGAGTAGCCGATCGGCACGTGGCGGCCGCCGAACGAGAACGAGTCCACGCTGACCACCGGGCCTTCGAGGAACTCCTCGGCCAGCGCCGACGTGATCCCGGCGTCGGTGAGCACCTTCCAGGCCAGGGCCGCGTCGTCGGCGCTGCGGACCAGGTTGATGTACATGCTGGCCACGCCGTCGATCGGCTTGACCACGATCGCGCCACCGATCTGCTCGAAGAACTCGGCGGCCTCGGCAGCGCTGTGCACCACCCGGTTGCGGACCGGGCTGAGATCATGCTCGGCCAGCAACGCGCGGGTGAGTGCCTTGTTGAGCATCGCCCGCGCGGTCGCCTCGCTCACGCCGGGCAGGCCGAGCGCGTCGACCACCGCGCCGGTGGAGACGCCGGCGGGTTCGGTCGTGGTCATCACCCGGTCGAAGGGGCGCTGGCGGTGCAGCGGCAGCAGGACGTCCAGGATCGCGTCGCTGTCCTCGATCGGGGCGTGGATGATCCGCTCGCAGTGCGCCGCGATGGACTCGTCGTACGCTCCCTCCTGATGTACCAGAACGACGTCGATCCCCAACTCCTTGGCGCCGACGATGGGCGCGGGCCGGCCGCCGATCATGGCAATCCGGAACATGGACTTCCTCCTTGTAGCACAGTGGACTGTTGGGTCGGGCGCATCCGCGCAGTGTGTGAATCCGAGGGCTCAGCTGGCGTAGCAGCGCCGCAACCAGCGCGCGGTCGCGGCGGGCGCGGGCGTGAAGCGGGACCGGCGGTGCAGTACCCGGTAGTTGTCGAAGATCAGGAAATCGCCGGCGCCCAGCACCAGTTCCCGGCGGGGCACCCGCGCCAGGGCGCCGATCCACGCCTGCAGCGCCGACGCGGCGACCGCGTCGCGCGCCCGGGTGGTCCCCCGGTCGAACCGGACCAGGGTCCCGTCCGGCCCTTGATCCAGGATCACCGTGTTGCCGTAGACCGCCTCGGCGTCGTTGGAGGCCGGCGCGCCGATGTCGTACGCCGGCGACCGCAGCACCCGCCGGGTCGCGTCGTCGACCAGCGGCAGCGCGTCTTCGACCGCCGCGATCTCGGTCGGTACGGCTTCTTCGTTACGGATGCCGTAGAACGTCAGATAACGCGGCATGGACAGTCGCGGGTCGCTGCCCGGTTCGCCGAACGGCAGGTGCGGGTTGTCGGTGTGCCAGAAGAACTCGGAGTCGGCTCCCCACGAGCTCGTCGTCCCGGCCGCGCTCGGGTTCGGAACGACGTTGCGGATCAGCCGTCCGCCGTTTTCGTAGTCGACGGCGAACGGGGTGATCCCGAGGAGCTGGATCAGGCCGAGCTGCACCGCGTTGGTTTCGGCGAGTGGGGTCTCCTGACCGAAGCCGGTGACCGGGGTCGGCGGATAGTCGCCGGCCGGCAGGTTGCGCAGCACCAGCGCGTGCCGCCCGGTGTGGGTGAACGTCTGCAGGGCGTGCAGCACCTCGCCGGGTAGATACCGGCTGAGCGCGTGCGCGCCGATGTGTGCCAGGATCGCCTCGTCCGTGTCCGGGTCGAGCGCGGAGGCGGACACCCGTTCGCCGATCTCCTTGTCGAGGAGATCCCGGGTGCCGCCGTCGAGCGTCAGTACAGCCACTCTCAACAAGTTCATCGATGCCTCCGCCGGGGTGTGTCACCGAGCCGATCCCATCGTGTCGATCGGGTCCGGCCGCTGTCAGCGGCCTGGCGGTGGCACGCACCGGCATCGTCCGCAACCGGTCACCGGACGCCGGACCCGCGACGGCGGACACGCGGACGGCGGACACGCGGACGGCGCCCCGCGCGGGTAGACGCGGGGCGCCGCAGCGGTACGCGGCCGGGGTGGTTCAGCCGATGGCGCAGGTGGTGCCGTTGAGGGTGAAGGAGGTCGGACTACCGCTGTTGCCGGTGTGGGTGGCCTGGAAGCCGATGCTCTGCGAGCCGTTCGGCGCGATGGTGGGGTTGTAGGACATGTTGCGGGCGGTCACCACGCCGCTGGTCGGCGAGTACGTCGCGTTCCAGCCGGAGATGATCGTCTGCCCGGACGGCAGCGTGAAGCCGAGGCTCCAGCCGTTGATCGTGCTGCTGCCGGAGTTGGTGATGATGACCGAGGCGACCAAACCGTTGTTCCACGCGTTCACGCCGTAGCTGACCCGGCACGCTCCGGACGGCGGTGGCGTGGTCGGTGGCACCGTCGTGGGTGGCGCGGTGGTCGGCGGAGCGGTCGTGGGTGGTGCCGTGGTCGGCGGTGCGGTGGTCGGCGGAGCGGTCGTGGGTGGTGCCGTGGTCGGCGGTACGGTCGTCGGCGTGGTGCCGTCCAGGCCGAAGAACCGGATCACCTGGGCGGCGTCGACCGGCAAATTGTGTCCGGTGCCCTGCATGCTGATCGCCTCGACCGGCGCCATGCCGCCGGAACCGCCGTACCGGGTGCGGGTGTAGTTGGCCTGCGGGCTGTCGGTGTAGGTCGGGGTCTGGCTCAACCCGTGCACGTTGGTCCACTGCTTGATCTGCTCGTCGAAGTTGGGGTAGCGCAGCGTGTCGTCGTTGGTGCCGTGCCAGATCTGCATCCGCGGCCACGGCCCCCGGTAGCTCGGGTTGGCGTTGCGGACCGCGTCGCCCCACTGCTGGGCCGTACGGACGATCTGGCCGTTGGCGCACTGGCTGTTCCACTCGGAGCCACCGGTGGTGGCGAAACAGGTGAACGGAACGCCGGCGAAGGCCGCCCCGGCGGCGAACACGTCCGGGTAAACCCCGAGCATGACGTTGGTCATCATCGCGCCGGAGGACGTTCCGGTGGCGAAGACCCGGCCGGGGTCGGCGTTGTAGCGCTGCTGCACGTAGCTGACCATCGAGCGGATGCCCACCGGGTCGCTGCCGCCGCCCCGGGTCAGTGCCTGCGGGGAGTAGACGTCGAAGCACTGGCTGCTGCGGTTGGCGGTCGGGTAGATCACGATGTAGCCGTACCGGTCGGCCAGCGAGGCGTATTGGGTGTTGGAGTAGAACACCGGGCCGGTGCCGGTGCAGTAGTGCAGCGCGACCAGGATCGCCGGACGGGTGGCGACGCGGTCCGGCACGTACAGGTGCATCCGCAGGTTGCTCGGGTTCGTACCGAAGTTGGTGACCTCGGTGAGGGTGGCGGCCGAGGCCGGCGCGGCCATCGTGAGGATGGCCGTGGCGGCGGCCGCCGCGGTGACGGCGGTGGCGACGATGGCCGACACCGCACCCCTGAGTCTCTTGTGGCTTGTTTGGTGGGTCAGTCTCATGTGGTGCCTCCGAACACGCGTGGGGAGGTAGGGGTAGGGGTAGCTGACGGGGCTGCCCAGGCACCCGACTCGTTCCCGGCTCGAAACAGTTACTATTATCGATAGAAACGGTTCCGAAGACAAGGCCGACCCAGATCGACATCGAGCCGCTCCTATGGAAGCGCTTCGACACTCCGTACGATGGGCCGAACGTGACCCGATGGCAAGAGGAAGGTTGGCGCGACAGTCGTGGACCCAGGCTCCGCGTACCCGTCAGACGAGCCGGCGGCGGACGGCGTACGCGATCGACAGCGCCGCGGCCGCCGTCGCCGCGAGCTGTCCGTCGCGACGATCGCCGAGCTCGCCGGCGTCTCCAAACCAACGGTCTCCAAGGTGCTCAACGGCCGGTCCGGAGTCGCCCTGGACACCCGACGGCGGATCGAGGCGCTGCTACGGGAGCACGGCTACCAGCGCCCCGGCAGCGCCACCCCGGCCGCCGGCATCGAAGTCGTCTTCTACCAACTGGAAAGCCACCTGGCGATCGAGATCCTGCGCGGGGTCGAACAGGTCGCCAGCGCCCATGAGCTCTCCGTCGGCTTCACCGAAGCGCGGGGACGGACCGTACCGGGCCGGTCCTGGGCCGAGCAGCTGCTCGGCCGCCGGCCCGTCGGGGTGATCGCCGTCTACTCGGCCTTCACCCCCGAACAGCACGCGCAACTGGCCGCCAGCGCCATCCCGCTCGTCGCGCTCGACCCGATCGGCGAGCCGCTGCACCCCACCCCGTCGGTCGGCGCGACCAACTGGAACGGCGGCATCACCGCCACCCGGCACCTGCTCGAGCTCGGCCACCGGCGGATCGCCGTGATCAGCGGACCAGCCGACTCGCTCGGCGCCCGGGCCCGGCTGGAAGGCTGCCGGGCGGCGATGGACGCCAGTGGCCTGCGCCTCGACGAAGCCCTCGTCCGCAGCGGCCGGTTCTTCTTCGAGGACGGCCAGGAGCTGGGTCGCCAACTGCTCGATCGACCGGAACCGCCGACGGCCGTGGTGTGCGGCAATGACCTGCAGGCGCTCGGCGTGTACACGGCGGCCTGGCGGCTCGGGCTGACCGTCCCGCGTGACCTGAGTGTGGTCGGCTTCGACGACATCGACAACGCCCGCTGGTGCTGTCCACCACTGACCACGATCCGCCAGCCACTGGCCGAGATGGCCGCCACCGCGGCACGGCTGATACTGGACCTCGCCGCCGGACGGCCGGCCACCAACACCCGGATCGAGATCGGCACTACGCTGGTCGTCCGGGAGAGCACCGCCGCACCACGGATGGGATCCGACTGATGAACTGGACGCTGGAAGTGGTCGTGGTCCCGGTTTCGGACCTGGACCGGGCCAAGGAGTTCTACGCCGGGCAACTCGGCTTCGTCGTCGACCACGACATGACGGTCAACGACGACGTACGGATCATCCAGCTGACCCCGCCGGGATCGGGGTGTTCGGTGGTGATCGGCAAGGGCGCCGTACCGGACATGACACCCGGTTCGCTGCACGGACTGCAGCTGGTGGTCGCCGACATCAAGGCCGCCCACGCCGAGTTGACCGATCGCGGCGTCGCGGTCAGCGACATCCAGGTACTCGGCGAGAACCCGCACCCCGTACCGGATCCGCTGGACAACGTCGGCTTCTTCTACTTCACCGACCCGGACGGCAACGGGTGGGCCGTGCAGCAGATCTCCAGCCGGGCCTGACCCCGACCGAACGCCCCGGCCTGCTCCTCGGCAGACGGATTCCGGCAGACGGATTCCGTCTGACGCACGCCGGTCAGACAAAGCCGCTGCTCAGGATATAGAATCCATTGTCGAGCACCGCTATGATCGCCCGCTCGACCGGTCGGAATCCGCCGGTATCCCCCCATCGCATGCACTGTGGACGTCATTGTTCGGCAACGCGTACGACCAGACGGCGTCGCGCGGGCCTAGTAGAGTCCACAGGAATTCCACACGCCGTGAGGTCCGCGCGGATGAGGGGGGTTCGCCATGCCCGACGGTCGTCTCTCGGCCAGCCCTGCGCCGTCGAGCTGTCCCGACTTCGTGGTCCTGCTCGGCGGCGACTACACCGGCAAGTCATCGGCGATGAGCCGCCTGGCCGAATCCACCGACCGACTCCGACTCGTCTCCACTGACGACACGTTCCTCGACGCCCGGCACGGAACCGTCGCCGAGCTGCGCCGAATCGTGGTCCGCGACGTCCTCCCGCAGCTCGGCCGGGCGTACTCGGCGGATTTCCTCGCCGGGATGCTGCAGACCGCCGTCGTCCACCTGCGGGACCGGATCGTCGAGGCGGACGGCGCCGGCGCTACGGTGGACCGCGACGTCCCGACGCTGGTCGACTCGTACTACTACAAGATCCTGGCCAAATGTCGATTGGTCGGAGTGGCCGACCATCCGATGTTCCACTGGTGGCGGTCGTTTCCCCAACCCGCGCGCGTCATCTACCTCAACGTGTCGCCGCAGACCGCGTGGCAGCGCAGCGACAGTGGGCGGCTGGCCAATCGGCTCGAACACTATGGACCCAGACCAGATCCGGTCAATTTCGCGCGATTCCAGACTGACCTGGCCACAGCGCTCGCGGAAGAGATCCGGCACCTACCGGTCACCGTGATCGACGAACAGCCCAGCGTGGCCGACACGGCCCTCGCGATACAGGAGGCCCTCTCCCGATGACCGGCACAGATCTCGAACGGTACCGCGAACGTGTCTTCGCCGAACGAGAACGGCTCCGCGCCGCGTTCACCCAGGCCGCCAGATCCCAGCACCGGGTGCTGACGGATCTGCTGGAATTCAACGCAGACACCGACTTCGGCCGCCGACACGACTTCGCCAAGATACGGGATCTGGACGACTACCGGTCGGCCGTACCGGTGCACGACTATTCCGCCCTCGGACCGTGGATCGAACGGATGGCCGCAGGCGAGGAACGGGTGCTGACCGCCGACCGGCCCGCCGTCTACTTCACCAGCAGCGGCACCACCGGCGCGCACAAGAAGATCCCGGTCACCCCGCGCTTCATGAAGACCACCTTCTTCCCGTTCTACTACGCGGCCTGGGCACCGCTGGCCGAGCACTTCCCGGACGTGCTGGCCCGGCCGGACGCGATGCTCAACCTCAAACACGACCCGCTGGTACGGCCACCGACCACCAGCTCCGGCGACCCACACGTGGGCGCCAGCCAGGTCGACTTCGGCTCCTACTTCGGCGAACCGCTCTCCGCTGAGCCCGGCACCCGCGCACCCTGGGCGACGCTGGCCGTACCGGTCGCCGACGACGACCACCTGGAAAAGGCGTACCTGCGGTTGCGGCTGGCCGCGCAGAGCGACGTACGCGGCGTGATCGGGATCAACCCGGCGATGGTGGCCGCAGTGCCGTACCAGCTCGGGCTCTGGTGGCCACGGATGGTGCGCGAGATCCGCGACGGCACCCTCGGCGGGCACCCGTACGCCGACCCGGATCCGGGCCGGGCGGCCGAGATCGAGGCACTGGTCGACCGGTACGGCACGCTGCGGCCGGCACACCTGTGGCCGAACCTGCGGGTGATCTTCTGCTGGACCACCGGGCTGGCCTCGCTCTACCTGCCCCGACTCCGCGAGGAGTACGGCATCGGAGTGACCGTGCTGCCGGCACCGGTGGCCGCCTCCGAAGGACCGGTCGCGGTCGCCCTCGACCGGCACGGCAGCGCCGGCAGCATGGTCGCCGACGCCTGCGTCTACGAGTTCGTCGACGCCGACACGCCGCTGCGCCCGGACATTCCGACGCTGACCTTCGACCAACTGGAGACCGGCCGGGAATACCAGGTCGTCTTCAGCCACGTGGGCGGCCTCTACCGGTACGCGGTCGGCGACGTCGTCCGGGTCGTCGACCACCAGGGCGGGGTACCCCGACTCTCGTACGCCGGACGCGCCACCCGCTCCGACGCGGCCGGTGAAGCGCTCCGCGACGTCCAGGTGGTCCGCGCGCTGGCCGGGGCGACCGAGTCGACCGGACTGGAGCTGCGCAACGCCGCCTGCCGGGTGTCCACTCCGACCGGCGGTCCGCCGTCCTACGAGTTCGCGCTGGCCGGCCGGTCACCGTGGAGCGCCGACGAGACCGACCGCTTCGTCGCCGCCCTGGACACCGGGCTGGGCACCGAGTCGCCCGGCTACCGCGACGCTCGCCGGTCCGGGCGGCTCGGCACGCCGACGCTGACCCTGCTCGACCCGGACGCGTTCCTGCGGGACTGGCAGCGCTCGGTCGCCGCCGGTGTGCGTCCCACCCAGGTCAAGGACCGGATGTTCCGGCCGGACGAGGCCGCCTGGCAGCAACTGACCGCGCCGCCCGAGCCGACACCGGACCGTCTCGCGGTCGATGCCGGCGGGCCGCCGGCCGCACGGACTGCGAGTGTGGCCCGGTGACCGCGCCCCTGGCCGCCGTCGAGCGGACCGCGTTGCTCACCGCGGCGTTGCGCGCCGCCGAGACCAGCCGACCGGACCGGCTCTACGACGACCCGTACGCCGCCGAACTCGCCGGTCGGATCGGTCCGGAACTGCTCGCCGAAGTGGTCCGGGTGACCTTCCCACCGGACCGGCCCAGCGACCTGCCGAGCACACCCGACTACAACGCCATCCGGACCCGGTTCCTCGACGACCGGCTGCGGGAGCTGGTCGACGATCCGACGGTCACCCAGCTGGTCCTCGCCCCGGCCGGCGTCGACTCCCGGGCCTACCGGCTGGACTGGCCCGACCGGCTGCGCTGGTTCGAGATGGACCGGCCGGCGGTGCTGGCCTACAAGGAACAGCGGCTGGCCGGGCGGAACCCTCGGGTCAGGCGGCTCACCGTACCGGCCGATCTGACCGCCGACGACTGGGAGGAACGCCTGACGGCCGCCGGCTACCAGCCGGACCAGCCGTCGGTGTGGCTGCTCGAAGGGCTGCTCTACTACCTGCCCGAGGAGCGGGTCAGGCAGCTGCTCGGCCGGATCCGGGCGGTGGCCGCGCCGGGCAGCCGGGTGCTGGCCGACCTGGTCAACGAGACCGCGCTGACCCTGCCGAGCATGCAGAACCTGCTGCGGGTCTTCGCCGACTGGGGTTGCCCGTGGGTGTTCGGCACCGACGACCCCGAGGGACTGTTCGCCGCGTACGGCATGACCGCGCGGGCGGTCCAGCCCGGTGACCCGGACGCCCACTACGGGCGCTGGCCCGACCCGGTCCCGCCCCGGTCGGAGCCCGGGGTCCGACGGGTGTTTTTCGTCGACGCCGAGTGTCGCTGATGGGCGCGGGTACGTCGAACCCCGGGTCGGTGCCGAGGTGAACGCGCCGACCGATCTCGGCCCGGTCGGTGCCGAAGCCACCCGGCACCGGCCGACGGACACCGGGGTCGGCGGCGGCCGGCCCCGGGTGCTGCTGGCCCCGGTCACCGTCACCCCGTCGAAGCCGCTGACGCCCAGCCACCTCAAGGGGCTGTTCTGGACGGACGTGATGTTCCGGGCCACCGCGCAGGTCGCCGAGGTGACCTACCTGTACCAGCCCGACGCCTACCATCTGACCGAGCAGACCCTCGGATTCTGGGAGTACCTGGACCGCACCTTCGGCGACGCCGACTACGCGGGCTGCTCCGAGGAGGAGATCGGCCAGCTGTACGTGCGGTACCGGGCCGACCAGCGCGCCGACCGGCAGGCCGTCTCGGCGGCTGCGCTGCGGCCGTACGTGGCGGCGGTCGAGGACGGCTGGGTCCATCCGGCCGGGCGGCAGGTGTTGCGCCACTGGACAGGGCACTACGCCCGGCTCGGTCTGCACGACCCGGGGCTGACCGGCACGCGGCGGCCCGGCCTGTCGCTGGCCGCGACGCTGGACCTGCTTCGTGCACACCGGCTCTGTCTGGACCTGCGACCCGACGGCGGACCGGTCTACCTGGACGCGACCCGGTACGGGTTGCCGTTGCGCCGGATCGTCGACGCCGACGGGCGGATCAACTATCTGACCTGCGCGTTGCGCGAACTGCTGCCGCTGGTCGACCGGTACGACGAGGTGGTCCTGCTCTACGACCGGGAACTGGAGCCGGACTACGTGCTGTTGCAGCGGGTGCTGTCACTGGTCGGGCCGACGGTACGCCGGGTAGCCATCGGCCGGGTACCGATCGACGGTCGGATCCGCTCCGCCCGGCACGGCGACTGGCACGGCCACACCGCCGCGGATCTACTGCGTACGGTCGCGGCCGGGTACGACGACGCGGCGCTGCGACTGGGTGCCCGGATGTATTTCGTCGCCACCCTGGGTCCCGGCGATCAGCAGTCGTTTCGCCCCGACCTGCTGCGGAACTGTCTGTCCCGGGCCGCCGCACTGCTGGACCGGGTCGGCCACAGCGGATCCGGCGGCCACAGCGGATCCGGCGGCCACAGCGGATCCGGCGGCCACAGCGGATCCGGCGGCCACAGCGGATCCGGCGGGCACAGCGGATCCGGTGGCGGGATCGGCCTCCCCGGTGGGTCGACCGGCACCGCCCCCGAACTGGCCGGCACCGCCTCCGAACTGGCCGGCACCGCCCCCGAACTGGCCAGCGCGGTCGGACGTCACCGCCGCGACCACGTCTACGTCGACCCGTACCGGCTCACCTGCGGGCTGACCGCCCGGCACCGGCCCGGACCGATGCCTGAACTCCTGACGGCGGTGTACCTGTGACCACGCCAGCGACGACCGTGCCCGCCGCACCGGGGCCGCTGTCCGGGTCATCCAGTCCGACAGCGGACGACGCGCAGCAGCAGCTGCGCGCCCTGTTGGCCCGGCGGATCGAGGCGGCCCGCCCGGAGCTGGCCCGACGCCACGACCTCGCCGACCCGTACGCCCTGCGCGCCGTGCGGGAGGAGATCGCGCGCGGCGACAACGACGGCCCACCGGTATCCGTCGTCGTCGTGCTGGGCACCGTCGACCTGACCGGTTGGATCCGCGACAGCTGTGTCTTCGCCGCCGGGCTCGACGCGACGCGGGCGCGGCTGTGGCGGCGGTCCTTCACCCGTACCCTGTTCCTGGCCGGCGACCCGGGCAACCTGTGCCACCGCTTCACCTTCGACCAGGTCAGTACGGACGCGACGATGGCCTGGTCCGGGCCGGCCCCGGACGCCACGAGCGCCGGGCTGCGCCGGCTGCTGCGCACCTACGACGGCAAGCGCCCGGTCGACGGCGCGCACCACGTCGTGCGGCTGCCGGTCGGAGGTCCCGGCCCGGAGGGTACGCGCCGGCCGCGCCGGTGGCGGGTCGAACTCTGCACCATCGGGCTGACGGTCGCCGACGCGCTGATCCACCTCAATCACCTGCTGGCCGAAGCGGTGCTGGACGGACTCGTCGGGCCGGGTGACGAGCTGACGGTGCGGCCGGTACCCCGGCTGACCGGGACATGGGAGGCATATCCGGCGCTGCGGATCGACGTCGACTCCCGCGACCCGCAACGGCTGCGGGCATACGCCGGCCTGACCGACCAGACGCCACCCGGCGGCGGGCCGTCGTCGGCACCCACCACAAGGTGACCTGCTGACCGTCGTCGCCACGACGACGACCGAACCGAGCCAACGGCGGTTCAGTCGCGACGGTCGCCGAGCGATTCGAGCAGGCCACGCAGGACGTGCCCGAGGTTCTCCCGATCAGCATCGGACAGCACAGCCAGCAGCCGGCGTTCGGTGGCGACGTGTCTCAAGATGTGAGACGTCGGTTCGTCATCGACGTTCACCCGGCTCGCACCGACGCCCGGCCGGCAGCGTTCGCCCGCGCTGAACGCGCCTTCGACCGCGCGGACAACCGAGCAACCCACAGTGGATCGGCTACTTCGACGAAGCGTATCTCTCGGCCAAGTTCGGACACTGCTTCGCCGCGCTCAGCCGAGGCAAGCTCGCTGCCCGGTTCGCGGTGCGGTCATTGGAGATGGACGGCAGCGCATAGCCCGCGGCAAGCAGTTCAACCTGGCATTGTTGGCGCCTGCCCACGTGCAGTCCGGTGCGCCGGAGCAAGCCGGCGCGGTGGGGGTGCAGGCAGCACAAGCCGCTGAGAGTCTGAGCTCCGAACGGGCGCGCGCATACCTCGCCATTCTCGCGGACCGCCTCACGCCGTACGCCGGGCTGCCGACGGTGCAGGAGCTCTCCGCGCGGGTACGGCCGCTACTCCAAGCCGCCTAAATTCGCCCTGTCGCTCTGGCCAGCAGCACAGCGAGCAGACCGGCGACAGACCCCGCACCGACGATCTCCCCGGCGTGGATCCGTTGCTCTACCTCGGCCAGCGGGACCCAGCCGATTCGCGCGGTCTCGTTGATGTCAGGCACGACGCCCGTCGGGTCGGCCCCTCGGGACAGGTAGATGATGTTCTGCTGGTCGATGGTGCCGACCATGGGCTGGAAGCCCAGCAGCGGCTCCATGCTTCTGGGCCGCCAGCCGGTCTCCTCCTCGACCTCCCGCGCCGCACAGACGACGGGGTCCTCGTCGCGGTCAAGATAGCCACCCGGCAACTCCCAGACCCACCGGTCGATGATGAACCGGTGCCGCCACATCATCAGCACCCGGTCAGCATCGTCCAGCACGATCACCATCGCGGCGGACGGCACCCTGAGTACGTACTGCTCGAACCGGACGCCGTCGGGTAGCTCGACATCCGCGACGCTCAGCACGGCACGCCTCGTGTCGTCGATGACCCGCTCGTCGTGGATCATCCACTCACTTGCCCGCCGAGCACCGGCTCCCATGTACCGCACCCTATCGCCGCGTTGCTGGTCCAACTCGCGATGCACGTTGATCCGGCTGGACGCGCCAGGCACAATCGCCAGGTGATCGCGAGCGTGTTCTTCGATGTGGGCGAGACCATCGTCGACGAGTCCCGCGAGTACGGGACCTGGGCGGACTGGCTCGGCGTGCCGCGCCACACCTTCTCCGCTGCCTTCGGAGCCGTGATCGCACGCGGCCTCGACTACCGGGCGACCTTCCAGGTGTTCCGGCCGGGGTTCGACCTGGCCGAGGAGCGTCAACTCCGGACGGCGGCGGGGCAGCCGGAATCCTTCACCGAGGAGGACCTGTATCCGGATGCCCGACCGTGCCTGGCGGCGCTGCGCGAGTCAGGGCTGCAGGTCGGCCTGGCCGGTAACCAGACGGCGCGGGCGGAGACGATCCTGCGGGCCCTCGACCTGCCGGTGGACATCATCGGCACCTCGGACGGCTGGGGTGTGGAGAAACCGTCTGCCGCGTTCTTCGACCGGGTGGTCGCCGAGGCAGGTTGCCCGGCTGACCAGGTGCTCTATGTCGGGGATCGGTTGGACAACGACATCCGGCCCGCGCAGCAGGCGGGGATCGCGACCGCCCTGATCCGTCGCGGCCCGTGGGGGCACATCCTCGACGACCAGACGGTCATCGACCGTTGCCTGTTCCAGCTCGACTCGCTGGCAGAGCTGCCCGACCTCGTCCGCAAGCACAACGAGTCAGCTCGCTGACCCGAGAGCGCGGCCCGGCCGGCGGTGAGAGCGGCGACGCGTTCGTCGAGCAGTGCGCCGTGTCGGCTGTCGCCGAGCGTCGGACGGACGGCTCGGACCCGGTCGAGGCCGGTGCCGTACCAGTCGGTGTGTAGGGCGTCGACGGCCTGGTTGAGGTAGTCGGCGGCGCGATCGCCGTCACCGCCATGCGCGGTGGCCAGGTCTGCGAGGACAACGCTGCGCTGCTTGGCGCTGGTGCCGGTGAGCGTGGCGAGCGCCTGGTTGAGCTGGCCGGCGGCTTCGCTGTGGTCGCCGCTGGCGAGGGGCTGTGTACCTGGCGAGGTAGCAACCCGGGTGGCGAGAGATCCTCGCGCGGCGCGCGGCGCGCAGAGGGCAAAGAGGCATGAACAGCAACTATTCACCCTGCGCGGTCACGGTCGGAGCAAGGTAACTCCTTTGCCAGGCGTGCGACAGCCACCGGTAGCATGAACAGCTATGACTGACACCTCTGCGGGCTCCGCCGTGCCGTCGGCACCGTCGTTGAACGGGCTGGAAGACAAGTGGGCGCGTCGCTGGGAGGAGCAGGGCGTATACCGGTTTGACCGGTCCGCCGACCGGGACGGGGTGTATTCCATCGACACGCCGCCGCCCACGGTGAGCGGGTCGCTACACGTCGGTCACGTTTTCTCGTATACGCACACCGACGTCATCGCCCGGTATCAGAGGATGCGGGGCAAGGCCGTGTTCTACCCGATGGGTTGGGACGACAACGGCCTGCCCACCGAGCGCCGGGTCCAGAACTTCTTCGGGGTGCGCTGCGACCCGTCCCTGCCGTACGACCCGGATTTCACTCCTCCAGAGCAGCCGGGCAAGTCGGAGATCCAGGTGTCTCGGCGCAACTTCATCGAGTTGTGCGAGCGGTTGACGGTCGCCGATGAGCAGGTGTTCGAGTTGCTGTGGCGGCGGCTGGGGCTGTCGGTCGACTGGCAGATGACCTACCAGACCATCAACGCCGACTCACGACGGGTGTCGCAGCGGGCGTTTCTGAGGAACGTCAAGCGCGGTGAGGCGTACCTATCCGAGGCGCCGACGCTTTGGGACGTCACGTACCGGACCGCGGTCGCGCAGGCGGAGCTGGAGGATCGGGAGCGGCCCGGCGCGCACCATCGGGTCGCATTCCACCGGCCGGACGGCAGCCCGGTCTACATCATGACCACCCGCCCGGAGTTGCTGCCGGCGTGCGTGGCGCTGGTGGCGCATCCGGATGACGAGCGGTACCGCGACCTGGTCGGCACGACCGTCCGTTCGCCGCTGTTCGGGGTCGAGGTTCCAGTCACCGCGCACCGGCTCGCGGCTCCCGACAAAGGCACCGGCATCGCCATGATCTGCACATTCGGCGACCTGACCGACGTCCTGTGGTGGCGCGAGCTGCAGTTGGCCACTCGGCCGATCATCGGCCGGGACGGTCGCATATTGGCGGACCCGCCGCCCGGCCTAGACGATCCGCAGGGACGCGCGGCCTACGCCCAACTGGTTGGGGCCACCATGCACACTGCTCGGGAACGGGTGGTGGGGCTGCTGCGCGCATCCGGGGACCTGGCCGGTGAGCCGGAGAAGATCACGCATCCGGTGAAGTTCTACGAGCGCGGCGACAAGCCGCTCGAGATTGTCACGACCCGGCAGTGGTACCTACGCAACGGGGGTCGCGACACTGACCTGCGCGAAAAGCTACTGGGGCGGGGCCGGGAGCTGGCTTGGCAGCCGGAGTACATGCGAGCCCGCTACGAGAGCTGGGTCGGTGGTCTGACTGGAGACTGGCTGGTCAGCCGGCAGCGGTTCTTCGGCGTGCCGATTCCGCTGTGGTACCCCCTCGACGAGCAGGGTGAGCCGGTCTATGACAAGCCGATCCTGCCCGATGAGGCGGCGCTGCCGGTGGACCCGAGCGTGGACACCCCGCCGGGCTACCAGGCTGAGCAGCGGGGAACGCCTGGAGGGTTCGTCGGGGACCCGGACGTCATGGACACCTGGGCGACGTCCTCGCTGACCCCGCAGATCGCCGGCAAGTGGGGCACCGACGATGACCTGTTCCAGCGGGTGTTCCCGATGGATTTGCGTCCTCAGGCGCACGAGATCATTCGGACCTGGCTGTTCTCCAGCGTCGTGCGGTCGCATCTGGAGCATGGCAGCCTGCCGTGGTCGCACGCCGCGATCTCCGGCTGGGTTCTGGACCCGGACCGTAAGAAGATGTCGAAGTCCAAGGGCAACGTCGTCACTCCGTTGGCGCTGCTGGAGGAGTACGGATCCGACGCCGCACGCTACTGGGCGGTCAATGGGCGGCCGGGGACGGACACTGCCTTCGACACCGGGCAAATGAAGGTCGGTCGCCGACTGGCGATGAAGATCCTCAACGCCAGTCGGTTCGTGCTCGGTCTGGGTGCTCCGGCCGAATCCGCCATGGTGACAGAGGCGTTGGACCGGGCGATGCTGGCGGAGCTGGCCAACGTGGTGGATGAGGCTACTGTTGCACTGGACGGCTACGACTACGCCCGAGCCTTGGAACGCATTGAGCAGTTTTTTTGGCGGTTCTGCGACGACTACCTTGAGCTGGCCAAGAGCCGAGGGTACGGCGAACGTGGCTCCGAGCCAGCCGAGTCCGCCCGCGCCGCGCTGACCCTCGCCCTGGCCACGCTGCTACGGCTGTTCGCGCCGTTCCTGCCCTTCGTCGCCGAGGAGGTGTGGTCCTGGTGGCGCACCGGCACGGTCCACCGGGCTGCCTGGCCGAAGGCTGAGGAGCTGCGCGCGGCGGTCGATGGCGCCGACTCCACCGCGCTGACCGTTGCCAGCCAGGTCATCGCCGCGATCCGAAAGGCCAAGTCGGAAGCGAAGCTGTCTATGCGGGCGGACGTGTCCAGGGTCCTGGTCCGCGCCGAGCCAGAGATGCTGGTCGCGCTCGGCAGCGTCTCAGACGATCTGTGTGCCGCAGGTCGGGTCGCCTGGCTGGACACCGAGGAAGCTGGCGAACCAGGGCTGAGCACCCTCGTGACGGTGTAGCAGGAGGCGTTTCGACGATCAGGTGAGGGGTCGTTCAGCTGAAAAGCTGGACGATCCCGCGCACCGTCGCTTCGATGGGATAGGTTGCCGCGTGCGCCAGGCTGCGCGATCGCGCCTGGGTAAGCAGGGCGGGGTTTCCGGCGAGTTCGACTATGGCATCCGCGATGTCAGTTTCGGTGGGCGGCACCAGACGAGCGTGCGGGTGGACTTCCGGGTAGCACAGGGTGCTGGGGCAGACGCATGCTGCCCCGGCTGCGGCGTGCTCAAGCATGGCCACTCCGAAACTCTCCTCCGCGGAGCAGCTGTAGGAGATGTCCACCTGCGACAGCAGTTGCCAGTACGAGCGTGGTGAGTCGAGGTGTTCCACGAAGCGAACTCTGTCGCCGCCCTGCGCTTGCAAGGAGCGAGCTAGCGTCAGGACCTCTTCCCTGAACTCGGGTGGACTGTGCTGGTCATCGAGCCAGGTCCCCGCCCTGCCGACCGTGACGCGAAGGCCCGGATCTCGATTCAACACTTCCGCCGCGATCCGCAGGGCTTTGTCCGGATTTTTCTGGCTGCGCCACATGTGCGCCCACAAGAGATGGACTCCGGCTTCTTCGCGGCGGTCGCCTCTGGCTGCTCGGATGCCGTTGATATCCACGCCAAGCGGCAGGATCGACACCTCGCTGTCGACGCCTGCCTCCCGCAGGCTCCCCGCCGTGTACTCGCTGTTTGCGGCGAGTATTCGACAGATCAGGAGGGTGTCTTGGAGTACTGGCGTGATCTTGTGCCGGTAGATCTGATGTTGCCAGTCCCAACCGAGGAGCTGGTCGGGAAACAGTACCCAACCGACAACGTCGGCGCCTCGATCAAATGCCGTCATCGGTGTGACGGCTGATTCCATGACGGAGGGAGAAAGAAGTATACGGCTACCTGCAGGCGGCGTGGACATCTGGCGGGGAGGGCTGAGCCAGTTGCCGCTCACCCCGCCGAAGGAGTCCGCAAGCAACTCCAGCCCATGTTCCCCGAGAAGGCCATCCCACATGTTCGCAAGAAAAATCATCGGAACATCCTCCTGCCGACGCGCGTCCGCGCAATACCGAGGATCGTCCCACTATGGAATAGCGCAGCCGTGATCATGAACGCAAGACAGTACGCGATGTTCGCTGAAGTTACCTGGAGACGCTGGACGACCCCCGCGCCAGGGGTTATCTGCCGCGACAACGCGATCCACCGCCGAAGCAGGTGAGTCGCCTGACCAAGCTCGAGCTGATCCCACGCTGCGGCACCGAGTTGGCCGCGGAGCCGACCCATTCCGATTCCGTGGCGGACCTTTCTACCAATGAAGGACCGGTAGGTGGAAGGGTAGAGTACCGCAACTGCCGTTTCAACCAACTGCGGGAATGCCCCGGACAGGCGGAGCCGGCAAGCGAGTTCGATATCGTCGACCCGGTTTCCCGCTGACAGGTCGAGACTAACGCTATCAAAGACAGTCCGAGTGATTCCAAGATTTGGGAACGACACAAACTTGACCGTACCGTCGGCGGCACGCGCAGCAGTTCGGTAGTGATCAATGAGCTCGTCGCATCTCTCAAAGAACCCTTCGGTTCTGCTCTGAATCAAACCAGTCACAATTCCGTGCTCCTCGACGCCGAGTGCCATCCGACCTGCCCAATCGGGCGGGACCACAACGTCGTCGTCGGTGAAGAGAAGAGTGTCGTAGGCAGCGTTGTCGACGCCGAGGCGTCGGGCGAAGGACGACCCGCGACGGCGTCCGGTCCAGATGACCGTGACCGGATGGACTTTCGCCGCCGACATCCACTCAGCGGGTACTGTTCCAGACGGGCTGTCTCGGACGAGCACGATTTCAGCGGGTCCCGGAAGTTGTGATAGAGAAACGCCGAGCGCCTGGACGCTGTCGGTGACGGTTTCTGGATCCCGGATTGAGGCGACGACTACCGACACTCCCTCCGACGGGATCATGGCGCCCACTCCAAAAGTGTCCGCATCGAATTGGCCAGATCGTCGCCATCAGGTCGTACCTTTCGACCGTTCTGCACTGACGGGTTCGCCGGAAGGTAGCTGAGCGTTTCGAGGCAGCGCAGAATACCTGCGGTGACGGCCGCGAGTCTCAGGTCTGGGCTGAGCTGGTCCAGGTGAAGCCACAGCCCTTGGCGCAGATTTGGATCAATGATTCCTTCGGCGAGCAGACCACCGTAGTTCAGGACGGGGTGGCCGCCGATCGGCAGCTCCCAGTCGATGATTGACGCACCTCGGGGACCAATGATGATGTTGCCAGGCTTAAGGTCAGGGTGCACCAGATTCGGTCTGTCGGTGCTAACCAGGTGCATGTTCTGGACCGCAAGTTCGACGGCCGCTGCCAGCAATGAAGGATCGGCGAGCCGATCTCGACCGATTACGGCGGCGTACTCATCAACTTGGTGATGAGTCTGGCTACCAGCCCCGCCTAAATCCCCATCGGCGGTGTGCAGGTAACCGTGGGACAATACCGGTAGCGCCGAGATGTGGCGGATCATGGTATCCATAAGGGGCATAATGGCTGCAGCGATTGTCGATGCGTCCAGGTGCCGAGCCGCCGCACCCAGATCTTCGCCGGGTAACAGTTGGTATATGAGAAACGGGGTGCCGAAGACCGGGCAGGCGAAGCCCCAGGACTCCAGCCTTGGAGTAGGAGCACCTATCCGGGCAAGCCGAATCAGTGTCTCCAGCTCACATGAAAAGCGATCGAGGTCTCGCTGGAGATAGATCCGGAGCACCAGATCGGGGCTTCCCTTGGATGCGACACGGACAGACATGTTGGCGCTGCCGCCAGGCATTACCCTGATCAGCTTTCCCTGACCCAAGTGGGCGGCGGTAGCCGCCCTAATTTTGGCACTTATGCTCTCGGTGGTCATTCAGTTACCGATCCCCGGGAACGGAACCGCGGTGCTTGGCGAGGTGCCGGACGAGTCGATCTCCGAATCCGGACTCGGCACGCAGCCAGATGGAGTCGGCGTATTCGTCGGTCACATGGTCGGGGTGGTACCAGGATCCCTCCTCGAATGAAGTGTACGGGTGTCGCAGGTTGGGCGGATCGCGATTGAAGTCGAATCCGGCAAGCAACTCCCTGCGCATCTGACCAAGCGGAGTCCGTGGGTGATAGGAGTACATGCTCATGCTGACGTACTCGACAAGTTCCTGTTCACGGAGACGTGTTGCATAGTCGAGCGTAGCTTCAACCGATTGCGGCGTCTCGTATGGCAATCCGAACAGCAACGACACACCCAGTCGGATGTCTGAATCGTTGCAGTTCCGCACGCCTGAGTCGATTTGCTCGGTCCGGAGTTTCTTGTGCATCAGATCCAGGCTCTGGTTCGAGTACTGCTCGATCGAGGCGTACAGGTACACCAGGCCAAAGTCGCGCATCCGCGCCAGCTCTTTCAGGTCCTGGACCTGATCGAATCGCGTCAAGGCGCCAACTTCCAAGCCGAGGCTATGAAAACCTTTCAACAGTTCGGCGAAGGCAGGGTCATCTTGAACGGTGCTGTCGTCGAGAAATACGGCACGAACACCAGAACCTGCTAGTTCTTGCGCTTCGGCAAGGATGTGGGCGTGAGAGCGAGCCTGGTAGGGCAGTCCCTCGGAGCAGAAGTTGCACCGGGCGCGGCAACCCCGGTGCGTGATCATCGTGACGGTAGGTTTCCGACGCCCGCCGGCATCCCTGAAGCAGTCGAAGTCGTACAGATCCTCCACCGGTAGCAGATGTCGCGGCACGAAGGGAAGATCGTCCAAGGGAAGCGGGTTCCGAAAACGAACTGCTTGTCGATCTCCGTCGAATACGTAGAGAAGGTTGGCCGCACCCGGCAAACGTGAAGTCTCGTCCCGACGGGAATGCACTCGCGCAGTCGCCGCAGCGGCGTTCTCGGCTCCAATGGTTGCCTCCACCAACCAGCGCAGGATGTATTCGCCGTCGCCACCTACTGCGAAGTCCACTGCGCTGCCCGCATCCCCGTCCAGCGGGTGCAGTTCAGGTGTGCGGCGAAGCACGAACGGTTCGAGCACCTCATCCAGGTGCGGACCCCCCTGAATGATGATCACATTGGGGAGGATCTCTCGTGCGACTCGACCGAGAAGCAGAGCGACGTGCCAGGAGTCATATGTTGAGCTGATGGCGAGGTGAGTCGGCCGCTCGCGGTCGAGCATCGCTCGCCACAGCAACGCCGCTTCCTCCGTGAATACCTTCGGGTGGTAGATGCGGTCGCAGTAGGAGATGTCGATCTGACCGTTGTCCACCGAGTGCACGAGGGGTGCAATTGCGTGGAGCAGGCTGCTCGGGTAACAGTTGAAGAAGCGGTCGTGGGTATCACGGGTAGGAGCGAATGCGAACAGCAATCTCGGTTGAGTGGAATGCACAGGTTCTCCCCAGAGGTAGCCTGGCCGGCGCCTACCGCAGTGCGACCAACACGGCTGTGGTCGCAGCATCCGCCCGCCGGTCTACTTACGTTCGCCGATGAACGATGAACCAGGGACGGCAACCAGGTGTCAACTAGTTACTCTGAGTAAATTTTGCGGGGAAGCGATTGCCGTGACGACGACGCACGCCTGTCGCGACAGCGCCATACCTACCTACGGGTCTACTGCCCCTGCCACCTAGTAGAACGGTCGGCCCGGGACAGGGTGTTCAAGCGGTGAGCGAGCTCGCCTCTGAGCCTGGGGTTGCCCGGAGCGAGCCGGATCAACGCAGTAAGGGTGCTGAGCTCCCGGATGTTGTAGAGCGTGTCGTAGCCGGGCCAATGTCGCAGGTCATGACCGTAGGCGTGGGCGAAGGCGTCGACGGTGGCCGGGTCGACACCGAAGCGGGTTTCCGCATATGTGGGGATGAGATCGATTTCGAATGGGCCGATGCTGACGGAGTCCCAGTCGCCAAGGACAGCCCGGTGCGGGCCGGCGTTCCAGAGCAGGTTCCCCGTGTACATGTCGGCGTGGATGAGGCCGTGCCCGAGGGGGAACTGCAGGCCGTCATACTCGTCGCGGAGTTCCTTGATACGGCGGGTGAGCCACGTGTGTTCGTCGTCGGTCAGCGCCTGACGGGCGGCGGGTGCCTGAACGGTCGACGTGAGCGTGCGAAGGGGCTGGTACTGCGGCAGCGACGGCGGGTGGTCAGGAACCTGGTGTAGTGCAGCCGCGAGCCGGCCGAGGATCCCTGTGTCAGGCCAGCCGGTGTGCTCGGGCTGCGCGTAGTAGTGCCAGAAGCTGACAACGGTCGGAGTGTCGGCTGGGCCGAGAACCAGTGGCTGATCCTCCCTGCTGGGCAGTTCCGTGGGGGCGGTCGCCGGGAAGCCCTGGTCGAGCAGCCAGCGGGTCACGTTGATGGCAGTGCGCGCCTTGTCAACTACTCCAGGTCCGTACCCGATTCGAGCAACGACTGGCACGGCGTCGAGGAGATACACGGCGTTGGCGAAGTGGCGGATCAGTCGCGCGCCCGGCGGGTAACCGGCCCAGAGGCAGGCAGCGTCCAGGACCGCGTGGAGGTTTTCCGGTCGCCCGTGGCGGTCCGCACCAGGACTCACGTGCTGATCTCGTTGGCTGAGTGCCGGCGGCACTGCTCGACCAGGTCGTCGATAGCGCCGCGCATCTGGTGCGCGAGTCGCGCGTGCTGGTAGCGCGCCGTTGCGAGTTCACGCTTGAGCACGGTCAAGGGCTGCACGAGGGCCGGGATACGCATCGTCGAGGGCTGGGCATGCACCACGGCGAGAGCTTCGGCGGCGCCGTCCAGGTCGCGCAGCGGGTCGGCGACACGGGCGGCGGCGACGTCGACCCAGGCGAGGGTTTCATCGCCATAGGACCGCTGGTCAGCCGGGCCGCTGGCGTATGCGGCAATAGCGGCCAGCGATGCGTCGTGAGCAGCAGCGGCGTCGCCGAGACGCAGGAAGACCGAGCCGGCGTAGAAGCTCTGCTTGGCCGAGGTGAACTGCAAAATCCCGCCTATGTCGTCGAACTCGTCTCGATGACCAGCGTACTGATCGGCGCTGAGGTCGCGGGCTGCGCGAGCCCGGTCGAGGGCTTCTCTGACCGCCGGCGCGTTGCCCAAGCTGGCGTACGCGCGCGCCTCAATGCTCGCCAGCCGTACCAGCACGGTACCGGGCACCAGCGCCCGGCGGGCGTGAACGGTGGCCTGCCCTGCCAATCGGACACCCTGCCTTGCCGCGCCATACCACTCCTGGGTCATCGCCTGGTTACCCAGGACCCACGCGGTCAGCGTCGGACTGTCCGCGCGTTCAGCGCAGGCGAGCGCGGCCTGCGTCTGGATCATGGCAGCTTGCGGCGCGCCGAGGTCCCCCGAGGCGTAGGCGAGGACCGCGCACGTGGTCCCAGCCAGCAGGTAGGTCTCCCGCAGCCGGACCGGGTCCGGATGGTTTCGGATCAGGGTGAAGAGATCATCGCGGAGGTCGACCAGGTCAGCGAAGACCGGTGTCAGTGGTGAGTAGACATACGCGTGCGTCAGCGCCGTCAGCCGGGCTCGTAACGAGGCCACCGACAGCTCCCCGAGTCGGGTCGAGTCGGCCCAGAGCGCGAACTTCGCCGAGCCTCGAGCGGCGTCGTCCACCGCCCCGGGAGCGATGTCGCGGCCCGCTTGAAGATGTGCCCTGTGCGGAAGGTCTTGTTCGACTGTCAAAAGCTGATCGACGGCGTATCCGAACTCTGCCTCGACGACCCGGCAGGTACTCGGCCGTGGGGCTGTCCCCACCTCGCCACCGAGCCACCGGTCAAGCTGCCGCAGGCTCAACGTGAAATCACGAACGCCCAAAACTCGCGCTCGCTTCTCCAGTGCCCTGAGTGTCTCCTCGCGCGTCAGGTGCCGGTCCGTCATGAGTCGTTGCATGAGCGTGATCCGCGGCCGGGCACCCATCACACCCCCAAAGGTGAACGTAGTTGTCAGTAGACACACCGTAGCGACGGGCAGAAAGCCGTTCAACGTCCGCTGCCGGGCCAACGGAAGTCCCGACGCCGCCAGACGAGAAGCCGGCGTGGGGGTCCGGCGCGGCTCCAAATGTCAATGCGGCGGCAGTTCGAGGGCGGAGCGCCGTCGTCCCCACGTCCCGCGAACCCGGCCAAGAATGGCCTCCGAACCGGCACGCCTCGACTCGCCGGGTTTGCTTCGTTCCACAAGGTCCGCGCCTGCTCGGGCGTGGACAATTCGCAGCTTAAAGAAGGTTCTGATCATGGCTACTGCAACGGGAACCCAGGCCGACGTCGCGCCCGCCCCCGTGCGCTGGCGCCCAGCCGGTTCGGCCTGTGTCGAACGGACAGCAGCGGACAGCGTTGAAGACACGATGGTGACAGGACATCACGCATGCTGAACTCCGCGACCTACCTCAGCACCGAGGCTCTGGACCGCTTGAACAGCGCGCAGCAGGTCGTGAACAAGCATCTCCTCGAGTGCAGCACCTGCGGTACCAACCGGCTTTGCTATGACCGCATCGAAGCCGAGCGCGTCTTCCTCCGCTACGGGCGCCTCCCGCGACGTACCCCTGGCCTCACCGGCACCGCCGCCACCAAGCGCACCGGTCTGACCTGGCACTACCGTCTATGAAGTTCCCCTGGGACCTGGCCGATCCGCCGGCGAAACCACCTCCCGGCTGCCGCGACGGCCAGCGCTGGCGCACCGCCCGCACCCTCTACGGCGAACACGTCCTCGAAGACACTGGCGCGCACTGCCGCTGCGGCGAGTTGTGGCCGTGCCCTACTCACCGCCGCGCGATTCGCGCCCTGGCGACCGCGTACCTACAAGCCGGCCCTGTCATGGTCGGCGCGTCAACGGCGCACGACGTATGTCGCTGGTGCGCCCGCACGATCGTTTCGCACCCGGACCACGGTTGGATCCATCCCTACGACGGGTACGTCACCTGCGACCCGCCCCACCCCGACGTGTCGCCGGCCGCCACCGCCGAACCGGCCCCCACCACCCGGTAGACCGTACCTGGCGGTGCCCTCGGCCCAGCGTCGGCCAGATCCGGTCCAGCGGCTCCCGAGCGCCCGGCGGGCACCCAGCCACCCGTACGGCGTACGCCAAAAAGCCCCGACCGGCGGTTTCCGCCCGGTCGGGGCTTTGGTGTCTGGTACGCCGCGTAGGACTCGAACCTACAACCCGCGGATTAAGAGTCCGCTGCTCTGCCAGTTGAGCTAGCGGCGCTCGCTGACAACGCGGGCAACCCTAGCACGGGCCGCCGTGAGGCTTCCAACCGGTTGCCGGTGTCGAGCCGACTGTCCGGCCGACCTGTCCGGGTGCATGGATCTGGCACCCTTCCGGATCAGGCACGAACGGCGTAGCGGGTGATGCACGATGTCGTCAGGGACGCGACGAGAAACGGGGACAGGGATGGACAGGGTCAGGAGGGGTTGGTCGGTCGCGGTGGCACTGGCAGTCGTCACGCCGACCGCGCTGGCGGGATGTGGAGCGGAGAAGACACCGCGTTTCGTCGACGGGCAGGTGGCCTCGGCGAGTCCGACGCCGCCGCCGGAGCCGTTCGAATTCGCGATCGCGCCGGAACCCGACGCGGAGGACCTGCCGATCAGTACGGAGATTGGCACGACGGTCAGTGGTGGCGAGATCACGTCGGTGACGCTCGCCGAGGAGGGCGGGGGCGAGGTCAACGGGAGTCTGCGGGAGGACGGCACCTCCTGGGTGCCGGACAAACCGCTCAAGAACAACAAGAAGTACACGGCGACGGTGGTGGCGACCAGCAGCACCGGTGACGAGGAGACCAAGACCACCTCGTTCACCACGATGGGCAAGTCCGGTTCGCAGACCGGCACCGGCCTCTATCTCTTCGACGGCCGGACGTACGGGGTGGCGATGCCGGTGGTGGTGGAGTTCTTCCCGGGCATCCCGCAGGACCAGCGGGCGAGCGTACAGAAACGGATGTTCGTGACGACGGACCCGCCCCAGCCCGGCACCTGGTACTGGGTGTCCAACGGCACGCAGGCCTACTACCGGGCTCCGGACTTCTGGCGGGCCGGGACCACGTTGAGCACCCGGATCGCGCTGTCCGGTCATCCGACCGGCGACGGCCGGTACGGCGACATGGACCGCAGCGCCACCGCCAAGATCGGTGACAAGGTGACAATGGAGGTCGACAACGCCACCAAGCAGCTGTCGATGTTCAAGAACGACAAGCTGGTCAAGCAGATGCCGGTCAGCCTGGGTAAACCCAGCACTCCGTCGTCGAGCGGCACGATGATCGTGATGGACAAGCAGGAGCAGACCGTTTTCGACACGTTCGCCGAGCTGGGGCCGGTGGAGGGCTACCGGACGGACATCTCGTTCGCCCAGCGGATCACCTGGGGCGGCGAGTTCATCCATGCGGCCCCGTGGTCGGTGGGTGACCAGGGCGTACGGAACGTGTCGCACGGCTGCGTCAACCTGTCGATGGCGAACGCCGAGTGGCTGTTCAGCCAGACGAAGGTCGGCGACCCGATCACGGTCAAGGGCACCGAGCGCAAACTCGCCGACGGCAACGGCTGGACGGCGTGGAACCTCACCTGGGACGAGTTCGTCAAAGGTAGTGCTCTGCCGGTGCCGGCCGACCTGCGGCCGAGCGGGTCATCGCCACCGGCGTCGCCGACTCCCGGTGCCCCGGCTCCGGGCTCGGCTGCACCGAGCCCTTCGGCCACGGCCGGTTAGCACTCGCGACGCACCGTACAGGATAGGACAGCAGGTACAACATCTGAATAAACGCCTGAATAACACGATCCCGCAGCGGCTAGCCAATTTTTCGGGTCATCCGGGAATATCGGTCAGCCGCTGCGGCGTTTGTTCCGTGCAGGCACGAACCCGGGAGTTGCCCCGTCGCGTCATTCGTGGACGATGGGCTCTGGGGACCGAACTTCGTGAGGGGATCATGCGAGCCAGCCGCAATCAGGTAACGCCGCGCGCCGGACGAGTGCGGGCACTCGCGCCACGGGCACTCGCGGGCGTCGTGCTCGCCGTCGCGCTGACACTCACCAGCGCCTGTACGGGCAGCGGCAACGCCCCGTCCTGGCAGGGCGGCACCGAGGTGGAGGCCGAGCCGAGCCCGAAGGCCCAGGCGACGATCACCACGCCGGCCGCCGACGCGACCGACGTACCCGCCTCGACCGGCATCACCTTCACCGCGACCGAGGCGGTCGAGACCGTGGTCGAACTCACCGACGCCGAGGGCACCCCGGTGGAGGGCGCGGTCAACGCCGAAGGCACCGAGTTCCTGCCCACCGGGCAACTCGCCTACGGCGCCGCGTACACCGCCACGGTCACGGTGACCGGCGACGACGGTAAGACCACCACGACCAGCCACAGCTTCCGCACCATGGAACAACCCGCCAACCAGGTACGGGTGTCCAGCTTCCTCGGCGACGGCAACGTGGTCGGCGTGGCGATGCCGCTCATCCTGCGGTTCAGCCGCGACATCCCGCAGGACCAGCGCGACGACGTGCAGGGCCGGCTCAGCGTACGGACCACACCGGCCCAAGAGGGCATTTGGTACTGGGTCAGCCCCACCGAGGTCCAGTTCCGGCCGCGCGAGTACTGGCAGGCCGGCACCAAACTGTTCTACAAGGCGCAGACCGGCGGGCTGCCGATGGGCGACGGCTGGTACGGCCGCAACGATCTCACCATCGACGCCGAGGTCGGCTCCGCGCTGATCATGACCGTGGACAACGCCACCAAGAAGATGGTGGTCACCAAGGACGGGCAGACGATCAAGGAGATCCCGATCAGCCTGGGCAAGCCGAAGACCCCGTCCTCCAGCGGCACCATGATCGTGATGGAGAAGCTCAAGGAGACCGTCTTCGACACATTCGAAGAGTTGGGTCCGGAGGAGGGCTACCGGACCGACATCGAGTACGCCCAGCGGCTGACCTGGGGTGGCGAGTTCATCCACGCCGCCCCGTGGTCGGTGGCGGACCAAGGTGTCCGCAACGTGTCGCACGGCTGCATCAACATGTCGATGGCGAACGCCGAATGGCTGTTCAACCAGACCAAGGTCGGCGACCCGGTGACCGTCAAGGGCACCGAACGCCAGCTGGCCAACGGCAACGGCTGGACGGTCTGGAACCTGAGCTGGGAGGAACTGGTGGCGGGCAGCGCTCTGCCGTACGAGCCGCCGGCCAGCGAATCGGCCCCGGCGACCAGCCCCAGCGCCGACCCGCAGGCCTGAGTCCGCCGACCGGGCACCGGGACAGCGGCGACCAAGCCAAAAGGCCAAGGGCCGGTCAGGATCTGGGAGATCCTGACCGGCCCTTGGTCGTGTGGGGTGACTGAAGGGACTTGAACCCTCGACACCCGGGACCACAACCCGGTGCTCTACCTGCTGAGCTACAGCCACCACGAACCTCACCCGACGAACCGCCGCGTGTGGTGCCGACCAATGATAGCCGCAACCATGCCTACCGCGTCGACAGGGTTGCCATGGCGCGCGCCGCAGGCCGGGCCGCGCCATCGCCGGCGGGGACGTACGGGCAGGACGGACAGACAGCGGCCCGCCGACGGGTCAGAGGCCGGCGGCGATCGCCTTGGCCGCGTCCACGTCCGGTCCGGGCAGCGGTACGAAGATGGCCCGGCGGTAGTACTCCAGTTCCCGGATGCTCTCTTGGATGTCGGCCAGTGCCCGGTGCGACAGGCCCTTGGCCGGCTGCCCGAAGTACACCCGGGGGTACCAACGTCGGCACAGCTCCTTGATCGACGACACGTCGATCATCCGGTAGTGCAGGAAGGCGTCGAGGCGGGGCATGTCACGGGCCAGAAACCCCCGGTCGGTGGCGATCGAATTGCCACACAGCGGGGCCGTCTTGGGATCCCGGACGAACCCGCTGACGTACTCCAGGATCTCGTCCTCCGCCTCGGCGAGGGTGACCGTCGAGCGGCGCACTTCCTGCGTCAGACCGGACTTCTCGTGCATCTCGCGGACCACGTCCGGCATCCCGGCGAGGGCCGCCTCGTCGGCGTGGATCACCAGGTCGACGCCGTCACCGAGGACGTTGAGGTCGGAGTCGGTGACCAGCGCCGCCACCTCGATCAGAGCATCCCTGCCGAGATCGAGCCCGGTCATCTCACAATCGATCCAGACAAGAAGATCAGCCACGCCGACAGCCTACGCGGCATGATCCAGCCGGCAGCCGGTCATGACCTACCGGCCGGTGTCGGCACCCGGCGGAGGACACCCATTAGGCTCGCGGCGTGCCCGCCGACGCCCTGCCGGACCCTCCGCCGTCCCCCGCCGCCGCACCGGACAGCGGACCGGCGAGCGGACCGGCGAGCGGACCGGCGAGCGGACCGGCCAGCGAACCGGACGGCCGGCGTGGCCGGACGCTGCGGCGGGTCGCCCTGGTCGTCGGCCTCACCGCCGTCGTCGTCACCGCCCTGACCTGGTACGGAAATCGGCACGACTTCTACGATCTGAAGATCTACCTCAGCGCGATGCGGTGGTGGGCGGCCGGCAATCCGCTCTACGACTACGTCCAGCCCGATCCGGTGCAGGGCGAGCTGTATTTCACCTATCCCCCGTTCACCGCACTGCTGCTGCGGCCGTTCGCCGCTCTTCCGGTCGGGGCCACCACCGCCATCTTCACCGTCGGCACCCTGTTGGCGGTGGTCGCCACCACCGTCTGGCTGGTCACCCCGGTGGCCCGCCGCCGAGGACTGCCCCGGTGGTATCCGGCGGCGCTGGCCGTACCGCTGATCGTGGTGATCGAACCGACCAGGGAGACCCTCTTCTTCGGCCAGATCAACATGCTGCTCGTGGTGTTGATCCTCGCCGACCTGCTGTACGCGGTACCGCGCCGGTCCCGCTGGGCCGGCGTCGGGATCGGCCTGGCCACCGCGATCAAACTGTTCCCGGGGATCTTCATCGGCTACCTGTTGGTGACCCGGAGGTGGCGCGCGGCGCTGGTGTCCTGCGCCGCCGCCGCCGGCGCCACCCTGCTGGCCGCGGCGCTCGCGCCGGCCGAGTCCTGGCGGTTCTGGACCCACGAACTGTGGACCACCGAGCGGGTCGGCCGCACCGACTACACCGGCAACCAGTCACTGCTCGGCCTGCTCGGGCGGCTCGTCGCGCCGGACGAACCCCACCGGCTGATCTGGCTGGTCCTGGTGGCGGTCACCGCCGGGTACGGGCTCTGGCGGGCGGCCCGGGCCGCGCGGGCCGGCGACGAGCTGACCGGGCTTGCCCTGACCGGGCTGGTCGGTGCCCTGATCAGCCCGATCACCTGGCCGCATCACGTGTACTGGTTCGTGCCGGCGCTGATCGTGCTCGTCGACGCGGCGATCCGGCCGGTGGTCTCGCCGCTGCCCGCGCCGCCGGACGGACCAGCGGACGGCCCGGCGGACGGACCAGCGGACGGCCCGGCGGACGGGCTGCCGGCCGCGGCGGCGGACGGCCCGACCAGCCGGGCGGCAACCGGCCCGACCAGCCGGGCCCGGTCCGTCGCGCTGCTGGTCCTGGCGGCGGGTACGTTCGCCGCGCTGACCTTCGGAGTGGTGTCGTTGGTCGACTGGGGGCATGATCCGGTGCCCACCGACGATCCGGGCACCTTCCTGCTCCGTAATCTCTACGTCGTCGCGGCCGCGCTGCTGCTGGTCACGTTGCCGATCCGGCACCACGCCCGGACTCCGGACCACCCGTAGCGGCGGTAGCCGGCGCGGCGCGGCGGAACCGGGCGAACGCCAGCCCACCCAGCACCAGTCCGGCCAGACCGGCGAGCAGCCCGGCGACGCCCAGCCCGACCGCCAGGCCCGTTCCGGACGCGTCGTCGGCACCGGACGCGGTGTCGCCGGTCGACGTCTCGCCGTCCGGCGTACCGGCCGGATCCGGATCCGTCGGATCGGCGGCTGGTTCGTCGCCTGCGTCCGACGTCAACCGCAGCACGGTCGCCGGCGTCGCCGGCTCGTCCTGCCCGGGGACCGGCACCTCGATCCATCGAACGATCGTGCCGTCGGAGTAGGTCTGCAACGACTTGAAGACCATTTGATCGACCTCCGGCAGCGGCCCCATCATGACGACGAACTCCTGGAACTCACCTGGCTGGACCGCCGCCTCCGGAGTCTCGGCGGTCCACACGATCCGGGCCACCGCCTCGGTCACCTGTGCCCCGTGCATCTCCAGCGGCGGATCCACCGGTGCCTTCTCCACCGTCGCCGTCCAGCCGGCCGCCGGCAACAGATGGACCGAGGCCACCGGGGCGTCTTCCGGCAACACCACCTCCACCTCGGTGGTGCCAGCGGTGGAACTCTCGGTCGGCACCCGGAACGCCAACCGGGCGTAGTCGCCCGCGCTGGCCTGTGACGGGCTGACGGTGATGTGTGCGGCGGCCGGGGCGGCCAGCCCGAACACGCCGGCCAGGGCGACCGCCCCGGTCAGCGTCGCGGTACGGGCCAGGAAGCCTCGGTGACGAAGCATGTGGTAGCACCCTTCCTCGTGGTTCCTACGCGGTTCGTGTTGGTTCTTCCGGGTTTCGTGACGGTACGTGGCCGGTTAGCCGATCTCCACCGGGGTGGAGACGCTGGCCTGGTCGATGTCGGAGATCCGTACGGTGATCCGCAGCTCCCATTCGCCCTCGGTCGGCAGGCTGATCTCCCCGGTGGCGTGGTTGTCGGTGAGCGGCAGCAACGGAATCTCGATCGGTTCGACCCCGCTGGCCGGCAGGGCGGCGGTCGCCTGCCACTCGAGCACCGCCTGGGGGCGGTTGTCCAGGGTGTAGGCGTACAGGTGAACCGAGTTGTTGCCCCGGCGCGCCGGGTCCACCTCGACCTGCAGCGAATAGATCTCGGTGGTGAGGGTGGTGGAGAAGTAGCCGGAAGTGCCGCGGAGGTTCTCCACGACGGCGGTGCGCGCCGGAGTGGTCTGCACGAGCACCGCACTGACCGCCAGCACCACGGCGGTGACGCCCAACTCGGTCCAGATGGCCTGTCGCATGCGGCCGGGTCGGCCGGCCGCGCTGCGGTCCCGGACCAGCTGCCGCGAGTACGCCGCCACCGCGAGGACCACCACGAACAGCCCTATCTTGGTCAGCAGGAGCCGGCCGTACGTGGTGGAGAACAGCGCGCCGAGGGTGCCGACCTCGATCAGCGCCTGCACCGTACCGGCGAGCAGCAGCGCGCAAACCGCCAGCGCCGCCCAGCGCGACCAGATCGGCAGAATCGCACCGAGTTCCCGCTCGTCGGCCTGGCGCAGCAGGAACACCCCGAGCATCGCCAGTCCGCCGAGCCACACCGCCATGCCGGCCAGGTGCACCGCGTCCACCACCACCGACACGGCGGGCACCGGCGATGCCGCCGGATGTCCGGCGAGTGGCCAGGTGAACAGTCCGATCACGGCCAGCCCGCCGAGCAGGATCCGGTCGCTGCGGCCGTCGACGCCGGTCAGGAAGGGCCGCAGCAGGACCGCCGCAGCGGTCAGGACGCCGAGCCGGACCAGCAGCGCGGCCCCGAGCCCACTGCCGATGACGTCGCGGAACGCGGCGCCGTCGACGTCGACCAACCCACCCCCGGTGACGTACGGCGCCTGCAGCCACAGCGCGGCGAGGGTGGCCGCCGCGACCAGACCGAGCCCGGTCCAGACCAGCCGGCTCGGCCCCGCCCGGGACAGCCGACGCGGCCAGAGCAGGCTGAGCACCAGCACCGGTCCGACGAGTAGCAGCAGCCCGACGTACCCGGCGAACTTGCTGGCCTGGATCAGCCTGCTGACCACCGGATCGGTGTCGCTGCCACTCGCGTCGTCGGTCGGCACCGCCGACGGCGCCCCGACCGAGAAGGTGAACCCGCCGGAAACCGGGTGACCGTCGGCGGAAATGACCCGGTAGCTGACCAGGTAGGTGCCGCGTGGCGTCCGCTCGCCCAACGGGATCGTGACCACCGCACCGTTGAACACCGGCTCGCCCTGGTCCGCCCGCTGTCCGTCCGGGGCGATCACCCGTACCCGGTCCGGCACCTGGCGCACCGACTCGGAGAAGGTCAGCACCACTTCGGCCGGGGCGTTGGGCACCACCGAGTCGAGCAACGGGCTGGTGCTGACCAGTACGGCGTGCGCACTGGCCGGTGCGGCGGGGAGCAGGACGACGGGCAACGCCGCCATGAGCAGTCCGGCGACGGCGGCCAGACGCGACGCCCATCGATTCGTTGCGGCAGTCATGCCGCATATGCTCGCCGAGTCGGTAGCCCTCGCGCGACCCGGCTCTCCCTCATTCATGATTGGTCGGCCGTTCGGCCCGAAAAGTTCCCGCCCGATCATGGACGATTCGGACACCAGTCGACGCCATCGGTGGTGTGACGCACAGCATCCCCACCCCAGGTGTGATGTCCCATGACGCGGGAACTCGCCACCGGGTGTGGGGCGACTAAACAGACATGACACGCAGCATCGAGGCGCGCCGGTCGCGCTGGCCTGCGATCCAGCCGTGGCTCGGCACCGCCGTCCGCCTCGGCCTGGCCACCGTCTGGCTGGTCGCCGGCGGCTCGAAGATCGACGACCTGGCGGGTTCCGGCCGGGCGGTCAACGCCTACCAGGTCTTCCCGTACGACCTGGCGATGGTGATCGGCGCCGCCCTGCCGTTCGTGGAACTCACCCTCGGCGTGCTGCTGCTGCTCGGCCTGGCCACCCGGCTGACCGCCGGGGTGTCCGCCGGGCTGCTGGTGATCTTCGTCGCCGGGATCACCTCGGCGTGGGCGCGCGGGCTGCGCATCGACTGCGGCTGCTTCGGGGTGGGCGGCGAACTGAGCGCCGGGCAGAACCCGAGCTACGGCCCGGAGATCGTCCGCGACCTGGGCTTCCTCGTACTCGCCGGGTTCCTGCTGTGGTTCCCGCGCAGTGCGGTTTCCATCGACAGCTACCTAGATCGGCGGTGACGGCCATGAGTCGTCGAGTGGAGCAGAAGCGGGCGGCCAAGGTCGTCCGCGAGCAGATCGCCCGGGAACGGCGGCGGCGGCGCACACTGTGGACGTCGGTCGTCGTCGTGGTCGCGCTGCTCCTCGCCGGCCTCGTCGGCTACGGGCTCTACCAGGCCCAGCGCACCGGTGAGTACACCGCGCCGCCCGGCGCGGTCGCCAACGACTCCGGCATCCCGGTCGGGGACGGGCCGGTCACCGTCGACCTCTACGTCGACTTCCTCTGCCCGGCCTGCCGACAGTTCGAACAGCAGGTCGGCCCGACCCTTGACCAGCTCGTCGCCGATGGCAGGATCACTGTCGTGTACCACCCCGTCGCGATCCTCGACCGGCTGACCAGCACCGCGTACTCGACGCGGGCCTCGGCGGCGTCCGGCTGCGCGGCCGCCGACGGGAAGTTCACCGAGTACGCCGCCGCGCTGTTCGAGCAGCAGCCGGCCGAAGGTGGCGCCGGGCTCACCGACGACCAGCTCGTCGAGATCGGCACCGGCGTCGGCCTGGCCGCCGACAGCTTCGGCAGCTGCGTACGTGACGGCACCTACCGCAGCTGGAGCGGGCACGTCACAGACGAAGCCGGCCGGGCCGGCGTGGCCGGCACACCGACCGTGATGGTCGACGGCGAGACCGTCGGCAGCAGCGCGGACGCGATCACCGCCGCAGTGGACGCGGCCGGCTGACCGATGATCCGTGGTGAACTGGGCACGGCCCCGGCATCGCCGGCCAGAGTGACGTCGGCGGCGCGGATCGGAGCGTCCCTGGCGCTGCTGGCCAGGGTGACGCTGGTGCTGCTGGCCGCAGCGGCGCTGCCGTTGTTGCCGCCGCCCGGGCCAGCGGCGGCGCATGGTGCCGACGCCCCGACGGCCACCGACTATCTGGTCCAGGTCACCGGGGTCACCCCGGCCGTCGACGGACTGCGCGTCCGGGCCGTCGAGGGCGGGGCGCGACTGGAGTTGGCCAACCACAGCGGGCGCACCATCGAGGTGCTCGGCTACTCCGGCGAGCCCTACCTGGAGATCCGGCCCGACGGGGTGTACGAGAACGTCCGCTCCCCCAGCGTCTACCAGAACCGGACTCTCGCCGCGGACACCGCCGTACCCGACGACGCCGATCCCACCGCAGCGCCCCAGTGGCGGCGGGTCAGCGACGAACCGGTGATCCGCTGGCACGACCAGCGCACCTACTGGGCCGAGGGTCAACCGCCGCCGCAGGTGCGCGCCGATCCCGACCACAGACACCGGATCCGGGACTGGACGGTGCCGCTGCGCGACGGCGTCACCCCGCTGGAGGTGCGCGGCACCCTGGACTGGATTCCGCCACCGGATCCGGTGAACTGGTGGACGGCGACGCTGCTCGGCACCGTACTGCTGGCCGGTGTCCTCACCGCCGCGGCGTGGCGCGGCCCGCGAACCCCACGCCGGATCTCGGCCGCGTTACTCGCCGTCGGCGGACTGATCGGCATCGGGTACGCCGTCGCCCGTACCGTGGGCGTCTCCCCGCCGGATCCGGTCGCGCTGTCCATGGCGGTGTTCACCGGGCCGATCTGGACCTTCGCCACCGGGCTGGCCGCGCTGGTCGCCGCCGGCTACGCGTCGACCCGCCGCCCCGCCGCCGAGCCCAACGCCGAATTCGGGCTCGCGCTCACCGGCATCTGCCTGGCAATCTTCGCCGGGGTGGCGAACACGGAGGTCTTCGGCCGCGCGATCGCCCTGGTGCCGGGGCCGACGTCGTGGCCCCGGTTCGCCCTCGCCGCGCTGATCGCTCTCGGCGGTGGTGTCGCGGTCGCCGCGCTGCTGCGGCTGCGCGCGGCCGCGTCGGACTCAGCGGCGGCGGGCGGCGAGCTGGCGGGCGGCAAACGACGGGTCGAACCCGAACGGTAGCTCCAACCGGTGCCGGGCCAGCAGTTCGGAGTCGGTGAGCAACCGCGCCGTCGGGCCGTCCGCGACCACCCGCCCCGCGTCCAGGACCACCGCCCGGTCGCACAGCTCCATCGCGTACGGCAGATCGTGGGTGACCATCAGGATGGTCACCGGCAGCCCTCGCAGGATCTCCGCCAGCTCCCGGCGAGCCGCCGGATCGAGGTTCGACGACGGCTCGTCCAGCACCAGGATCTCCGGGCGCATCGCCAGTACCGTCGCCACCGCGACCCGACGCCGCTGCCCGAACGACAGGTGCAGCGGGGTGCGGTCCCGATGCGCCGTCATCCCCACCGCGGACAGCGCCTCGTCCACCCGCGCCGCCAACTCGGCGCCGCGCAGCCCGAGGTTCGCCGGCCCGAACGCCACGTCCTCGGCCACGGTCGGCAGAAACAACTGATCGTCAGGATCCTGGAAGACGATACCGACGCGCCGGCGCACCTCGGCCAACGTCGCCCGCCGCTCGTCCACGGTCAGGCCGGCCACGCTCACCTGCCCGGCGCCGCCCCCCAGAACGCCGTTGAGATGCAGCACCAGGGTCGTCTTGCCCGCGCCGTTCGGGCCCAGCAGCGCCACCCGACCACCACGCGGCACCGTCAGGTCCACCCCGCACAACGCCTGGTGGCCGTCCGGGTAGGCGAAGTGCAGCCCGCGTACCTCCAGCGACGGCGGATCCGTCGCGTCACCCACCGAATCGCTCATGGCGTTTCCCGTCGTCATCCCAGCAGTGCCACGGCGGCGATCGCCACGGCCGCCACCGGTACGGACGCGGCGGCCGCCCACTGCCCGGCCGACGCCTGGCCGCCGACCCGCCAGGCGGCCGGCATCCGGCCGTCGTACCCCCGGGAGATCATCGCCAGATAGACCCGCTCGCCGCGTTCGAACGCCCGCAGGAACAGTGCCCCGATCCCGGCGGCGAAGCCCCGGACCTGCCACAGGAAACGAGGATCGTCGCCCCGGGAGATCCTGGCGATCCGCATCCGCCGGGCCTCCCCGATCAGGACCTCCAGATAGCGCAGCATGAACGCGGCGATCTGGGTGACGATCGACGGGCACCGCAGCCGGTCCAGACCGACCAGCACGTCCCGGCTGTTGGTGGTGGCGGCCAACAGCAACGAGGCGAGTACCCCGAGGGTGCCCTTGGCCAGGATGTTCCAGCCGCCGTACAGCCCCTCCACCGACAACGACAGCCCCCACCAGCTGACCCGCTCACCGCCAGCCAGGAACGGCAACGCGAACGCGAAGACCACGAACGGCACCTCGATCAACGACCGGCGGGCCAGCCAGCCCGCCGGCACCCGGGCGACGGCGGCGACGGCGACGATCAACACCCCGTACCCGCCGAAGGCCCAGAGTTCCTCCCGTGGGGTGGCCACCACCACCAGGGTGAAGGCCACCATCGCCGCGATCTTCACCTCCGGCGCGAGACGGTGCACCGGGCTCGGTCGATCCAGGTGCAGCAGATGCCCGTGTCCCGCGCCCACCTCGACTCGCCGTTACCTCGGCTCGGCGGAATCGACGGCCGGCCGCCGGCTGCGGGTCAGCCAGAACAGTCCGCCCGCGACCGCGAAGGTCAGCAGCACGCCGACGGTGCCGGCGACCGCCGTACCGAGAAACGAGTTGTCGACGAAGGACAGGCCGTAGTCCGCGAACGGGCTGTCGCTCAACTCGTGCTCCTCGAAACCGCTCGCCATGCAGGTGCCGTCGACGATCTCCTCGTCGGCACCGACCGTGCAACCCTTGAGCGAGGCGGAGTCCAGACCGTCCGGGGAACCAGACGCGAAGTTGCTGACCACCCCGGCGAGCAGCAACGACAGCAGCAGGCCGGCAAGGATGAACCCGGTGTTGCGCTTCATGCCGTACCTCCGGTGGGGATCGTCGCCGGCGAACCGGACGCGCCGGTCGATCCGGTCGGGTTGCCCGTCTTCCGGAGGCCGCGCAGGGCGTACACCAGGTCAGGGCGGGTCTTGGCGACGGTCAGCACGGTCACCGCCGCGATCAGACCCTCCCCGACGCCGATCAGCACGTGCGTGCCGGTCATCAGGGCCAGGACCTGGCCGAGCCCGTAGTCCTGCAGCTGGGTGGTGCCGCCGATGGCGTACTGCAGCACGAAGCTCAACGCGGCGGCGACCACGCTGACCACCGACGCGACGAAGGCCGTCACCGCCAGCCCGGTCGGGTTGCGCGGCAGCACCCGCAACAGGACGAAGATCAGCCCGTACGCGGCGGCGGTGCCGACCAGGGCCATGTTGGTGACGTTCGGGCCGATGGCGGTGATTCCGCCGTCGGCGAACAGCAGCGCCTGCACGATCAGCACGATCGACACGCAGAGCGCACCGACCCAGGGGCCGACCAGCAGCGCGGCGAGCGCCCCGCCGAGCAGGTGGCCGCTGACGCCGGGCAGGACCGGGAAGTTGAGCATCTGGACGGCGAAGATGAACGCGGCGACCAGGCCGGCCATCGGCGCCAGCCGGTCGTCGAGGTCGCGTCGGCCACGGGCGACGCAGTACGCGAAGGCCGCCGCGGCGATGATCGCGTAGCCGACCGCCACGGGGCCGTTGAGCACCCCGTTCTGGATGTGGAGTGCGAGGGGGTTCACGTGCGTCTCCCGAGGAAGGGTCCGGTGATCACCTGGTCAGACTATTTCCGGGCACCGTTCTTGCATAGAGCTTGCAACTGGGTCTTCATGGCGAGACGGTCCGAGGTCGGAGTGCCGGGTAGGCTCCGGGCCATGACTTCCGCCGCCGCCGAAGGCCCCGTCCGCCTCGCACCGGGCGATAACGCCCCGGAGTTCACCCTGCCGACCGACAGTGGTGACCAGCTGTCCCTCAAGGAGCTACGCGGACGCAACGTCGTGCTGTACGCGTACCCGGCGGCGATGACGCCGGGCTGCACCAAGCAAGCATGTGATTTCCGCGACTCGCTCGCCTCGCTGCGGGCCGCCGGCTACGAGGTCGTCGGCATCTCGCCGGACAAGCCAGCCAAGCTCGCCACGTTCCGGGAACGCGACAGCATCACCTTCCCGCTGGTCTCGGACCCGGACAAGAGCGTGCTCACCGCCTACGGGGCGTACGGCGAGAAGCAGCTGTACGGCAAGACGGTCACCGGGGTGATCCGGTCGACGTTCGTGATCGACGGCGACGGGCGCATCGCCAAAGCGCTCTACAACGTCAAGGCGACCGGGCACGTCGCCAAGCTCCGCCGCGACCTCGGTCTCGACTGACCGGCTCCGCCGACCGGTCAGATCCGGCCGCTCGACTCCTCGATGGACGACAATGTCGTACCCGCTCGCTACGTTGCGGGTATGGGGAGACAGAAATACACGCGGGAACAGCTGGCTGCCGCCGCCGAACAGTGCCGCAGCGTCACCGATGTGCTGCGCCATCTGGGCATCCGGGTCAGCGGTGGCTCACATGCACACATCAGTCGCCGCCTGAAGTTCTACGCCATTAACACCTCCCACTTCACTGGGAGCGCCCACAATCGGGGCAAGCGCGGATATTATCGGTTGACTCCGTCGATGCTACTGATCAAACTACCCAAAGGGTCGCGGCGGACGCCGGGATTCCGGCTGAAGCGAGCGCTGATATCGCTGGGCGTACCGGAGCGATGCGCTATCTGCGGAACTGGCACCATCTGGCAGAACGCACCACTGACCTTGCACGTCGATCACATCGACGGCAACTTCCTGGACAACAGGGCGACCAACCTGCGGCTACTCTGCCCCAACTGCCACAGCCAAACGGAGACCTATGCAGGCTCTCGCCGCGCCACGACAATAAGTGAGCCGCCGACTCGGTTCGCAGCGGCCGAGCCGGTCGCCGATCCGCCCCGGCTTCAGCTACCCTATGTCCGGCGAGTAAGATAGAAGAAGCACTTGGGGCCGTAGCCCAATTGGCAGAGGCGTACGGTTTAGGTCCGTATTAGTGCGGGTTCGAGTCCCGCCGGCCCTACGCGACACCGACCAACAGTCGGGGATGGAGTCCAGCGCCCTGCGATGAGTTCCCCACTTTCCGTACAACCGGGCTTCGTGCTGGATCCGCCGCTCGACGACGACCTGCGCGAGCGGATCGTCCGGGTCTGGGCGGACGCCACGAACGCCGGTGGCGCGGTCGGGTTCGTCGCTCCGGTGACCGCCACGGACGTACGACCGACCGCCGAGGCCGCGTTCGCCGGCGTCGCCGCCGGCGTCGATCGGCTACTCGTCGGCTACGACTCCGCTGGGCTGGCCTCGTTCGTCTTCATCACCAGTAACCGATTCGACCTCAAGGAACACTGGCGGGTCCTCAAACGGGTGGTCGTCGCGCCGGACCGGCAGGGGCGCGGCTACGGCCTGGCGCTGATGGCCGAGGCCGAACGAGTCGGCCGGTCACTCGGCCTGGCAGCCCTGCAGGTCACCATCCGGGACGGGCACGGCCTGCCCGCGTTCTATCAGCGGTGCGGCTACCGCGAAGTGGGCCGGCTCCCGGGTGCGCTGCGCGTCGCCGACGGCGACGACCGCGACGAGATCATCATGTGGCGTGACCTGACCGACCTAACCCCACCACCGGCGGTCAGCCGCAGGCCGGCGGCGGATCGGCCGGGGCGGCAGCGGGCGTGACCGCCGAGCTGGCCGCCGCCCCGAAACCCGCTGCTCCGGCGGTTGGCGACGGACTCGCCGAGGCCGACCCGGCGGGCGTTGGACGGGCCGACGGCGACTCGGCGGCCGACGCGGTGTCCGGCGTCGGCGAACGCTCAGCGGACCGACCGGACGTCGATCCGGAACCGGTCGCCGAGGACGAGCCGGCGCCGGCGGCCGGGCCCGATCCGCCGCTGCCGTACAGCCGTACGTCGGTCGTCTGGGTCTGCTCCGGTGCCAGCGTGAGGCCCGACACGCTGGCCTGGTTGCCGGCCACGTCGGTGACCCGCAGCGTGTACGGGCCGGGGCCGAGTCCGTCGTCGGCGAGCCAGTAGTTGTAGTCGTGCCGGACGAGTTCGCGCCATCCCGATCCGGTTCGAGCCTCGACCGACGCGAGCGGGTTGCCGTGATTGGTGACCCGTACGGCGAACCACCATTGGGAAGCGCCTTCTTTGATCCGGAACGCGAGTGGTCCGGTCGGTGGGTCGACCACCGCCCGGTAGCTGACCGGCACGATTCCCTGTACCGGGTCGGCGATGCGGGCGAATGCTTCCCGGGACAGGTCGATGTGGCCGGTGGCGCATTCCGGGCACTGGTCCATGACGACGACCCGTACGGTGCCCCGGGGGCCGGTGACGTCGAGGTACCCGCCGCAGGCGGCGGCGTCGGAGTACTCGGTCGGGCCGAGCGCGACGTGCATCCGGTCGGCCGGGGCGCTGTCGAACGAGCAGTTGCCGCCCTGGCCCTGCGCGTCGTAGAAAGTCGCCTTGCCCTGGTAGGTGCTGCCGCCGGCCGGCGGCGCGGCGCAGGCGGGGCTGGCACCGACCTGGGCGGCGAGCAGCAGGCCGAGCAGGGCGGCACCGGTCGCCGCGCCGCCGCCGGCGAGCCAGCGGTTCCGGGGGGTCCAGCCGGACCAGCCGGTCCTGCGGGCATGGGAACCAGGTCCGTCGTCGGTCACGACCAGTGATGCTGCCGCAGTGCGACGTACCGGGGCAACAGTCCTAAGTGAGACCTAAGAGTCCGCCCCGGACGGCGGCCGCACCGGGTCACCGACGGCGATCCGGCCGGTGCCGTCCGGGATGAGGTTCACCCCGAACAGGACGCCCTTCGGCCCGCGCCGATGCTGAGCGAGGATCCGCAGTGGTTGCCGGCCGCGTTCCCCGGTGTCCTGGTCGGTGGTGGTGACCACGCAGCGGGCGCATGGCTTGGCGACCCGGAACGTGACGTCGCCAAGGTGGATCCGGTGTCCGATCCAGGCGTCCTCGGCCCAGGCCGGTGCTCCGGCGACGACCACGTTGGGGCGGAACCGGTGCATCGGCAGTGGCGCGGCCGGGTCGCCGGACTCGACGAGCCAGTCGTTGACGGCGTCCAGCGACGCGGTGGTGGTCAGTAGCAGCGGGTAGCCGTCGGCGAAGGTGACGACGTCACCGGGGCGGCTGAAGTCCGGGTTGACCGCCCGTACGGTGGGGTCGGCCAGCCACACCAGCCGGGCCGGCCGGTCGAGCAGGTCGCCGAGCCAGTCGTGGAGGACCGGTGCGGCGAGCCGGGCCGGCACCGGGGCCTGGTTGCGGAACACCCGGACCATGACCGACTGCCCCTCGACCGGCGCGGTGACGTCCAGGGTCGCTCGGTCGGCGCTGTGCAGGGTGAGGCCGGCCGTGGTGATCCGGGGGTGGATGGTGACCAGGGCGGGGACCTCCCGCTGGGTCAGCGCGACGCCGTCGGGGTCGACGATCGCCCACCGGCGGTCGCCGGCCAGGCCCCAGGGTTCGACCTGCGCGTCGTCGTGGTCGAGCCGGCGGCACCCCTTGACCGGGTACGTGTGGAGCGCGGCGACCCGCACACCGCCCACTTGAGACCCACTCACCACGTCGGGCCGAGCCGGGTACGGGCCGGGGAGCGTCGGAGCCTGGTGCGATCCACGGCAGGTTTCTACCACAGCTGACAGATTGCCGAGTGAATGAATTAATGCATACAGTGGCGTGGTGAATGACAGTGAGGTCATGCCGGCCGCGTCGGCCGAACGGGTACTCGACCTGTTCACCGGGGTACGGCTCACCCCGACCCAGCGACGGATCGCGCACAGCCTGGTGCAGCACGCCGGTTCCGCGGCCTTCCTGTCCGCCGCCGAGGTCGCCGAACTGGCCCGGGTGAGCCAGCCATCGGTGACCCGGTTCGCCATGGCACTCGGCTACGACGGCTACCCGGCGCTACGGCGGCGGCTACGCGAATTCGCCACCAGCCCGGCCGACGCCGCCACCGTACCGTCGGGTGCCACCCGGCGCGGCGGGCGGCCCGCCACTCGACCAGGCGACCGATTCGTCACGGACAACGAGATGCAGCGGGCGATCCGCGCCGAGGCCCGACATCTCAGCCAACTGGCCGACCAACTCGGCGAACGTGACCGGCTCACCGCGGCCGGCACGGTCCTGGCCGGCAGCACCCCGCTGCCAGTGTTGGGCCTGCGCGCCGCTGCCGCCCTCGCCACCTACTTCGGCTTCTTCGCCGCCAAGGTCCGCCCTGACGTACGGGTGTTGGACAGCGGCGGGAGCCTGCTGCCGGAACGCCTCGAGCAGGCGCGCGCGGCGGGAGCCACCGCGCTGCTGGCGATCGTGCTCCCCCGCTACCCCCGGGAGGCCGTCGACGCTCTCGCCGAGGCCCGGGCCATGGGCATGGCGGTGGTGTTGATCACCGACTCGGCGTTGAGTCCGGCCGCCGAACACGCCGACCTGGTGTTGCCCGCCCCCGTCGGTGACCAGTTGGTGTTCGACCTGCACGCCGCTCCGATGGCCCTGGCGATGGTGCTGCTGCAGGCGATCTGCGACGCCGCCCCCGGGGAGGCGCAACGCCGGCTGGAGCAGTTCGAACGCTCGGCCGCCCACCGCAACGTATTCGTCGGCTGACGGCCGACCGACCACTTTCGTCGGCTGACCGCCGACCGACCCACGCAGGCCGGAAGACAGGGGAAGGACGCATGGCAGAACCGATCCGGGCGGCCCGAGGTGCCACCCGTACCGCTCGGGGATGGCCGCAGGAGGCGGCCGTCCGGATGCTGATGAACAACCTGGACCCGGACGTCGCCGAACGCCCCGACGACCTGGTCGTCTACGGCGGCACCGGCCGGGCCGCCCGGGACTGGCCGTCCTACCATGCCCTGGTCCGCACCCTGACCGACCTGCGCGACGACGAGACGATGCTGGTCCAGTCGGGGCGGCCGATCGGCGTGCTGCGCACCCACGAATGGGCGCCCCGGGTGCTGCTGGCCAATTCGAACCTGGTGGGCGACTGGGCCACCTGGCCGGAGTTCCGCCGGCTGGAACAGCTCGGGCTGACCATGTACGGGCAGATGACCGCCGGCTCCTGGATCTACATCGGCACCCAGGGCATCCTGCAGGGCACTTACGAGACGTTCGCCGCGGTCGCCGCCAAGCTGGCCGCCGGACCAGCAGGCGAAGCCAAACTGGCCGCCGGACCAGCCAGCGAAGCCGAACCAGGGCCGGTGGACGTGCCGGCCTGGGCAGCCGGCGCCGGTACGGCCGACCTGGCCGGCACGTTGACCCTGACCGCCGGCTGCGGCGGGATGGGCGGCGCGCAGCCCCTCGCGGTCACCATGAACGGTGGGGCCTGTCTGATCGTCGACGTCGACCCGCAGCGGCTCGCCCGCCGGGTCGCCACCGGCTACCTGGACGTCGTCGCCGGATCGCTGGCCGAGGCGGTGACGCTGGCCAGTGCCGCCCGCCGGGAGCGCCGGGCGCTGTCGGTCGGTGTGGTGGGCAACGCGGCGACGGTGTTTCCCGAGTTGCTGGCCGACGGCGTCGAGATCGACGTCGTCACCGATCAGACCAGTGCCCACGATCCGCTGAGCTACGTACCGGAAGGGGTCGACCTGGCCGAGGCGGCAGCGTACGCCCGCCGCGCTCCGCAGGACTACACCGACCGGGCCCGCGAGTCGATGGTCCGGCACGTCGCCGCGATGGTCGGGTTCGCCGACGCCGGCGCGGAGGTGTTCGACTACGGCAACTCGATCCGCGCCGAGGCCCGGCTCGGCGGCTACGACCGGGCGTTCGACTTCCCCGGCTTCGTCCCGGCGTACATCCGGCCGTTGTTCTGCGCCGGCAAGGGCCCGTTCCGCTGGGCGGCGCTCTCCGGCGATCCGGCCGACATCGCCGCCACCGACCGGGCGATCCTCGACCTGTTCGGCGACAACGAGGCCCTGGCCCGGTGGATCCGGTTGGCCGGTGACCGGGTCGCCTTCCAAGGGCTGCCGGCGCGGATCTGCTGGCTCGGGTACGGCGAACGGGACCTCGCCGGGGTGCGGTTCAACGAAATGGTGGCCCGGGGTGACCTGTCCGCGCCGGTGGTGATCGGCCGGGACCACCTCGACTGCGGCTCGGTGGCCTCGCCGTACCGGGAGACCGAGGCGATGGCGGACGGCTCGGACGCCATCGCCGACTGGCCGCTGCTGAACGCGCTTGTCAACACGGCCAGCGGCGCGTCCTGGGTGAGCATCCACCACGGTGGCGGGGTCGGTATCGGCCGGTCGTTGCACGCCGGGCAGGTCTGTGTCGCCGACGGGTCGGCGCTCGCCGGGGACAAGATCGAACGGGTGTTGCGCAATGATCCCGCGATGGGCGTGCTGCGGCACGTCGACGCCGGATATGCCGAGGCCCGCGAGGTCGCCCGGCGGTACGACGTACCGGTGCCGATGGACCGCTCGTGATCGACCAGGATCGGCTGCTCGACCGCTTCCGTCCGCTGTGGGCGGAGCTGGCGGAGATCGGCCGGGACCCGGACACCGGCGGCTATCTGCGGTACGCCTGGTCGGCGGCGGAGCTGGCCTGCCGGCGGTGGTTCGTCGACCAGGCGGCCCGCCGTGACCTGACGGTGTCGGTCGACGGCAACGGGAACCTGTGGGCGCGGTGGTTGCCGGACGGGGTGGATCCGGCCACGGCGGCGGTGGTCACCGGCAGTCATTTCGACTCGGTGCCGCACGGCGGCGGGTACGACGGTCCGCTCGGCGTCGTGTCGGCGTTTCTGGCCGTGGACGAGCTCCGCGACCAGGGTTTCGTCCCCGGCCGGCCGATCACCGTCGCCGCGTTCGTCGAGGAGGAGGGGTCCCGGTTCGGGGTCGCCTGTCTGGGTTCCCGGTTGCTCACCGGCGGTATCGCACCGCGACGCGCGCTGGCGTTGCGGGACCGGTCCGGGGTGAGCCTGGCCGAGGCGATGGCGGCCGCCGGAGCCGATCCGGCGGCGGCGGGGCCGGACCCCCAGCGGCTGGCCGGGATCAAGGCCTTCGTCGAGCTGCACATCGAGCAGGGTCGGGCGCTGGTGGACCTGGACGCCCCGGTCGGGGTGGCGAGCATGATCTGGCCGCACGGCCGGTGGCGGCTGGAGGTCTCCGGCGAGGGCAACCACGCCGGTACGACGCGGATGGCGGACCGCCGTGATCCGATGCTGACCTGCGCGTACGCGGTCTTGGCGGCGGATGCCGAGGCCCGCCGGCTGGGCGCGCACGCCACGGTCGGCCGGATCGAGGTACGGCCGAACGCGACCAACGCCATCCCGGTCCAGGTCCGGTCCTGGTTGGACGCTCGTGCGGCCGACGCCGCGACCTTGGCCGAGCTGGTCGAGGCGGTCGTGTCCCGGGCGCACGCCCGGTCGGTCGCCGACGGGACCACGGTAACGGTCGTCGCCGAGTCGGCCAGCCCGCCGGTGGAGTTCGATCCGGGCCTGGCCCGCCGGCTGGTCGACGCCGCGTCGACGGCGACATCGGACGTGCCGGCCACGACATCCGCCGTGCCTGGGTCCACGCCGGTGCCGGTGTTGCCGACCGCCGCCGGACACGACGCGGGGATCCTCGCCGGCCACGTACCGACCGCGATGATTTTCGTCCGCAATCCGTCCGGCGTGTCGCACGCCCCCGCCGAGGCCGCCACCGACGCCGACTGTGTCGCCGGGATCCGGTCGCTCGCCGCCGTCCTGGCCGAACTGGCCGCGCGGTGACCGGAACCAGCCCACCCATGAGGTGGTACGCCGAGTATGCCTGGCTGGGCGGGCCGCAGCCGGTCGCCGACGTCCTGATCGAGGCTGAAGCGGGCCGGTTCACCGCCGTCACCGCCGGGCTGGCGGGACCACCGGCCGGGGTGCACCGGCTGGCCGGCGTCACCCTGCCCGGACTGGCCGACGTGCACTCCCACGCCTTCCACCGAGCGCTACGCGGACGCACCCACGACGACCGGGGCAGCTTCTGGACCTGGCGGGAACGGATGTACGCGGTCGCCGGCCGGCTCGACCCCGATACGTACCTGGCGCTGGCCCGGGCGGTCTACGCCGAACTGGCCCTGGCCGGGGTGAGCTGCGTCGGCGAGTTCCACTACCTGCACCACGACCAGCGAGGACGCCCGTACGCCGACCCGAACGTGATGGCCGACGCGCTCGCCCGGGCCGCCGCCGACGCCGGCATCCGGATCACCCTGCTGGACACCTGCTACCTGGTGGCCGGATTGGACGGCGCGTCGCTGACCGGGGCGCAGCGCCGGTTCGGCGACACCGACGTCGCGGCCTGGGCGACGCGCGCCGAGGCGTGGCGGCCGGGCGGCGGGCACGTCCGGCAGGGCGCGGCGATCCATTCGGTACGGGCGGTGCCGGCGGCGGCGTTACCCGAGGTGGCCGACTGGGCGCGGCGGCACGCGGCACCGTTACACGTGCACCTGTCCGAGCAGCGGGCCGAAAACGAGGCATGCCGGGCCCGGCACGGGCTGACCCCGACCGGGTTGCTGGCCGGGGCGGGCGTGCTCACCCCGGCGAGTACGGCGGTCCACGCCACCCATCTGAGTACGGCCGACGTGGCGTTGCTCGGTGCGGCGGGCACCGGGGTCGCGTTCTGCCCGACGACCGAACGGGACCTGGCCGACGGGATCGGGCCGGCGCGGGCGCTGGCCGACGCGGGCTGTCCGCTCAGCCTGGGCAGCGACAGCCACGCGGTGATCGACCTGTTCGAGGAGGCGCGGGCGGTGGAGCTGCACGAACGGTTGCGCACCGAGCGGCGGGGCCATTTCGGTACCGGTGACCTGCTGACCATGGCGACCGGGGCCGGGCACGCCGCGCTGGGCTGGCCGGACGCTGGCCGGATCGCTGTCGGTGCCCGCGCCGATCTGGTCACCGTACGGCTGGACAGTGCCCGTACCGCCGGGGTCGACCCGGCCGGCCTGGTCTTCGCGGCGACCGCCGCCGACGTCACCGACGTGGTGGTCGACGGGCGGCGGGTGGTGACCGGCGGGCGGCACGAGTGGCTCGACGTACCGGCCGAGTTGGCGGCGGCGGTCCGGGCGGTGACCCGGTGACGTCGCCCAGCCTGCTGGTGGACCGGATCGGCGAACTGGTCACCAACGATCCGACGCACGGCGGCGGTCCGCTCGGGCTGCTCGCCGACGCGGCGGTGGTCGTCGCCGCCGGCCGGATCGCCTGGGTCGGTCGGTCGGCGGACGCCCCGGCCGCCGACCGGCGCCTCGACGCCGAGGGCCGGGCCGGGCTGCCGGGCTTCGTGGACAGTCACGCCCACCTGGTGTTCGCCGGTGACCGGGCGGCCGAGTTCGCGGCCCGGATGGCGGGTGCCCGTTACGACGGCGGCGGCATCCAGGTCACCGTCGCGGCGACCCGGGCCGCCGACGACGACGTGCTGCGCGCCACCGTCGGACGGTTGCGGGCCGAGGCGCTGCGGCAGGGCACCACCACGATCGAGATCAAGAGCGGGTACGGCCTGACCGTCGCCGACGAGGTCCGGTCGTTGCGGGTGGCGGGTGAGTTCACGGCGGAGACGACGTTCCTCGGCGCGCACGTCGTGCCGGCGGAGTACGCCGGTCGCGCGGACGACTACGTCGAGCTGGTCACCGGCGCGATGCTGACCGCCGCCGCGCCGTACGCCCGTTGGGTGGACGTGTTCTGCGAACGCGGCGCGTTCGACGGCGACCAGGCCCGGGCGGTGTTGGCCGCCGGTGCCGCCGCCGGGCTGGGGTCGCGGGTGCACGCCAACCAGCTCGGTCCCGGGGCCGGGGTGGCGCTGGCGGTGGAGCTGGGCGCGGCCAGCGCAGACCACTGCACGCATCTGTCCGACGCGGACGTGGCCGCGCTGTCGGGGTCGGCCACGGTGGCGACGCTGCTGCCGGGGGCCGAGTTCGCCACCCGGTCGCCGTACCCGGATGCCCGCCGGCTGCTGGACGCCGGGGCGTCGGTGGCGTTGGCCAGTGACTGCAACCCGGGTTCGTCGTACACGACGTCGATGCCGTTCTGTGTCGCGCTGGCGGTCCGGGAGATGGGCATGACGCCGGCGGAGGCGGTCTGGGCGGCGACCGCCGGTGGCGCGCGGGCGTTGCGGCGCGCCGACGTCGGTGTGCTGCGTCCCGGTGCCCGGGCCGATCTGATCCTGCTCGACGCGCCGTCCCACCTGCACCTGGCCTACCGGCCGGGGGTGCCACTGGTCCGTCAGGTCCTGCACAACGGAGTACCGACATGCCCACCGTGACCATTCAACCGACCGGGATGACCGCCGAGGAGGTGCGGGCGGTGGCCCGCCACGACGCGCGGGTGGAGTTGAGCCGGTCCGCTGTCGCGGCGATGGACCGCAGCCGGCGGATCGTCGACGCGATCGAACGCGACGGCCGCCCGGTGTACGGCGTCTCGACCGGGTTCGGCGCGCTGGCCAGCAGTTTCGTCGCGCCGGATCGGCGGTCGGAGCTGCAGCACGCGCTGATCCGTTCGCACGCGGCGGGGATCGGCGCGCCGATGCCGACCGAGGTGGTCCGGGCGATGCTGGTGTTGCGGGCCCGGTCGCTGGCGCTGGGCCGCTCCGGGGTACGGCCACAGTTGGCGCAGGCCCTGCTGGATCTGCTCAACCATCAGGTGACGCCGTGGGTGCCGGAACACGGCTCGTTGGGTGCCTCCGGAGACCTGGCGCCGTTGGCGCACTGCGCGTTGGTGGTGCTGGGCGAGGGTTGGGTGCGCGATCCGGCGACCGGCGGGCGGGTCGACGCGGCGGCGGCGCTGGACCGGGCCGGGCTGGCCCCGATCGAGCTGGCCGCCAAGGAAGGCCTGGCGTTGATCAACGGCACCGACGGGATGCTCGGCATGCTGTTGCTGGCGATCGCCGACGCCCGGCATCTGTTCACGATGGCCGACGTCACGGCGGCGTTGGCGATCGAGGCGATGCTCGGCTCGGACCGGCCGTTCCTTCCCGAGTTGCACGCGATCCGCCCGCATCCCGGCCAGGCGGTCTCGGCCGCGAACATCCACCGGCTGTTGCAGCGTTCGGCGGTGATGGATTCGCATCGGGACGATCTGCTGCACGCCGTGCAGGACGCCTACTCGATGCGGTGTGCCCCGCAGGTCGCGGGCGCGGCCCGGGACACCTTGGCGTTCGTCACGACGGTGGCCGGCCGGGAGTTGGGGTCCGTGGTGGACAATCCGGTGGTGCTGTCGGACGGCCGGGTGGAGTCGACCGGCAACTTCCACGGCGCGCCGTTGGGGTTCGCGGCCGATTTCCTCGCCATCGCCGCCGCCGAGGTCGGGTCGATCAGCGAGCGCCGGGTGGACCGACTGTTGGACGTCAACCGGTCGCGGGACCTGCCGGCGTTCCTCTCCCCCGATCCGGGGGTCAACTCGGGTCTGATGATCGCCCAGTACACGGCGGCCGGGATCGTCGCGGAGAACCGCCGGCTGGCCTCACCGGCCTCGGTGGATTCGGTGCCGACCTCCGGGATGCAGGAGGACCATGTGTCGATGGGCTGGGCCGCCACCCGCAAGTTGCGGACGGTGCTGGACAACCTGACCAGCCTGTTGGCGGTGGAGCTGCTGGCCGCCGTACGCGGGCTGCAGTTGCGGGCTCCGCTGCGTCCGTCGCCGGCCGGGCAGGCGGCGGTGAAGCTGGTCGGCGGTCTGGCCGGCGAGCCCGGTCCGGACGTGTTTCTCGCCCCGGTGTTGGAAGCCGCCCGCACCGTGATCGCCGGCCGCGAGTTGCGGACGGCGATCGAGGCCGACCTGGGCCCGTTGCACTGATCGCCGGCCGTTCCCGACCGGACGCCGGCCGCGCCCGGCCGGCCCACGGGGCGCGGCCGTTGGCGTTCCAGCGTCAGTTGCCCCGGCCGGTCAGTTGCCCCGGCCTGTCAGATGCCCCGGCCGGTCAGATGCCCCGGCCACGGCGGTGCAGGGTACGGAGCACCGTGTCCGGGCGCACCGCCCGGCTGGCCACGGCAAGGGCGAGATAGGCGCGGGGTTCCCGCGGGTTACGGGCCAGGGTGTGTCGGGCCCAGCGCAGGGCGCCTCGACGGTGCCCGGCCGCCGCCTGAGCGAAGGCGATCTGGCCGGCTACCCGGGCTTCCCCCGCCGGCTGGGTGGCGAACTCGGGATAGCGTTCCAGCAGCCACTGCAGGGCGGTGGCGATGGTGTCCCAGCGTTGCGCGAAGTAGGAGCGTTTGTGCCAGCGCACCAGCACGTACGGGGTCCTCAGGTTGACCAGTGGCGCGCTTCGGGCGGCCCGGAGCAGGAACTCGTAGTCTTCGGCGTAGCTGCCCGGGATCTCCTCGTCGACCAGCCCGAAGCCGCCGATCAGGGCGCTGCGTCGGATGAGGAACGTCGACGGATGCAGCTCGGTCATCCGGTCGCGTAGCAGCGCGGCCAGTGGCACCCGGTCGGCGTCGAGGATCCGGTCGGTGGTGGTGCCGTCGTAGCTGACCCGGATGCCGCAGCTGACGAACTCGCCGGTCGGGTCGGCGGCGAGCGCGGCGACCTGGGCGCGGAGTTTGCCGGGCAGCCAGCGGTCGTCGTCGTCGCAGAAGGCGACCAGTGTGCCGGTGGCGGCGAGGATGCCGCTGTTGCGTGCTCCGGCGAGACCGGCGGTACGGGTGTTGCCGATCACCCGTACCGGCCGGTCGGGGTCGTCGCTGGCCAGGGTGAGGTCCGGGGTGGACTGGTCGTGTACGACGACGACCTCGACCACGCCGGGATAGTCCTGGTCCCGGATCGCGGCGACGGTGTCGCGTAGCAGTTCCGGACGGTCCCGGGTGGGGACCACGACGCTGACGGTGGCGGCGTCGGCAGGTACGCCGTGCGCCGCGTCGACCGCCTCGGCCGGTACGCCGTGCGCAGCCTCGGCCGGTACGCCGTGCGCCTCCCCGACTGCCTCGGCCGGCTGCTCTGCGGCGCTCAACGGGAACGCCAAGCGAGGATTCGACGGGAAGCACGCGCGGAGATCAGCTCTTCGACGATCCCACCGACCCGGGCCACCGCTTCCTGCCGCGCGGCCCGCCCGCCCGTGTCGGACGCGACGGCGAAGCGGGTCGGCTCCCGGAGGCCGGCGTCGAGCGCGGCGGCCAGTTCGGCCTGGGTTTGGCAGAGCCGGATCAGTCCCGCGTCGGACAGTCGACGGGCGAACAGCAGTTGGTGGTCGTCGACGTGCTCGCCGTGGGCCGGGTCGCGGGGGACGACGATCGGCAGATGCCGGTGCCGGCGGGCCTCCAGGATGGTGGCCGGTCCGCCGTGGCACACCACCAGGCTGGCTCCGGCCATGGCCCGTTGCAGGGCGTCGTGGTCGAGGAACGCGGTGGCTTCCTCGAACCTCGGCGCTCGGCTGTGCCCGTACTGCACATGCACGGCGGCCCGGCCGGCCGCTGCGGCCTGCCACTGCTCCAACCAGTCGATCAGCCGATCGAAACGATGCCGATCGGTGCCGACGGCGACGAGCACGGTGGGCCGGTCGGCCGGGGTACGTTGCCGGGGTATCCGCACCGGGACGTTTTGCAACCTGGCGCCGGACAGCGCGGATTCCGTCACGGAATACTCCTCCGTCTGGTGAATCAGTCGCCTATGACAGCTGTGTTACATTGCCGTGCGCAAATGAATTTTCCTACAACAGATGTCCCACGACTGTCGCCTCCGGGTACTGCCGGCGCTGCTCCTCCCACTGCACGAGCATGGCCGAGAGAAACGGCCGGCACAGCCGGGCAGTGAGCGTAGGGGTATCAATCCGGTCATACACCTCGATGTAGACCGTCGGTATGCCGCGCAACCAGGAGACCACCACGAACGGCAACGCGACCCCGGCCCCGGTGGTGACCACCGCCGACACCTTGCGCCGTGCGAGAATCCGTACGGCGAGGATCGCGTTGCGGAGGAGATTCCGGACGTTTCTCGTGGTGGGGTGATACGCCCACACCACGTCCTCGTCACGCAGCGACGAGACGGCGTCAGGCGTGTCGAAGGTGACCCAGCACCGCCGCCGGGTCGCGTACCACCCCTCGAGGGCGAGCAACTGCGCGAGGTGACCACCGCTGGATCCGACCAGCAGAACCGTCGCGGCGTCGTCGACGCCGTCCACAACGTCATCCACGTTGTTGGCCACAGACGCCCCCAGAGTTCACTAGCCGGCCAACTTTCGTTAGGACAACCAAGATATAAGACGGCGAGCCAAAAATAAATTGGCGGCCGCCGCTTGGCAGAAACCCGTCAGTTGATCGACACCGCCACCACCGACCCACCTGCGGCGACCAGCGCGATCACCAGTCAGGGCGGGCCGGAGGCGGCAATGCGGCGGCTTTGACGCTACGCATCCACGAACATGAAGGATTCTCTATCGAATCAATAGGATTCATAGGATCCATTACCCCGGAACCACCAGTCGCCATCAGGCAGGATCCGCTACCGGCGACGCCAGATCGGACCAGCAGCAACCCGCTCTCAACTCGTAGGACGGGGCATGTCGATCAGCGATCGACGCTGCGTTGCGAAATGGCATCGAGCAGCGCCGGATGCAGGACGTGGTTCCAGCCGGCCCCACCCATGGCCAGCCGCCAGGTCCGTAGCCACATCTCAATCAGATAACTCTGCGCGACCAGCTCACGGCAGGGCGCGTCGAGGCCGAGCCGCGACCCGTACCTCAGCAGCTGGTCGTCCACGGCCGCGACCGCCGTCGGTACCGGCGCGCCGCGCAGGATCAGCGCCCGCTGGAAGGCGTCGTGGGCGAGGTCGAACCCGACCGGCACGTCCGGACCACTGTGCTCCCAGTCCCAGGCGACCAACCGATCGGCGTGCCGGCCCAGATTCCACGGCACCCAGTCACCGTGCCAGACACCGTACTCGGCCAGGACCGGACCGTACCGTCGCGCCAGATGGTCGACGGCCGCCACCAGCCGCCGACCCGCCGCCGGGTCACCAGCCGGTCCCGACTCCGCCGCCGCCGACTCTGCCAGCGACCGCAGCCGGTCGAGAAACGGCGAACCGGTCAACGCCCGCCGCTCGCCCGGGGCACCGGACCGACGGGCGACCGCCAACAGCGCGGCGCAGTCCGGCGCCGCGGTGGGGCTCAGGCCCCGGATCTTCGGTGGCAACGGCTCCACCACGGTGACCGCCTGCCCCGCCCAGTCCCCCGCCACCAGCACCCGGGGAACCAACGGGTGATCGCCACCCGGTGCCGGCACGGTCGACAGCACCGCCGCCTCGGCGCGCACCAGCCGCCGGGTCGCGTCGTTCCAGCCGATCTTGGCGTAGCCACGCGGCCGGCCGGCGGCGTCGAACAACTGGACCGTCGGTTTGTGATTCGGGTCCGGCGGCCGGACCCCGATCGCCGCGTACCACCGCTGCCCGCCGAGCCGGTCGGCGAGATGGTCCACCAGCATCAGCTCGGCCACGTCCACCCCACGCGCCGGCGCCGACACGGTCAGCACCGACGGTCGGGTCAGCCGCAACGCCCCGGTACGCGCCATCGCGCCCAGCACCGCACGGGGCAGCCGGACCCGGGCCGGCCGCAGCGCGTTGTAGGCCCAGACCGAGGCCGCGGTCATCCGACGTGGACCCACCGGCAGCAGGAACCGGGCGCGCCGTACCGACGGAACCACCACGTAGCGGGCCAGCGTCCGAGACGTCGTCGACCCGTCGGCGACCGACGGTTCGGCCGCCACCGACCGCGCGCCGTCGGCCAGCCGTACGCCATCGGCCAGCCGTACGCCATCGGCCGGGGCGACCGTCAGGCGCAGCCGCTCATCCGGAAATACCGCCCGGGTCACCCAGCCCAGGCCGTCGTCGCCCGACCGGGGATCGAATCCGCTCACGACGTCAACCCGGCCCAGTCCAGCCGCAGTCCGAGCTGGTCGCGCAACGCCTCGCTGTGCGGCCGGAAGTAGTCGGTCAGCTCGGCCCGCAGGTCGCCGTCCATCGGCGCCGAACGGCGGTCGTTGTAGACCGAGAACGACGGCAGGTCGTACTCGGGCAGGTCGAGGAAGCCGAGCGTACGACGGTAGGCCGACCGGGTGTCCCGGTAGAACTCCTCACTGGTCAGGAAGAGGAATTGGGACCGGTCGAAGCGCTCCAACCAGGGCCGCAGATGGTCCACGTAGCGTCCCCGGGCCCGGTAGGTGTACCAGTCGTACGGCTCGCTGAAGAAGTCCGGGTCGGCGATCAGCCGGTCCCGCTCCCCCGCTGTCCGTTCCTCCTCCCGGGCCAGCGCCTCCGGGAAGCTCAACGGCTCCTTGCCCTCGGTACGCCGCTCCTTCCAGTGCGAGTACGCCCGTTCGACCGGGTCGCGCAACAGCACGATCAGCCGTACCGACGGCATCAGGTCGTGCACCCGCCCCGGAGCCAGCGGGTGGAACATGTAGAGCGGTGCCGCCTCACCGGCGCGGACCGGGCCACCATGACGGACGGCGAGCGCGTCCCGCTGCCGCTGGGTCGGAAAGTGCGACCTATACCACGCCTCACCCCGAGACCAGTGCTCCTCGAAGTAGTGCGTCGCCTTGGTGTTCCAGGCGGGAAACAGCCGGGGCACCAGCGGATGCTGAACGAGGTAGTTCCACAGTGACGTGGTACCGCCGCGCTTGGTGCCGATGATCAGGAAGTCCGGCAACGGTCGCTGGTCGCTGGTGCGTACCCCGTAGTGCACCAGCGACTGCCGTACCCGGTCGGTGACCCGCACTGGAACGACCTGCTTGAGCCGGTCTCGGATGGACGGCATACGGTCCTCACCCGCCTTTCTGTCTGATGCCACGGATCGCGCTGGCACCGCGCCACAACCGGCGCCGCGTCCCCGGCAGCGCCACTGTCCCGGCCGCGACGACAGCCAGCGTCGCCAACGCGTACCCCAACCCGGTCACGTCTCGTCCGGCGACGGCCACCGCCAGAGCGGCCGCCGCACCGACCACGGTCGACACCGCCGTCGCGGCGATCAGCATCGACCGGTCGACCAGGGGACGGCCGATCACGATCCGGGCGGCGGTCCACGCGATCAGGTTCTCCACCACGATCCCGGTCCCCCAGGCGACCGCCGCCCCGGACACCCCGTACTGCGGAATCCACCACAGGCCCAGCGACACGGTGACCACCAGGTTCGCCGCCGCTGCCAGCAGGTGCAGGCCGCTGCGGCCGCTCATCAGCAGCAACGTCTGCACGTTACCGACCGCGACGTTGACCAACATGGCCAGTGACAGCCACGTCATCGCCGCCGCCCCGGCGGTGAACTCCGGTCCGAACACGCTCAGGAAGCCCGGTGCGAACACCGCCAGCAGCAGATACACCGGCCAGGACAGCACCAGAGCCCAGGTGGTCAGCTGCCGGTGCACCGCCGCCGCCGCCGTCCGCCGGTCCTCGCCGAGCAGCCGGGACAGCTGGGGAGCGACCGCCACTCGCAGCCCCTGCAGCGCCAGCTGCCCGGCCAGGACGTAGCGGCCCACCGCGCCGAACAGGCCGGCGGCGGCCGGACCGGCCAGGATCGCGGCGAGCAGCACCCCGACCCACATGCCGCCGGCGTCGATCGCCGCCGACCCGGCACGCGGCAACGCGAACCGCCAGAAGGTCCGCCAGTCGCCGCGACCGGGACGCACGGCGGCCCCGGCGCCGACGCCCAACGGCCTGACGACCAGCGCGGCACAGACCAGCACGGCGATCACCGCCGGCAGCAGCCAGCCGGACATCCCGAGCAGCACCGCGCCACTGGTGAACGCGGCGAGACCGACCAACAGCGGCCGACCGATCGGCAACAGGAAGAACTGCACCGAGACGTACGCACCGATCGGGCGTACCGCCCGCACCGTCGCCAGCAGCAGGCCGACGGCGACCAGCACCGGCAGGCCGACCGCGCAGAGCTGCACCAGTCGCCGGCCACCGGCGGTCGCCGGATCGAACAGCACCGCCGCCAGCTGCGGCGCGGCGAGCAGACCGGCCACCGCAGCGACGCCGGCGAGCACCAGTGGCGGGATCAGCGCCACCGGCACCATCCGGGCGGCGTCACCGTCCGGGCCGGTCCGCCGTCGCGGCAACGACCAGAGCAGGCCGGTCTCGGCGCCCAGGGTGCAGACGGCGCAGGCGACGGTGAGCAGTCCGACTGCGGTGAAGAACGCGCCGGCTCCGGCCGGACCGTAGCCCCGGGTGACGACCACCGCGAGAACGAAGCCGAACAGACCGCTGGCCGCCGCGCCGACCAGTCCGATCGCCGCGCTGCGGGCGCTACGGCGGGTCTCGCCCCGGTCGACGGTGGCGGTCACCGCAACCCCCCGCGAGATGCCACGCCGTGCCCGACCGGCACGGCCCCGGCCGGGTCAGGTCGGCCCGGGTCAGGTCGGCCCGGGTCAGGTCGGACCGGTCGCGACGGCTGTCGCCGAGTGGTCAACGCCAGCGCGACTCCGACGACGTAGAACGCGGCGGTCAGGTTCTGGTTGACCAGGCCGTAGAACGGCAGCTGGACCAGGGCGATCAGCGGTACGACGGACAGCCACTGGCCAGCCGCCGAGGTGGCTCGCCAACAGGTCGCCAGCACCACCAGGAACCAGCCGATGAAACAGACGAGCGCGGGTATCCCGTGGCTGAACAGAACCGTCCACAGCTGACCCTGGGTGCCGATCGGCGCGTCCGCCGAGACCGTGTCGACCTGAAGCGGAGTGCCGAAGCCGACCAGCGGCGAGCTGCGCACCCAGCGCAGCACCTCCAGGTAGAGCGACATCCGGTCGGTGTTGGTGTTGCTCGCGCTGACCCGACGCTCGATCAGCGCGCCGATCGGGATCACCAGGGCGGCGAGCCCGCCGACGGCGAGCACTCCGAGCATGGAGGCGAGCACCTTGATGTTGCCCCGGACCACGGCGCGCATCCCGAGCACGGCCAGCCCGACACCAAGGCTCAGGAACATCCCCCGGTTGAGGGTCAGGAACGCGGGTGGCAGCGACAACGGCAGGGCGACCAGCAGGACCGTACGGAGCACGCCACTGGCGCCGAGCAGCAGGCAGGCGACCACCGCCGGCACGAGGATCGCGTACGTGCTGCCGAAGGTGTTGGTGTAGGCGTACGGTGCAGCGGGCCGGAAGATCGGGTTGAGCGATCGGGCGCTGTACTCGGTGGCTTCGGCGTGCACCATGTCCCGGATGAACGGGTTGCCGGTCAGCCCACCCGGCAGAATCAGCTCCATCGGTGTGGTCATCGAGAAGCGCGGCATCAGCACGCCGAGCCAGCCGAGTACGACCAGCGCGACGAAGAACGCCGCCAGCGGCGCCAGCACCAGGCTCGGCGACTCCCGCTCCCGGGCCACGGTGAAGACGTAGCAACAGACGACGAACGCGGTGAGGTAGAAGACCAGCCGAAGACCGAAGGTCAGCAGCGACGAAAACCCGGCCAGCTGAGTCGCGCTCACCACGACGAGTGCCAGGAAGGCCAGCCAGACGCCACTGCCGGCGGGCATGACGATCTGCCCTCTGGTGAGCATGAACATCAGCAGCAGGGCACCGAGCAGCGGCCATCCGAAGTAGAACACCCCGGCGATCCACCAGACCGGAACGAGGCCGAACATCAACCACAGCGGCCAGATCGGCAGTCTCGGCGGATGCCGGACGGGTTCAGCCACGGCCGCTGCCGGTGAGCACGAATCCGAGCGGCTCGACACCGGCTGCGTTCAGTCGGGCAGCCAGTCGGCGCAGGTCGGCCAGCCGGGTACGGTCACGTTCGACCAGCACGATCGCGGTGCCGGCCCGTGCCTGCCGGACACCACGTTCGTCCGACTCGGCCGGGGGTGCGTTGACCAGCACGATGCCGTCCGAGGCAGTCTGTGGGTAGGGTCCGATCCGGACCGTACCCGCGCCGACGGTGAGCGCGTCGGCGGGCAGGGTCGGCACGGCGACCGTGCCGACGGCAGGCCGGTCACCGGAGGTCGTACGGTCTCCGGAGGTCGTACGGTCTCCGGAGTCCGGAGACGGTCCGCCGGCGGTGTCCGGGACCGGCTCGCCACCGGCATCCGGATCCGAGGCCAGCCGACCGATGGTGGACATCACGCCAGCGGTGGTCGACGCCGCACCGCCGGCCGCCGGCACGTTCGGCGGGGAACCGACGGTCGCCGTACGCGGGGTCGGGACCGGTCGGGGCGACGGCCGGCGCACGGGTGTCTGGTCGGCCGGCGTCGGATCGACCACCAGCGGATCAGCTGCCGACGGTTCGCCGGCCGGCGTGCTGGTGGCCGACGGACCGGCGACAGCCGGATCGGTAGCCGACGATTCGGTGGCCGACGGATCGCCCGACTCGGTGATCCGGGGCAGGATGACCGTCTGATCTGGATCACGCCGGACCCGATCCGGCGGCGTGAGCACGTACGTGCTCTCCGGATCGCCGTCCGGATCACTGCCGGGCAGCGCCGCCCAGCTGGTGCCGGAGCCCGTACTGGTGCCGTTCGTGGTGCCACCGGCACCGAGCGTCGGCGCGGACCCCGCCGGCACGAATGGCCCCGAGGGCACGCGCCGCCGGTCGGCGAGCAACGCGGTACGCAGTGCGGCGAGTCGGTAGCTGTCGTCTCCGATGTAGACGTCGTGCCCGTCGGCGGCGAGTGCCACCGCCAGGCTGGCGGTCATCGGCGTGGTGTCCTCCCGATTGCGGGCGGCGACGACCACGACCGGGCTGCGGACGGCGCGTCGGAGCTGCTCCGCGATCGCCATCGCCACGTACCGGATGTCGGCGTCCACGGTGCGGGCGTCGACCCGCAGCCCACGGCGGCGGACCGTGCCGAGCAGCGGCAGCCCGGTGACGTCCCGGGCGTCGGCGACGGATCGGACCCGCCGATCGGTCGATTCCCGCAGGTAGCTCAGCAGGATGCCGAGCACGACGCCGAGCAGCAGTCCCGCCGCGAGATAGAGCGCTCCCGGCTGGCCGTCGGTCGACAGCTGCTGCTGGGCGGTCTGGGTCACCCACCCGGGGGTGACGTCGATCGCGGCGATCTCGGTCCGTGCCGCGCTGAGCTGGGTCAACTGGTTGCTCAGCGAGGTGAACTCGGCCAGGGCGGCGTCAGCGGCCGACCCGTCGGCCTGCGCGACCCGGCGTTGGGCGGCGGTCTGCTGCTCGGCCACCGCGTCGATGCTGGCGTCGTAGGACGCCAGCATGTCGGTCCGCTGCCGCTCGTACATCTGCTCGCGGACGTCCAGATAGGTCTCGGCGGCGAGGTTGACCATCGCCACGGCGTCGTCCACCGTGTCGTCGGAGTAGGTGAAGCGCAGGATCTGTCCTCCTGCCGGGACCTCGATCTCCAGCGCCCGGCGGACGGTGACCAGATCGGTGTCCCGGTCGGCGGCGATGCGCGACAGCACCTCGGTGCTGGTGGCGATGCCGCTTTCGACGTTCATGTTGATGGACCGGTCCGCCCCGGCACCCGGATAGGTGAAGGCGTCGGTGACCACCGGACGGACGGCGACGACCGCGGTCGCCGAGGCGCTGGGCGGGGCGACGGTCAGATATCCGATCGCCAGCAGCAGACCGGTCACCGCGCCGGCGACGACCGCCAGCCAGCGACGGAGCGGCACGCGGAGCAGGTCGGTGATGGTCAGGGTCCTCGGTGGCTGGTCACTCATCGAACTTTTTCACAATCTGCTGCGGGTTGCCGATCACCACGACGCGGTCCGGCACGTCGGAGCGGACCACGGTGCCGGCACCGACCACACTGTCCCGGCCGATCCGGACACCTTTCATGACGAGTGCGTGCGCCCCGATCCAGACGTTGTCGCCGACGACGATCGGCGCTCTGGCCGTCGCGGTCGCCGGTGCGTGCCGCAGATCCGGAGGCAGGTTGTGGAAGTCGTTGTCCATCAGCTCGCAGTCGGACAACAGGCAGCGGTCACCGACCTCGACCGTGGTCCAGCTGCCGATCCAGGTGGCGTTGAGCAGACAGTCGGCACCGACCCGGACCTCTCCCGTCCCGGCGAAGCGAACCAGCTTGTTGAGCCGGGTGCGATCGCCGATCGTCACCCGGACGCCGCGCCGGAGTCGAATCCGGCCCCGGATCTCGACGTCACGCCCGAGGCGCAGCCGCGGATATCGCATCCGGTAGTAGCGACGCTTGACGGCGAAGGCCATCCGCAACAACCGGCCGTGGCGGGGTGCGCCCAGCTCCACAGCAACGCCTCCATCCCGACGGACCTGTGCCCGTACGAATTGTTGGCGGGCCGACGGCACGATCACCGCCGTCGGCCCGCCAACAGCTACCGCGAGAATATTGCCGATCTGTTACTCAGCCGCGAAGAACATGGATCGATTGGTCCAGTCAAGCGCTGGATCCGGTTCGGCCAGGATACTCACGGTCGCCCCGTCCACCGCAACGTCCGCGGTGGGATCGAAGGGAACGGAACGCAGTCTCCCGTCGGTCGAGCCGTACACGATATTGCCGTTCACCCACGCCATCCCTCGGATGGACGGCCAGTACACCCCGATTGTCGGCACCGCGAACTCGGTCGCGCCGAGGTAGTTGCCGTCCAGTTCGAAGTACCGGTAGAAGAGCGAGGTGTTGCGACCACTGGCCCGGGTGTAATAAAGACGGCCATCAAGGTAAAAAGCGGCATTCATCTCCAACGCGTTGAACCAGGCGTTGAACCCGGATGCCTCCCAGGGTGCCCCCACGGTGTTGCCGTTGAACATCGAGATGTTCACCCGGCCGCCGGTGAGGAGGCCGGGAACCGGTCGGGCCCAGTAGATCCGGTCGTGCACCCGCCACACCGCACCGGCGTCGACCAGGTTGGCCTGGCTGCTGACCGTCGGGGTGCCGAGGGTCGCCCCGTCGAACGGCACCTTGGTCAGATCACCGGCGGCCGACGCCAGATAGAGGTAGCCGGTGGCGGCGGTCGGCGGGTTGCGCGGCACGATGGTCCGCCCACCGGCGGTGGGGAACATGCCCAGCCGGCCATGGTATTCGTTGCCCATGCCGTCGGAGTCATGGCCGAAGTAAAGCCCGTCCGAGCCGAACCAGAGCACCGGCAGGTCCGGGCCCCAGCTGACCGCCCCGGACGGCAGGGCCGAGCCGCCGCTGCGCCGAGGGTTCCAGTTGACCGGCATCCCGGTGGCCACGGTGACCGCCCCGATCCCCAGCCGGTCGATCGCCCCGTTGCCGGCCGCGTCGCTGCGGTTGGGGTTGTTCAGCCAGCGGAAGTGCCCGCCGAGGTAGGCGATGCCGTTGCGGACCGCGACCGCGGTGATCGTGTCGTTGCCGGTGAAGTTCACCCAGGTCCCGTCCAGGTTGGCACCCCGACCGGCGGTCTCGTACCGCACCAGCGCATCGCAGTACGCGGCGGGCCAGCCGGATCCACCATTGGTGCCGACGACGAAGTAGCTGCTGTCGTCGCCGAAGTTGAGGTCCTGCACGTAGTGGGTGAAGGTCCGCCAGGAGCAGCCCGGCTCGAACCGGTGGTTGCTGTTCCAGTCGACGAGGGTCGGCGTACCGGTCAGGTCGATCATGGCGATCTGCTCCCGGTTCTCCCCCGCGACCTGCCGGAAGTTGCCACCGACGACCAGCGTGGCACCGTCGGGCGCCACATCCAGCGTCCACACGTACGGCGAGACGTCGTGCCGGCCCACCCCGATGTCGATGGTGAACGTGGGATCGATCTCGCCGGTGGCCGCGTGCAGCCGGGCCAGGCCCGCGTGGGCCGTGCCGTTGACCCAGTTGAAGGCGCCGCCGATGTAGAGGAAGCCGCCGCTGACGTCCATGTCGCGAACGACGCCACCGTCGGATCGGCCGGCCCAGGAGGTGACTGTCGCTCCGGTCGCCGGGTTCAGCGCGACCAGGTTGCGTCGGGCCTCGCCGTTGACGGTACCGAAGACTCCGCCGACGATCAGGTCGCCGTTCGGGCTGACGGCCAGCGCGTTGACCGCGCCGTCCAGTTGTGGCGCGAATCCGGCGACGATCGCCCCGGTGGTCCGCTCGTAGGCGAACAGGTAGGGGCGGGCCTGCCAGGTCGTCGCCCCGGCCGGACGTACGTCGGTGAAGGTGCCACCTACGTAGATGACATTGCCGATCTCGGCGAACGCACGGGTCTCGCCGTTACGGGCGTTCGGAGTGTGATCGGCCGGGTTGGCCGACACGACGGTGGCCGGACCAGGCACGGGGACGACAGCGGCCCAGGCCGGAGTCGCGACGATGGTCAGCGCGAGCAGAGAAGCACCGGCGACCAGGAATGGCGCCCGCGAATGCCGGCGGCCGGGCAGCAGCCAGCGAGGCTGGGATTGATTCACGCTTCCCTCCAGATGGGAAATTTTCTCAGCTAGCGTGCGCCAATCCCAGCCTGCTTTGACATCCACCGATCGGACGCCTGGTCGTCCCGTGGTTGTCAGGCGGCTGTCGCCTGGTCGTCGACGAACTGGTGTACCCACCTCGCTCGGCCACGACCTACCCGCACCAATGTGGCCGATTCAAGGTCAGATCACCTCACCGTCGAGTCGTCTCCCGGTCAGATCGTCTTGCTGTCGGCTCACCGATTGACAGGTAAAGGCTGTTTGAAGTATGGATCCTTGCCCGCAGCCGTGAACCCGGCGAGAGCAGACGGCGTGTGGTTCATCGTCATGTCACACGACGCCGACGTGGTCGTCGACCCGGCCGAGTTGAAGTAGACCACCGCTTTGATCTTCGGGTGGGCCTTGACCGCCGCCGGGAACTGCTCGAACCATCGGCGCTTCGCCCCCGGGTCGTCGGGGTCGAAGTTGGTGCCGAACTCCGCGAGCATCCGCGGCTTGCCCGCGCCGATCCCGTGCTGGTCGAGCCAGCGGTAGAAGCCACCCACCGTGGTGTGCGGATCCTTCCAGGTCTTGCCGCCGTTGCAGGCGTAGAAGTTGTACGGGTCGTAGCCGACCCAGTCGACATAGGAATCACCCGGGTAGAGGCCGGCGTACCGGTCGTAGTGGCCCGACCAGCCCATCATCACCCACACCCAGACGGCGTTGTCCGCGCCCGCCTTGTCGAACCGCTGGTGCACGTGCCGCCAGGCCCGGACGAAGTCGGCGTCGCTGCCCTTGGCGGGCTCGTCCTCCGGCTCGTGGTCGAAGCCCATGAACACCGGAACCCCGGTCGCCTTGATCCGACCGGCCACGTCGTCGATCACCGAGTCATACCGTCCGCTGTAGACGTCGTGCCAGGTCAACGTGGTGCCGGAGGAGAAGATCCGGGACTCCCAGGCGAAGAACATCAACCGGCCCCCCCGCATCTGCTCCTGCTCGAACTGGTCCGGGAAGGCGCCGTTGCTACCGGAGTTGGAGAAGTCGTGGTAGCGGTGCACGAGGTCGAACCGCCGGCCGACCTGTGCCTCCACCTCGGCCACCGCCCCGCCGTGGTCCCAGCCCTTGGCGGCGCTGGTCGGCGAGTACATCCCCCACCATGCCCCGCAGGAGGGGACCAGCAGCGCCGAGACCTCGCCGCAGCCGATCCCGGGTGCGGGTGGACCGACCGACGGGCTCGCCGCCGGAGGCGGACTTGCCCTGCTCGGCGTGGGCGCGACGGTCGGACTCGGCGGCGGGGCGGTCGACGCCGGCGCGGACGGACTGCCCGGCGGCGCCGGTACGGTGGTCACCGGTACGCCAGCGGACGGATCCGCGGGCCGGCCGGTGGGCGGATCGAACTCGATCAAGAGTCGTGGCCGGATCGACGGATCCCGGTATTCCATCGACGGCCAGTAGATCCGATCCGACCGGTCTTCCTGACGGAGCGCGAAGGTGACACGTCCGTTGCCGGTGACCTGAGCCGACACGTCCCACTCGTTGTATCCCTTGCGGACCTGGGACACGGCCGCCAGCTCGGTCGACGAATCGTCCGCCGAGGTCGGTACGGTGCTCAACGACGGACGCGGATCACCGGCGTCGACCACGCTCGGATGGACGGCGACCCGGGCGTCGAACCGCTGCCAGGAGTACAGCCGGAGCCGGACCCGCAGGTTGCGGGCGCCGGGTGGCACAGCGGCGACGTCGAACGCGACGATCGCGTCCCGCGCCCCGCGCGGATTGCGTTCGCACAACCGGGGACAGGTGGCTAGGGTGGTCTTCACCCCGTTGTCACCGTCCTGGACGACGTCGGTCGCGGTAGTGTCGGCCACCGCCGCGATGGCGATCTCGTCGTCGGCCAGCAGCGGCAAAGCGGTGATCACCATACCGGCCAGCAAGGCCGCGCTGACTCCCCCGACGATCAGCCGACGACGCCCGGATCCGACCCGCCCGACGGTGGTGCTCAATCTGTGTCTACTCAATGAAACGACCCCCCTGTGGCACGAGCTTGCGGCGCGAGCGTATCGGGGGTAAGCACGGACGCACGTCGGGTAATCGGATATCTAAGCAACTGTTAAATTTACCGACGTCATATGACGATCTTGGAAATCACCTTCGCCATCAGGCGAAACGCCTTCCCCCGGTGGCTGATCGCGTCCTTCTCGGCCGGACTGAGCTCGGCATTGGTCGACTGCTGACCGTCACCGACGAAGATCGGATCGTATCCGAACCCGCCGCTGCCCCGGCCGGCCCGCAACAGCCGGCCGGACTGGCGACCCTCGACCAGATGCTCCTTGCCCCCGGGCAGCACCAGCGCGGCGGCACAAACGAACGAGGCGGACCGGTGCTCGTCCGGCACGTCGCCGAGCTGAGCCAGCAGCAGATCCAGATTGGCCTGGTCGTCGCCGTGCCGACCGGACCACCGGGCGCTGAACACCCCAGGCATCCCGCCGAGCGCGTCCACCGCCAGACCGGAATCGTCGGCGACTGTCGGCAGACCCGTGTAGCGACATCCCTCCCGCGCCTTCAGCAGGGCGTTCTCCCCGAATGTGAGGCCGGTTTCGGGCACCTCGTGGTAGGGCTCCAGATCCGCCAGCCCGACCAGCTCGATCCGCGCCACACCCAACGACGAGTCCAGGATGCGCTGCAGCTCGGCGAGCTTCTTGGCGTTGCGGGTGGCCAGCAGGAGCCGGGGACGCTCGCCCACGGACCCGCTCACTGGTCCAACGCCGTCCGCTGGGCCCGGGCCAGCTCGGCGCAGCCGGCGACCGCCAGGTCGAGCAGCGCGTCGAGCTGGTCCCGGGCGAAGACCGCCGCCTCACCGGTGCCCTGCACCTCGACGAAGTCGCCGTCGCCGGTACAGACCACGTTCATGTCCACGTCCGCCGCCACGTCCTCCAGATAGCACAGGTCCAGGCGCGGTTCGCCACCGATCACCCCGACGCTGACCGCGGCCACCGAACGGTGCATCACCTCGTCGGGCTTGCCGGTGAGCGACTTGCGCCGCGCCAACCACCGGACCGCGTCGTAAAGAGCGACGTAGGCGCCGGTGATCGCGGCGGTCCGGGTGCCGCCGTCGGCCTGCAGCACGTCGCAGTCGAGCACGATCGAATTCTCGCCGAGGGCCTTGAGGTCGACGGAGGCCCGCAGGCTGCGTCCGATGAGGCGGGAGATCTCATGGGTACGGCCACCGAGGCGGCCCTTCACGCTCTCCCGGTCCGACCTGGTGGTGGTGGCCCGGGGCAGCATCGCGTATTCGGCGGTGACCCAGCCGAGCCCGGAGCCCTTGCGCCAGCGCGGCACCCCTTCGGTGACACTGGCGGTGCAGATGACCTTGGTCTCCCCGAACTCGACCAGCACCGACCCCTCCGGGTGGATGCTCCAGTCGCGGGTCAGCGTCACCGGGCGTAGCTGGCTGCTCGTACGTCCATCAGGTCGTGCCATGCGCAGAGCCTATGTGCCCGGCCGACGGCGACCGATGTCGGGTTGCGCCCCGGTCCTCGTCCCGGCGTCGCGTCCCCCGCCGGTCGGACCGTCGCTCGTCAGGCCGCCACCGGGATGCGGGCGGCGACGCCGGGAGCGTCCAGCACCGCCTGGTAGTGCTCGATCAACTCGTCGCCGATCGCCGCCCAGGTCCGCCCGGCCACCGCGGCCCGTGCCGCCCGACCGTACCTGTCGCGGCGCTGCGGGTCGGCCACCAGGTCCGCGACCGCCGCGGCCAGCACGGCACCGTCGCCCGGCGGAACCAGCAGCCCGGTGCGGCCCGGTGCCACCAGGTCGACCGGTCCGCCGACCGCCGGCGCCACCACCGGTACGCCGCTGGCCTGTGCCTCCTGCACCGTCTGGCCGAATGTCTCGTGCGGCCCGGTGTGTACGAAGATGTCCAGACTGGCGTAGAACTCGGCCAGGTGGTCGCCGTGTCTGGCGCCGAGGAACCGTACCGCCGGTAGTAGGCGCTCCAGGTCCTTGCGGGCCGGACCGTCACCGACCACCACCACCCGAACCCCGGGCAACCGGCTGGTCTCGGCCAGCAGATCGACCCGTTTCTCGGCGGCGAGCCGGCCGACGTACCCGACGAGCACCTCGCCGTCGGGTGCCAGCGACCGGCGCAGCCGGGCGCACCGGCGGGCCGGGTCGAACCGGACCGGGTCGATCCCCCGCCCCCAGATGCGCACCCGGTCGATCCCGTTGGCGGTCAGGTCCGCCGCCGCCGCCGTGGAGGGGGCCAGGGTCCGGTCCGCCGCGTTGTGGATCTCGCGCAGCCATCGCCAGACGGTCGCCGCGCTCCACCCGAGGTGGTAGGCGCGGGCGTAGGCGGCCACGTCGGTCTGATACACCGCGAGGGTGGGCAGCCGGAGCCGGCGGGCCACCGTCAACCCGCGCGCGCCGAGCACAAACGGGCTGGCCAGGTGCACGACGTCCGGGGCGTGTGCGGTCAACACCTCGGTCAACCGGCGGCTGGGCAGGCCGAGCCGGAAGCTGCGGTACAGCGGGACCGGCAGGCTCGGCACCCGGACCACCGGGTACGGCAGGACGCCCTGCTCCGTACGGCTGGCCGCAGCCGGCGCCGGGGCGATCACCATCGGATCGTGTCCCCGCGCGACAAGGTGCTCGGCGACCCGGACGACGGAGTGGGCGACGCCGTTGAGATCCGGCGGGAAGGACTCGGTGACGATCGCGACGCGCATGGACTCACGGTGTCGTCCATGTGGGTTTCGGAGGCGACACGTCGCTGACCACCGGGCGAACAGTCCGTGACTCCTCCGGCCCGGTGCCGATCTGCCCTTCAGATGTCGTAGCGGGATCCGGCGCGGACGATCTCCACCGGCCCGTCGAAGGTCGACGCCGCGGCCTCGAAGGTCGACGCCTCACTGCCCCAGGCGGTCACCAGGTGGGTCAGCAGCAGTCGGCCGACCCCGGCCTTGGTGGCGGCCTCCCCCGCTTCCCGTCCGGTCAGGTGCAGGTCCGGTGGGTTGTCGACGCCGTCGAGATAACTCGCCTCGCAGAGGAAGACGTCCGCCCCCTGGGCCAACCGCAGCAACGACTCGCAGGGTGCCGTGTCCGACGAATAGGTCAACACCCGCTCGGCGTGCTCGACCCGGACGCCGTAGGTCTCGACCGGATGGTTGACCCGGTCGACGGTGATCTGCAACGGACCGATCGGGAAACTGCCGGGCTGCAGGCCGTAGAAGGTGTAGACGTCGTCCACCGGCGTGCCGTCGGTGCTGTAGGCCGTGGCGATCCGGTCAGGTGCGCCGGCCGGGGCGTAGACCGGCAACGGCGGATGGGGGCCGTCCGGGGCGTAGCGTCGGACGACCACGTACGTGCAGGCGTCGAGCATGTGATCGCAGTGCAGGTGGGTCAGCAGGATGGCGTCGACCGCGTGCAGACCGGCGTAGCGTTGCAGCGCCGAGAGCGAACCGGACCCGAAGTCGAGCAGCAGCCGAAACCCATCAGCCTCGACCAGGTACGCCGAGCACGCGGACTCGGGCCCCGGAAAACTGCCGGCGCAGCCGAGAACAGTCAAACGCATCAAGTGTTCCAATGGTCACGGTAAGAAACCGACAGCGCGCCGATCCTGCCATCGAAGATCTCCATCAGCGGCTCTGCCACGCTGGGCAGCCTACGCTGCGGCCAGCGAGGTTATGAAAGATCCGCTGCAACTTGTCGCGAACGTGACACAGAAGCGCGAACAAGTGGAGCGACTTCGACAACCCGGCCACCGTTACACATAGCAAGACCAATCCTTTGCACGCACACCAGCTCGTCGAACACTGGTCACGGCGATGGCAGGATGGTGACGAATGGGCACGAAGGCCGGTTCTTCCTCGCTGTCGGACCACAGCCACCCTCGGGAGTCGTCGACTCGGCAGCTCGGCAGATCAGCCTGGGCCACCCTGCTCGGGGCATCGTGGCTCGCGGTGGCGCTCGTCGGGCTCTCGGCGATCAGATCCGGCCAGGCTCCCGGCTGGTACGAGCCGATGCTGGTCGGCAGCGGCCTCGTCGGCATCGCCAGTGCCGCCGTCGGGTTCCTGATCACCCGACGGCGGCGAGTGACGGTGGCGTTGTTGCTGACCGCGACCGCTCTGCTGGCGGCGGCGGCCGGGGTCACCGCGGCGACGCCGTGAGGAACGCCCTCGACGCCGTGAGGAACGCCCTCGACGCCACGGTGACCCGGGACCGCCGGTCGGTCACGCCCAGAGCTGGCCGTCGAGTGCTTCCTCGGCGTCGGCCAGCGTCCCGCCGTACGCTCCGGTCGAGAGGTACTTCCATCCCCCGTCGGCGACCAGGAAAGCCACGTCCGCCCGCCGCCCGGCTTTGACCGCCTCGTGGGCCACGGCCAACGCGGCGTGCAGCACCGCGCCGGTGGAGAAGCCGACGAAGAGGCCTTCGACCTCGACCAGCTGACGGGTACGCAGCACCGCGTCCCGGGTGCCGACGGAGAACCGCCGGGTCAGCACCCTGGCGTCGTACAGTTCGGGGACGTATCCCTCGTCGATGTTGCGCAAGCCGTACACCAGCTCGCCGTACCGAGGCTCGGCCGCGACGATCTCAATGCCGTCGACCTTCTCCCGCAGGTATCGTCCGGTGCCCATCAACGTGCCCGTCGTGCCCAGCCCCGCGACGAAATGAGTGATCGTCGGCAGGTCGTGCAGCAACTCCGGCCCGGTCGTCTCGTAGTGCGCGCGGGCGTTGCCGTCGTTGCCGTACTGGTAGAGCATCACCCAGTCCGGATGGTCGGCGGAGATCTGTTTGGCGGTGGCCACCGCCTGGTTGGACCCCCCGGCAGCCGGCGAGAAGATGATCTCGGCACCGTACATCCGGAGCAGCTGTACCCGCTCGGCGGAAACGTTCTCCGGCATCACGCAGACCAGCCGGTAGCCGCGCAGCTTGGCCACCATGGCCAACGAGATGCCGGTGTTGCCGCTGGTCGGTTCGAGGATGGTGTCCCCAGGACGCAGTCGGCCGGCTTCCTCGGCCGCCCGGACCATGAACATGGCAGCCCGGTCCTTCACGCTGCCGGTCGGGTTGCGGTCCTCCAGCTTCGCCCAGAGCCGCACCGGCGGTGCCCCGTCGGACACCACCGGCGCGAGTCGGGGCAGGCCAACCAGTGGGGTGCCGCCGCACGCGTCGAGCAGACTGTCGTAGCGCGCCATGGCCGCGCCTCAGCCGGCGGGGATCGGCGCCGGCGACGCCGGCTGGCCGCCCAGGAGCGCCGCCGCCGCAGCGAAGCCGAGCGCCCCACCGGCCACTGCCGGCAGGACGGTCACGGTGTCGCCGTCGGAGAGTTTGGCGTCGAGCGCGCCGAGGAACCGGACGTCCTCGTCGTTGACGTAGATGTTGACGAACCGGTGCAGGGTGCCTTCGGCGGTGACCAACCGGCCCCGCAGTCCGGAGTGCCGGGCGTCGAGGTCATCGAGCAGGGCGGCGAGGGTGTCCCCGCTGCCCTCGATGACCTTAGCTCCGCCGGTGTAGCTGCGCAGAATGGTGGGTACGCGAACTTCGATAGCCATTGACGTGCTCCTATAACGACGGTGGATCGGATCGAGACTGCGGTGCCGGACGCGGCGCTTGGGTCAGCGGCCGGACGAACACTCGTAGTCGACCGTCGTCGGGGTCTGCCCGAACAGGTACGACTGCACCGCGTGCGGATCGACACCGGCGTCAACGACGTTCACCGGTTCCTCGGACACGACGCCGTCCACGATGCGGAACGACCGGATCTCGGTGACCTCCGGGTCACGGGTGGAGACCAGCAGGTAATGGGCCTCAGGCCAGCCGGCGATGGCGGCGTCGGTCCGAGAGGGGTACGCCTCGGTCGCGGTGTGCGAGTGGTAGATCACCACCGGCTCCTCGTCCCGGTCGTCCATCTCCCGCCAGAGCCGCAGCTGCTCCATCGAGTCGAACTCGTAGAACGTCATCGAACGGGCCGCGTTTTGCATGGGGACGTGCCGGACCGGCTTGTCCGAGCCAGCCGGCCCCGCCACGACGCCGCACGCCTCGTCGGGGTGGTCCCGGCGGGCGTGCGCGACGATCGCGTCGATGATCGACCGGTCGATACTCAGCACGCCCCCCAGCCTACCGCCTCCGACGGGCAGGGCCGCCCGTGGTGGTGGTCACGCTGCCGACGGTGACCGCCGGGCCCGACGGCTCACTGCCGACCGATCATCGCCATCAGCAGGGACTCCTGCAGGTAGCCAAGGTAGGCGTAGACCGACAGCTGGAAGTGCCGACTGGACGAGCGGTCGTCGGTCTCCACGGCCGCCAGCTCCGCGCCGAGGTCGGTGTCGGGTTTGATGTCCAGTCGGACGCCGATCGCCAGGCGGGCGTCGTTGATCGCCCGTAGCCAGGCCTCCGCCGCCTCGTCGTCCAGCCGGACGTCGCCACCGGCCGGGCCGGGCAGCCCGGCGAGCACCGCTCCGGCCTGGTCGATCTTGGCGGTCTTGAGATCGCCTTCGGTGTATCGGCGGAAATCCGCCGAGCTGGCCGGATCCTCCGGATAGACAGCTGGAAAGAGCCGGTCGACCACTGGATCGTCGGGGTCGAACCCGTCGGTGAGCAGGCCGACCACCTCGGTGGCGACCTTCCGCAACACCCGTACCTCGTCGGGTGTGAAGGTGGCGACCACACCCGTACCTCGACGCCGGAACATGCTCATGCTCGATCGACAGTCGCCCAGAGCCCGTACGCGTGCAGCCGGGACGCGTCCAGCTCCATCCGCTCCCGGGCACCGCTGGACACCACCGCCCGGCCCTTGTGGTGTACGTCGAGCATCAACTGTTCAGCCCTCTCGTGGCTGTAGCCGAACAACTTCTGAAAGACCCAGGTCACGTAGGTCATCAGGTTGACCGGATCGTCCCACACGACCGTCACCCACAACCGTTCGTCACCTGGCACCTCGTCGGTGTCCGGCCGCTTTGCCGGCGCAACCTGTGGAGCCGCCATTCCCCCATCGTGCCACCGCCGCTGCCGGGAGAAGCAACCGGAAGGCCATGGAACCATCGTTCAGCGTCGTGGTGCGCCGCCGTCGATCGTCTCCGCGAGCAGGTCGGCAAGCAGGTCGGCAAGCAGGTCGGCGAGGTGGCGACGGATCAGCGTGAAGCGCGATTCGATCGCCTCCTCCAGCGAGAGCTCGAGACCCCGCACCGCCCGCTGCACCCAGGAGTGGGCCTGGTGGGGCGCCATCCCGGCCAGCCCACCGACCGGATGCCAACAGTCGGCGGTCAGCGCGATGCCGATCGGCGCCACCGGATACCGCGACGGTGGGGACGGGTAGGCGAAGTACACGTCAACCGGTCCGGCCGACGACGTGTCCGACCCCGCGACGACATCGACCTCCGCCGCGCGGCCGACCAGCAGCGCGACCGGCACCGAACCGGCTCCGGGATCAGTGCCGATCCGTCGCCGCAACTGTTCACGCAGCACGAAACGCAACGCCTGCGGGCAATCGGCGCCGAAGACGGCGAGCACCATCTCGTCGATGATCCAGTCGACCGCCTCCGCATCGGCGATCGCCGCCCGCAGCGAAAGTGCGAGCAGTTCGCGGTCGAGGAATCCGGCGCCGCTCGCCGGCCCGCCACCGTGCATGAGCTCGGGTACGACCCTGACGTGAACGCCCGCCAGGGCGATCCCGAGATCCCAGCGAACCCGCCGGCCGGCCCGGTGGACGACCCGGTCCAGGCGGCGCTCCCAGCCCGGCCGCCCCGGCCCCGACTCACCCGGGCCGGACTCACCACCGTCGGCGTCCTGCGGACCGGACTCACCACCGTCGGCGCTCTGCGGGCCGGACTCACCACCGTCGGCCAGGCCCGGCGCAGGTCCGTCGCCGGCGGCGAGCTCAGGCCGACCGACCGCCGTCAGGGCGGCGGACATGTCGAGCTCGGCCAACCCGGCCCCGGCGCGGTGCAGCGCCTCACGATCGGCCCAGTCGATCAAGGCGCGCCGCAGATACACCACGCCGGCGGCGTCCGCGTCGACCACGAACCAGGGTGCGTCGGCCAGGCCCGGTACCTCGGTGACCACGGCCGCCCGGTACGGGGCGTCGCCCTCGCTCTGCGCGCCGCCCAGGGTCACCACGCAGAAGATCTCGGCGCCGACGGCGCGTGCCCGGCGCAGCAGGTCGTAGTCGGCCTGGTGGGGTGGCGGGCCGGCGCCGATCACGAACAGGAGAGCACCCGCGCGGCGTACCGCGTCGACCAGCACGGCGACGCCGGCCGGCGTCTTCGGATCGGTGTCCGGGGTGTCGACGAAGCGGAGGTGACGCAGCACGGGATCGGGCCGGGTCACCTCGACGCGGCGTGGTGGTCGCGGCGGTGCCGGCTCGTCGCCGATCACCGACGGGCGGTCGAGACCCGGCCGGCGGTGCGGCCAGCCGGGCACGCGTACGGCGATCCGCGCGGTGGTGCCGTAGCCGACCACCAGGTAGCTCTCCGCCGGTCGGACGACGCCGACGGCGGTCCCGCCGAGCAGGGCGGCGAGTACGGCTGCGCGCGCCTCGGTGCCGCCCCCGGCCAGCACCACGGCCACCGGTTCGTCGTCGGGCGGATCGATCCGCCCGAGAGCCGGCCGGACCGTCAGGGTGGCCGCTGCCGGCGCCCGCGTCCCTTGCGACGGAGGTGCCGGTGGCCCCGGCTGACCGGGCCCGGACGGCAGCGGCGACGGACCGCCGGCCGGACCCGGCGGTGGCGTCCACGGACCGTCGGGCGAGTCCCGGGACCGCCCGGTCAGCTCGGTGAACGGCCCGCGTTGCCGAGGGACCGCAGCGCCGCCGACGACCGGTGGTGATGGTGGTGGTGGTGGTGGAGTCACAGGTTCCATCGCCGAACTCCTATCGTCCCCGTCGGTCACTGTAGGCACCCGAACGATCTGACACGCTATGCACTCGATCACTCACGCAACGAGAAACCGTGCTACTCACTGATCGACCACTCGATACTCAGATGCGTTGCGTGACCGGATCCGCCCGCTGGGCAATCGTTCTATATGCTGCCCTGCCATGGGCCTGTGGAGATTTGTCGGACGGGCCGAGGAACTCGACCGCCTGTCCGCCGCGGCCACCAGCGGAGGTCGCGGGTTGATCCTCAGTGGCTCCGCCGGGATCGGCAAGAGCCGCCTGCTGCGCGAGGTCGTCGACAAGATCCCGACCGATACGTACGCCGCCTGGTCCGCCGCTGGTAGCCTCAGCGCCGCCGGACTGCCGTTCGCCGGGCTCAGCCAGGTTCTGCCGGCGGAGCAACCGCCCGGAATGTCGGCGTCCGCCCTGTTGCGGTGGGCGGTCGAGTCACTTCGGCAACGGGCCGGCGGACGGCGGATCGTCCTCGCCATCGACGACGCCCACCTGCTCGATCCCTCCTCCGCCGCGCTGACCAACCTGATCGCCCGATCTGGACAGGCCACGGTGCTGGGCACGCTGCGCAGCGGCGAGCCGGTGCCGCTGCCGATCCGCGCGTTGTGGACCGACGACCTGGTCGAGCACGAGGAACTGTCCGCGCTCGGAGTCGACGACACCACCGGGCTGCTGGCCGAGATGCTCGGCGGGCCGCTCGATCCCGCCTCGGCCGAGCGGCTCTGGCGGCTCTCGGCGGGAAACCCGCTGCTGCTGCGGGAACTGGTGATCGCCGCTCAGTCCGGACACGAACTCACCCAGGCGTACGGAGTGTGGCGCTGGACCGGCCGGTTGGCGCTGGCACCCAGCCTGACCGACCTGATCGACAACCGGATCGGGCAACTCGGCCCCGGAGTCCGGTCCGTGATCGAACTCGTCGCCCTGGGCGAACCGATCGGACTGCGCCTGCTGCTGGCGGCCACCAGCCAGGCAGCCGTCGAAGAAGCCGAGGAACGCGGCCTGATCCGGGTGGTCAACGACGACCGGAGACGCGACGTCCACCTGACCCACCCGCTCTACGGCGAGGTGGTCCGGCGGGCCTGCCCGGTGACCCGGTCGCACCGGCTGCAGGCACAACTGGCGACCCTGGTCGAGCAGACCGGCGCCCGCCGCCGCGACGACCTTTTGCGGGTGGCGGTCTGGCGGCTGGAGTCGGACACCGCCGACGATCCGGGCCTGCTGCTGCGCGCCGCCGCCGCCGCGTTCACCGGCTACGACATCCCACTCGCCGACCGACTGGCGACCCGGGCGGTCAGCACCGGCGGCGGCTTCGCCGCCGCCGAACTGATGGCCACCATCCTGATGTTCCGCGACGAACCGGAACGGGCGCTGGCCACCATCGAATCGGTCCGCCACCAGATCGACGACGACGACCGGCGTGGCAGGTGGCTGATGGTGCTGGGGCTGGTCGCCTACTGGGGGCTGGCCCACGAATCCACCGTGGAGGACCTGGCCGACGGGGTCACCCTGATCCGCGACCCGGCCGGGCAGGCCAGGGTGCACTCGTTCGAGGCCATCATGCGGCTGCACCGCTTGGAGTGCGACGCAGCGCTGCGGCTGGCCCGCAGCGTGCTCGACCGGCCGGCGGCCACCCCCGCCGCGCGCGGACTCGCCCAGTGCACCATCGCCCATCTGCGGGCCGCACAGGGCGACCTGACCGAAAGCAGCCAGGCGATCAACGAGGTGGAGGCCGACGCGACGCGCTGGCGGACCGAACTGCCGTACCTGCAGCTTGCCCTGGAGCTGGCTCGCGGCACCCGGCTGGTACTCGCCGGCGACCTGGCGGGGATCGACGCGATCGTGGCCGAGGAGTTCGCCGATTTGGCCGACGCCGGCGACTTCCGGCTGGGCTCCGGCTATCTGTCGGTCGTCCGCGCCCAGGCAGCCCGGCTGCGAGGACGACTCGACGACGCGGCACGGCACAGCCGGCAGGCCTGCGCGATGCTGGCCACCGGGCGGATCTTCGCCGGCCTGGCCCACGCCGAGCGGGCCCACGCCGCCGCGCTGCGCGGCGACGCGGCCGCCGCGAAGACGGCGATGAGCGACTCCGACCGGGCCCAGGCACCGGGCATGGCCATCCTCTATCCCTGGCGGGAACAGGCCCGGTGCTGGGTGACGGTGAGCGAAGGGGACCTCGACGGCGGCGTACGGATGCTGCGGGAACTGGCCGACCGGCTGCGTACCGACGGGTTCGCCGGACACGAAGTGGTGGTGCTGCACGACCTGGTCCGGCTGGGTCGGGCCGATCTGGTCGTCGACCGGCTGGTCGAGCTCGCCACCACTGTCGAGGGTCCGCTGCCCGTACTGGTCCTGCGGCAGGCGCGCGGGGCTACCGCAGGACCCTCCGGTGAGCTGCTGCGAGCCGCCGTGGGCTTCGCGAAGCTCGAGCTGCACCTGTTCGCCGCCGAGGCGGCGGCGATGGCGGTACGCCAGCAGCGGCAGGCCCGCTCACCGCTGGCCGGACAGACCACCGTGCTGCTCAGCGAGCTGCTGGCACGCTGCGCCGACGTCCGCACCCCGGCGCTGCTGGCCGGCCAGCCCCAGCTCACCGACCGGGAGTTCCAGGTGGCTCGGCTGGCGGCGGCCGGGGTGGCCAGCCGGAACATCGCCCAGCGGTTGTTCCTGTCGACCCGGACTGTGGAGAACCACCTGCAGCGGGCGTACAGCAAACTCGGGGTGACCGGCCGCGGCGAACTCGCCGCCGCCTTGCGGGCGGTGGAGAGCAGTGGCGACACGGCGAGCGACCGAACGCGACCGGGAACCTGAAGGAGTGCACGACGCGGGCGGGCGTCCGTCCGGTGACCTCCGCGCCGGCCGGAATCGCCGGGCGGTCGTAGAGTAGCCGGGTGACCAGCTCCAGTCCCGCGCTGCTGACCGACCACTACGAGCTGACCATGCTCGCCGCCGCGCTGGCCGACGGCAGCGCCCACCGCCGCTGCGTCTTCGAGGTGTTCGCCCGGCGGCTGCCCACCGGCCGCCGGTACGGAGTCGTGGCCGGCACCGGCCGGCTGATCGACCTGATCCGGGACTTCCGGTTCGACGAGGCGACGATCGCGCATCTGCGGGACCGGTCGGTGGTGGACGCCACCACGGCGAACTGGCTCGCCGACTACCGGTTCACCGGGGACGTCGACGGCTACGCCGAAGGCGAGCTGTACTTTCCCAACTCGCCGATCCTGACGATCTCCGGCACGTTCGCCGAGTGCGTCCTGCTGGAGACCCTGGTGTTGTCGGTGCTCAACCACGACTGCGCGATCGCCGCCGCCGCCGCGCGGGCGGTGACGGCGGCCCGGGGTCGGCCGGTGATCGAGATGGGTTCCCGGCGCACGCACGAGGAGGCGGCCGTCGCCGCGGCGCGCGCGGCGTACCTGGCCGGTTTCGCGGCCACCTCCAACCTGGCCGCCGGGGCACGGTACGGGATTCCCACGGCGGGGACCTCGGCGCACGCGTTCACCCTGCTGCACGACGACGAACGGGCCGCTTTCGCGTCCCAGGTCGCGACGCTCGGCAAGGACACCACGTTGCTGGTCGACACCTACAGCATCAGCCAGGGCATCCGCAACGCCATCGAGGTGGCCGGTCCGGAGCTGCGGGCGATCCGGATCGACTCCGGAGACCTGTCGGTGCTGGCCCTGCAGTCCCGCGAGCTGCTCGACTCCCTTGGTGCCACCGAGACGCAGATCATCGTCTCCGGTGACCTGGACGAGTACGCGATCGCCGCGCTGGCCGCCGAACCGGTGGACATGTACGGTGCCGGCACCGCCGTGGTGACCGGATCCGGCGCACCCACCGCCCACCTTGTCTACAAGTTGGTCGAGGTCGACGGCCGGCCGGTGGTCAAGCGATCGGAGAACAAGGCGACCGTCGGCGGTCGCAAGGTCGCGGTACGCCGACACAAACCGACCGGCACCGCGACCGAGGAGATCGTCGTCTCGCAGGGGGTACCGGACCGGGTCAACGGCGACCGGGTCCTGCAGCACTCGTTCGTCGCGGCCGGCGAACCGCTGGAGTCGCCGACCCTGGCACAGTCCCGCGAGCACCTGCGACGCTGCCTGATCTCGATCCCGTGGGAGGGTCTGAAGCTCTCCGCCGGGGATCCGGCCATCGCGGTGACCGTCGTGCCGTCCGATTAGCTGGTTTTCGCTCGCCGAAGGGATGTCTGGCCCATGCACCGCGCGCTGATCATCGTCGACGTACAGAACGACTTCTGCGAGGGCGGCTCCCTTGCCGTCGGAGGCGGCGCCGAGGTGGCCGCCGCGATCTCCCGTACGGTCGCGCAGGCCCCGCCGGGTCGGTGGCGGCACGTCGTGGCGACCAAGGACTATCACGTCGATCCGGGAGCGCACTTCGGCGATCCGCCGGACTTCGTCGACTCCTGGCCGGTGCACTGCGTGGTCGGCACCGGAGGTGCCGATTTCCATCCCGACCTGGACACCGGTCCGATCGAAGCGGTGTTCCACAAGGGCCGGCACGCCGCCGCCTACTCCGGGTTCGAGGGACACACCGAAACCGGCACGGCGCTGGCCGACTGGTTGCGGCAGCGGGGCGTCACCGAGGTCGACGTGGTCGGCATCGCCACCGATCACTGTGTACGGGCCACCGCCCTGGACGCCGCGCGCGCCGGGTTCGACACCACCGTACTGCTGGAGCTGACCGCCGGGGTCGCGCCGGCCACCACCGAGGTGGCGGTCGACAAGCTGCGTACGGCCGGGGTGACCCTCACCGGACGACCGGTCCTGCGCCCGGCCTGAGGCACCCGCCCGGGCCGGTCCACCGAGGGCCGGTCCGCCACCACGTCGAGGGCCGGTCCCCGGTCCACCACGTCGAGGGCCGGTCCCCGGTCCACCTCGTCGGCGGGTCCACGTCGTCGGTGAGTACGGTCACGTTCGGCGCGGCCGGGCCGAAATCGGCTGGCGGATGTCGTACCCGGCGGGAAAGATCCCGCCGGAGGTACGGATCGTGTTGACACTGACGCCTTACCGGGATGCGCTCGCGCTGCCCGGCGTCGCCCGGCTGCTCGCCATCTCGATCGTGGCCCGGATGCCGAACACCGCCGCCGGGGTGTCGCTCACCCTCTACGTGGTGCTCGAACTGGGTCGAGGCTATGCCGCCGCCGGGCTGGTGGCCACCGCGATCACCGTCGGTGCCGCGATCGGCGCGCCGCTGCTCGGCCGGCTGGTCGACCGGCACGGCCTCCGCCCGGTCCTGCTGCTGTCGGTCTGCGCGCAGGCGACCTTCTGGGGGCTCGCCCCGCTGCTGCCCTATCTCGGGTTGGTGGTGGCGGCGGCGGTCGCCGGGCTGCTGAGCCTGCCGGTCTTCTCGGTGATCCGGCAGTCGCTGGCCGCCCTGGTCCCGGCCGATCGGCGCCGGCCGGCGTACGCGTTGGACTCGATGTCCGTCGAGGTGTCGTTCATGATCGGCCCGGCGCTGGCGGTGCTGCTCGCCACGACCGTGTCGCCGACGGCCGCGCTGGTCGCGGTCGGCGCGGGCCTGGTCGGCGCCGGGCTGCTGATGATCTGGATCGATCCGCCGGTACGGGGTGCGGGTGAGGCGCCGGCACGACCCGGGCAACGGATCGCCCGCCGGGACTGGCTGACCGCACGGCTGATCGGTGTGCTGGCGATCGGCGCGGCCAGCACCCTGGTGCTCGGCGGCACCGACGTCGCGCTGGTCGCGGCGCTACGCGAGTCCGGTCAACTGGCCTGGACCAGCGTGGTGCTGGCGGCCTGGGGCGCGTACTCACTGGTCGGGGGATTCGCCTACGGTGCGGTACGGCGGCCGTTGCCGCCGTTCGGGCTGATGGCGTTGCTGGCAGTCACCACCATCCCGGTGGGGTTGGGTGCCGGCCAGTGGTGGACTCTCGCCTTGGCCTTGCTGCCGGCCGGGTTGCTCTGTGCGCCCACGATCGCCGCGACGTCCGACGCGGTGAGTCGGCTCGCGCCGGTGTCGGTCCGGGGCGAGGCGATGGGGCTGCACGGATCGGCGATGACCATCGGCATGGCCGTCGGTGCCCCGCTCACCGGTGCCGTCGTCGACGCCGCCGGGCCGGCCTGGGGGTTCGCCGCGATCGGCGTGGTGGGTTCGCTGGTCGCGCTGCTGGTGCTGCCGGCGCAGGTGCGGCGACGGCGGGGTGTCGCGGATCGGCGGCGGCTGTCCGCCGCCGCCGATCTCGCCTGATGACCGACCTGCGCCGATTCCGGAGTGATCGACCGACCGGGGTGATCGACCGACCGGGTCCGGGTCAGCGCTCGTCGACGTTGGCCGTGGTGTCTTCCTGGTAGGTGGCGCCGCCGTCGGACTCGCTGGTCAGCGGTTTGGCACCGCCCTCCGGCGGGCCCGCGACGGACTGGTGGCCGGCGGCCAGCTCCGGGAACTTGAGGTCGAATGCGGGCCGTTCCGACCGAATCCGGGGCATCCGGTCGAAGTTGCGCAGCGGCGGCGGGGAGCTGGTGGCCCACTCCAGGGAGTTGCCGTGGCCCCACGGGTCGTCGACGTCGACCAGCGGGCCGGCCTTGTACGACTTCCACACGTTGTAGAGGAACGGCAGCGTCGAGATGCCGGTGACGAACGACCCGATCGTGGAGATCATGTTGAGCGTGGTGAAGCCGTCCGTGGCCAGGTAGTCGGCGTACCGGCGGGGAAAGCCCTCGTTGCCGAGCCAGTGCTGCACCAGGAAGGTGGTGTGGAAGCCGATGAAGGTCAGCCAGAAATGCACCCGGCCCAGCCGCTCGTCGAGCATCCGGCCGGTGAACTTCGGGAACCAGAAGTAGATGCCGGCGAACACCGCGAACACGATCGTGCCGAAGAGCACGTAGTGGAAGTGCGCGACGACGAAGTACGAGTCGGAGACGTGGAAGTCGATCGGTGGGCTGGCCAGCAGCACGCCGGACAGGCCGCCGAAAAGGAAGGTGACCAGGAAGCCGATCGCCCACAGCATGGGCGTCTCGAAGCTGATCTGTCCCCGCCACATGGTGCCGATCCAGTTGAAGAACTTCATGCCGGTCGGTACGGCGATCAGGAAGCTCAGAAAGCTGAAGAACGGCAGCAGCACCTGCCCGGTGGCGAACATATGGTGCGCCCAGACGCTCATCGACAGCGCGGCGATCGCGATGGTCGCGCCGACCAGACCCTTGTAACCGAAGATCGGCTTACGGGAGAAGACCGGGATGACCTCGCTGATGATGCCGAAGAACGGCAGCGCGACGATGTAGACCTCGGGGTGGCCGAAGAACCAGAACAGGTGCTGCCACAGCAGCGGACCGCCGGTCTCCGGGGCGTACACGTGGGCGCCGAGCATGCGGTCGGCGGCAAGGGCGAACAACGCGGCGGCCAGCAGCGGGAAGACCATGATCACCAGGAGGCTGGTGACCAGGATGTTCCAGGTGAAGATCGGCATCCGGAACATGGTCATGCCGGGGGCCCGCAGGGTCAGGATCGTGGTGATCATGTTGACCGCGCCGAGGATGGTGCCGAGACCGGAGATCGCCAGGCCGACGATCCACATGTTGGCGCCGACCCCGGGTGAGTGTTCGACGCTGCTCAGCGGCACGTAGGCGAACCAGCCGAAGTCGGCGGCACCGCCGGGGGTGAGGAAGCCACCCATGGCGAGCGTCCCGCCGAACAGGTACAGCCAGTAAGCGAAGCTGTTCAGCCGGGGGAACGACACGTCCGGAGCGCCGATCTGGATCGGCGTGATGTAGTTCGCGAACGCGAAGACGATCGGCGTCGCGAAGAACAGCAGCATGATCGTGCCGTGCATGGTGAAGAGCTGGTTGTACTGCTCCGGGGAGAGGAACTGCATCCCCGGCTGGGCCAGCTCCGCACGCATGATCAACGCCATCAGGCCGCCGATCATGAAGAACGCGAAGGCGGTGACCATGTACATGATCCCGATCTGCTTCGCGTCGGTCGTACGCAGCAGCCGCGCCATGGCCGAGCCCCGGACCGGCTCCCGGACCGGGAACGGTCGGGTGGCGATCGGCTTCGGTGCGACGGTGGTCACGAATGGCCTCCGGTTCTCGTCGATCCCACGGCACTCGCGCCGATGATCCGCTGGCCGTGCCTCGCAGGCAGGATAGTCCCCGCTCACCCTGGGTCCGCACGCCGGGTGCCAGGACCCCCCGACGGCGCGCCGGACCGGGACACCACGACCCGACGGTACGGTCCGACCAGGCCCGCCTTGCCCCTGGGCGGCGCCGCCCAGGGGCAGCGGGACCCGGATCTACACCGGGTCGATCAGCAGCCGGTAGTGCTCCTGGAAGATCGTGCTGCCTCTGCTGCGCAACAGCGGGTCGCGCAGGGCCGGGCTGACGTCGCGGGTGTGGTCGCGGTCACGGGTCCGGTCCAGCACCCACTGGGTACGTGGCCGGCGCCGGCTCTCGTAGCCGGCGAGCGCCTCGGCGATCGACGAACGGGTCCGCACCATCTCGGCGAGCACCAGGGCGTCTTCCAGGGCCATCGCGGCGCCCTGCGACAGGGTGGGCGCGGTGGCGTGCGCCGCGTCACCGACGAGCACGACGTTGCCTCGGGACCAGGCCGACAACTCGACCTCGTCGGTGACCGCCACCTGCACCTTTTCCACCGCTTCGAGGACGGCCGGCACCGGATGGCCGTACTCGCCGAAAAGGTCCCGGAGCCGGACGAGCGGGTCGGCCGGCGGCGCCGAGCCAGCCGGTAGGGCCTCGTCGGCGTAACAGTAGAGCCGGCCGTACCCCATCGGCATCACCACGATCCCGGCCCGCTGGCCGAGCAGCCCGGTCCATTCGGTGATCTCCGGACCGCCGGAGACCACACTGCGGTAGACGATCTGACCCACCGGGTGCGCGGCACCGCCGAGTCCGGCCAACTGGCGCACCGTCGAGCGACGCCCGTCAGCACCGACGACCAGGTCGTACTCGGCGTACGATCCGTCGCCGAAGGCGACCTTGGTGGTCTCGTCGCCGACTTCCAGGTCACACACCTCGGTGTCGTGGCGGACCTCGCCGCCGGCCCCGGTGAGCAGCACCCGGTGCAGGTCGGCTCGGGGCAACGCGCGGCACTCGCCGACGCCGTCCCACAACTGGTCCAGGTCGACCGCGCACAGCTGTCGACCGGCCGAATCGAGGAAGCGTTGGTGGCGGATGACCGCGCCGAGCGGGCGCAACGGGCCGTCCAGGCCGAGCTCCCGTAGCGCCCGGATCGCGTTACCGGGCAGGAAGATCCCCGCACCGGCCACAACGGATGGTGGGAGCTTCTCCACCACTGTGGGCCTGAGACCGGCCAACCGCAGCGCACGGGCCAATGCCAGACCGGCGACGCTGGCACCGACGATGAGCACGCGCACGGGTGCTTGAGCCATAGTCCGCGCCGCCTCCGGGGGAATAGACACTCATTGAAGCCAAGAGACTACTGCCGGCGACACTGCCGCGGTAGGCCCATCCCACCCACTTGTTCCGCGCGGATCCTGCGGTTACGGCACCCTGACAATCCGGTTGAATCGACCGACTCCGCCACCGACTCGGCACCGTGTTGGCAACATCCACTGGCGGAAATCGTAGCTGTTCAGCGTTGTACGCGGGCGCCCCCGCCGCCGACCAGAGACTCCACTTCGGCCAGGTTGGCCATCGAGGTGTCACCGGGTGTGGTCATCGCCAGTGCACCGTGTGCCGCTCCGTACTCCACCGCCAAGGCCAGGTCGCCCTTCTCCAGCAGCCCGTACACCAGACCGGAGGCGAAACTGTCCCCGCCGCCGACCCGGTCCAGGATCTCCAGACCGGCACGGTGCGTAGCTTCGACGAATCCCGTCGGAGCCGACCACGCGATCGCTCCCCAGTCGTTGACTGTGGCGGTCCGCACCGTACGCAAGGTCGTCGCGACGACCCGGAAGTTCGGGTATGCCCGGACGACCT